>CAYTHB010000008.1:0-65330 GCA_964437515.1 uncultured Sterolibacterium sp.
GGAGCACTGCTCCGTGCCGCCGAAGCCGGACGGCTGTGCAAAGCCGTCCGTGGGGAATGGGTGGGTGTCTAGGGTAACCTTGCACTCATCAGGCGCCAAGACAGGCCCTTACGTGGCCTTCCAGAAAATACTCAACGCTGGCCATCCCGATAATTGGGATGCATTGCTCGCGGCAAGTACCCCATTACATCGCCTTACAAAACCAGCGCTGAGGTATCACCCTCTTTTGTCAATTTGCTGCGACAATCACCTTTTCACACTTCATCCTCAAGGAGCAAAGCACCATGAAACGTATGCAAAAAATCATCGTTGGCATCGCCGCCTTCAGCGCATTGGGGCTTATGGCTGAAACGACGCTCGCTCAACCCGGTGGCTGGGGCATGATGGGCGGCCCCGGAAACTGTCCATCCGAGCATGGCATGATGCGCGGCAAAATGCAGGGGAAAACCGGAGCACCTGATTTTGCAGCGGCAGCCTCTGCCCGCCTTGACAAGTTCAAGGCCGATCTGAAAGTTACGGCAGCGCAAGATGCCGCTTGGCAAGCCTTCGTTGGCAAGGCCAAGCAGCAGATTGAAAGCATGCAGACCATGTGCCCGCAGGCGCAGACTCAGCCTCCCGCAAGCAAGGCTGCTACACTTTCAGCCCCTGAGCGTATGGACAAAGGCATCGAGTTCATGAAGCAGCGACTGGCCAATATGGAAACCATGAATGCTGCGCTGAAAGATCTTTACGCCGTGCTCACCCCGGAGCAGAAAGCCATCGCTGACCAGCATTTTGAACGCCATCACGGGCCTCAAGGCGGACAAAAACGCATGATGCGCAACAACCCTGCCCCCGCTGGCAATGCAGCTCCCGCACCTGCTGCTGCACCTGCTGCTGCACCTGCCGCAAAGTAATTGTTTCCTGATTCATTGCGAAGATCAGGTGTAAAAGCCTGATCCACCGCCTTCAACCATGCCCCATTCGCAAGGCCAATCACGCAATCATGATCTGCGCTCGCTCAAGCATCTGGAGCGCAGCATCGAAGCTCGCCTCAAGATTGATCACCATTTAGGTGAACAAGACAAACGTGAAATTGATCTAGCTGTTTGTTTTCCCGCAGGAAAATTCATGCTGGACGGGGTCATTACAGATATACAGCAGACGTTGGATCCCGAAGTCATGCGCGGCAATGTGATGCAGGGCGGGCAATGCACAGGGTTGATCTACATCAACGTACCGCGCAAAAAATGTACTTTGATCGACAACCCGGTGCATCTTTTTGCAGCCCATCCTTCTTGGGTGCAGCAGAGCGCGGACTGAATCACCATGATCCGCTCAAAGCACCATGCGCCCCAGCCACCAGGCAATGGCGGCAATCAGCGCACTGCAGGGAATGGTGAGTATCCACGCCCAGACGATGGTTCCCGCGATACCCCAGCGCACCTTGCGTGCATCGGTGGTCGAACCGACCCCGACAATCGCACCGGTAATCGTGTGCGTCGTCGATACGGGGATACCCAGCGCAGTCGCCAAAAACAGTGTCATCGCACCGCCGCTTTCGGCACAGAAGCCGCCTACGGGCTTGAGCTTGGTGATTTTCTGCCCCATGGTCTTGACGATGCGCCAACCACCAAACAGCGTACCGATCCCCATGGCAAGATAGCAAGTCACAATCACCCAGATGGGCGGCGTAGTATCACTGGTCGAGGCGTGTCCTGCTGCGATCAACAACATCCAGATAATCCCCATTGTCTTTTGCGCGTCATTACCGCCATGCCCCAAGCTATACAGCGAGGCGGAGACCAGTTGCAAACGGCGGAACCAGCGATCGACACGGCGCGGCGTAGTGCGGAAGAACACCCATGAAACCGCCAGCATCATGAAAGAGCCCAGCAGAAACCCCAGTAATGGGGAAATCAATATGAACGCCACGGTTTTGCCCACACCCGACCAGATCAATGCCCCCGAGCCAGCCTTGGCAGCACCGGCTCCCACCAAACCACCGATCAACGCATGAGAAGAACTCGACGGAATACCGTAATACCAGGTAATCAGATTCCACGAAACCGCCCCAACCAAGGCACCAAAAATGACGTAATGATCGACGATGCCAGGATCAATCGTGCCTTTCCCTATGGTGGCAGCGACCTTGAGCTGAAAGACAAACAGCGCGATGACATTGAAGAAAGCCGCAAAAGCCACAGCATGATGTGGCTTGAGCACACCCGTAGAAACGACGGTAGCAATCGAGTTGGCGGCATCATGAAAGCCGTTCATGAAATCGAACAGCAGTGCCAGTGCCACCAGCACGACGACCACCCAGAGACCGATGTCCAGCGAATGCATGGATGCTAGAAATGACTAAGAAAAATGGAAATGAAAACGAATGGGGAAAATGCGGTCAGGAGTTTTCCAGTACGATGCCTTCGACAAGATTGGCAACATCCTCGCAGCGATCGGTAATGGTTTCCAGCAATTCGTAAAGCGTTTTGAACTTGATGACCTGTCGCATATCCGGCTCCTCACGGAACAGGCGCGAAATGGCTGAGCGCATGACATGGTCGGCATCTGACTCCAGATGATCGATATCGCGACAGGCATTCATGATGGTCTGCGCATGTTCCATGTTCGACAGCAACTCAACGGCTGCCTTTACCCGCTCGCAGCAGGATTGACAGATTTCCGCCAGTAGACGCGCCTCCTGGGTCACCTCGCGGATATCGTAGAGCACCAATGATTCGGCAACATCCTGGATCAGATCGAGAATGTCATCCATATTGGAAATCAACTGATGGATGCTATCCCGATCAAAGGGCGTAATGAAGGTGCGATGCAAGAGCGTGATTGTTTCATGCGTGATCTGATCTGCACGCTTCTCTATGGCATCGATAGTTTTGGCATGCTGATCGGCACTGGGCACGGTATCGCCCAGCTTCGCCAACAGTGCGTTGAGTTCTCGCCCTCCGGCGACGATCTGTTCTGCGTGTGCATTGAACAGCTCGAAAAACTTGCCTTCCAAAGGCATGAAACGCCCGAACATTTGGTTTCTTCTAATCAGGAAAGGCGCGATATTACCAACTAATTTCACCTTGCTGTTGAATAAATTTCAATCATTTTACGATGTTACAATGTGAGGTTTCCCCAAATGTTCCGCACAATATTCCGTCCTCCCTTTCCTGTAGGCGCACCGCATGAAACGCACCCGCACTTCCCGTACCTCCCGCGCCACCCCGGATTTTGAACAGCTGATCCAGCTGGCTCAAGGACTCGGACTTTCCTGCTGCCGTATTGAGGATGCCCACTGGGAGGCTCGACTGGCTCCGCTAATCGACCAGATTCTGAAGGAAGGCGATGAATCCACGCTCTCCACAGCACTTGAGCATCTCTTCAATAAAAAAGCGGCTGACCGTGCTTATAACGCACTGGCTGAAATGATCGAAAGTCGTTGCGAGATCCGCACACACGCCTCTTCCAGTCTGCTCCTCTTCAACGCGCCTCTTTTGGCGTGGTCACGTTATGGGATTCCATGCGGAACCCTTTCAGCCTCCATCATGGCCAATCTGCGCGTTCATCTACAAGCGCACGTTTTTGCCGAAGGCGTAAAAATCGCGCTAGCTGACTATCTCTACAGCCCGGACCAACTGCCCCAAGGTTACTGCCAGACCGCTGAACTCACGGATCGACTCGGGGCATGTGCTGCGCACAATCGCGATTTGTCCATCGAAACCGAACAGATGCCGGAAACCACTCAGTTTCTATCCGATACTCGACATCTCGTGGGGGTGGCACTCATCAATCCAGGGGCACCGTTATTTCGCTGGCAAGAAGAAGATGCCCAAAACAATCACAATCGGGATCATGTCCTTCAACAATGGAGCAGCCAGGCGGGTGAAGCTCTGCGTCCCATGCTCACGGGGTGTGCCAGCGAGCTCTTGTTGCCGCTGTCCTACCACGCGGCCTGCCGCATGTCCGACCGTCTCTCACGCAGCTACTCATTACGCGCATCGGTTGCTTTTCTCAATGCCACACTCAACATCCAGGCCGATGCGCTGTGCGCCACCATTGCGCCTTTCTATGAGCAGGAGCTGACGGAATATCGTGTCGGCTTCTCCTTGAAAGACAGTAATCAAGTCATCCACGGCGTTGTCTGGCCCTTGCTGGATGAGGAAGATTCCAATATGGACACACCCGCCTACATCGAAACTTTGCTGCGTGAGGTGGGAGTCAAGCAGATTCTGCAAATCGACCACCGCCTACCCGTTGAATATTGTGACGATTGCGGCTCCCCCCTCTACCCGAATCCGGAAGGGGAACCCATGCACGCCGAATTACCCGAAGACCAAACCGAAACCACCCCACGCCATCTGCATTGAGACGCTCATGCCACCCAAGCTCGTCAAAACCGCAAGCGAATGGCGCAACCAGCTCACGCCACAGCAATATCAGGTGACACGCGAAAAAGGAACGGAACACGCTTTTACAGGCGCGTACTGGAATCATCACGAAACCGGTTGTTATCGCTGCATCTGTTGTAATGAACCGCTGTTCGACTCGAATGACAAATTCGATTCAGGCTGTGGCTGGCCGAGTTTCAGCCAGCCTCACGCCCAAGCACACATCGAAGAAGCCGACGATCATAGTCACCAGATGACGCGCACCGAAGTGCTCTGTCAACATTGCGGCGCACATCTTGGACATGTGTTTCCCGATGGCCCTGCCCCCACGGGCTTGCGCTACTGCATCAACTCCGCATCGCTCCGTTTTGATAAATCCTGAGCAACTTACTCAACCATTGTATAATCCTTGAGATATGAAATTTCTCTTTGATCTATTGCCGGTCATCCTGTTCTTTCTTTCCTTCAAACTGTCCGAAGGCAAGCCACAGGCAGCGCTCGACTTCATCACCCAAATCCTCGGCCCGCTAGGCATCGGCGGAGCCATCACGCTCGCGCAAGCCCCCATCCTTGTCGCAACCCTCGTCGTCATCGTCGCCACCGCCCTGCAAATCGCCTGGGTCTGGCTGCGTCACGGCAAAGTCGACAAAATGCTCTGGGCAAGCCTGGTGCTGGTCGTATTCTTCGGCAGCCTCACGCTGATTTTCCACAATGAAGCATTCATCAAATGGAAACCGACCGTTCTCTACTGGCTGTTTGCCTGCGTACTGCTCGGTGCACCCATTCTGATGAAAAAAAATCTGATCCGTGAAATGCTCGAAGCCCAAATGCAACTACCCGAGCACCTCTGGACCAAACTCAATCTAGCCTGGGGCGGCTTTTTCCTGGCCTTAGGCGGTCTTAACCTGCTGATTGCCTTTGGCCTGGGGCTTCCCACCGATGTCTGGGTGAATTTCAAGCTCTTCGGCACCATGGGTCTGATGTTTGTCTTCATCATCGGCCAAGGCATTTATCTGTCGAAATTCATCGAGGAAAAATGATGCTCTATGCCCTCTATGGTGAAGATGCCGCCCATAGCCTCGAAAAACGTTTATCGGTGCGCGCCGAGCACCTTGCCCGACTACAAGCCCTCTATGACCAAGGCCGACTCGTACTCGCCGGCCCCCTGCCCGCCATTGACTCTCCCGACCCAGGCCCCGCAGGTTTCGCAGGCAGCCTGATTGTTGCTGAATTCGCCTCGCAAGCCGAAGCCGAAGCATGGCTTGCCGCAGATCCCTATGTGGCCGTAGGTGTCTTCAAGCATCACTGGGTACGCCCCTTCAAACAGGTTTTCCCCAAATAAAGCCATCACATCATGAGCAAAATCGACACCATCCGTACACGCATGGCCGTACTCGAACCCATCACACTGGAGGTCTTTGACGACAGCCATCAACACCACGGCCACGCCGGTTTCATGGCCGACGGCAGCCACTTCCGCATGCAAATCGTTTCCGCACAGTTTGAAGGCAAAAACACCGTCGCCCGCCATCGCATGGTCTACGCCGCCCTCGGCGAACTCATGAAAGAAGCCATCCACGCGATGAACATTGATGCAAAAACACCGGCAGAGGCACGCGCAATCTAACGATCATGGTAGCCATCTCCACCCACAAAAGATGAAATAATCGTTACCCGATAACAGATACCAGATACGCTTACCCCACCCATCCCCCACGGACGACTTTGCACAGCCGTCCGGCTTCGGCGGCACGGAGCAATGCTCCGTGAAACCCCGCCTACGCCCCCTCAAGGGGCGGCTACTGATTGGTTCGCTACGCTCAAAGCTTCAACTCAACTCTAATTTTTGTATTTCACGCCAATCCTAGGCTCAGGCTAAGATGGCTCTACAATCGCTGTCGCCTGCGCTGCCAACAGCATGGCCTGACGGCTCGATGGGGTTTCCAGACTGATACGCCCCAACACACCATCGCGAAAGTCGGTTAGAAAAATCATTGCGGCACGTTCCAAGTCCAACTCACCCGCACGCCCTTTGATGAAGCAGCCACGCTTTCTGGCAATGGCTTCAACGATTCCAACCGCATCGAGCCCCGCTGTATCCAAACGATAGCGTGTCGCCACCGCAGCAGAGTAATGCTCTAGCAAAACTCCCGCCAAAAACACCGCGACTTCTTCATCAATCACCGCATTGCGCCCCACCGCATGGCAGGTAGCAAGCATCAGGCCATCGCTGAGATGCTCAATCTTCGGCCACAACATTCCCGGCGTATCGACAATCACCTGACGCGGGTTGAGTTCGATGCGCTGCTGCGATTTCGTTACCGCCGGCTCGTCGCCCACGGCTGCCACGCGCCGCTTGGTGAGGGCATTCATCAGTGTCGATTTGCCCACGTTAGGAATGCCCATAATCATCATGCGTAGCGGCTTGAGATTGTCATCCCGATGCGGTGCTAGGGCTTGGCACAACGAAGGCACGCGCAAAGCCTCCCCCGGCTTTTTGCAAGAGATCGCTACGGCCTTGACCCCTTCCTGCGCATTGAAAAAATCCAGCCATGCCCGCGTGGCCTGCGGGTCGGCCAGATCGGCCTTGTTCAGCAATTTGAGACAAGGACGTTGACGAAAGCGGCGCAGCTCATGAATCATCGGATTGCAGCTAGCCTCAGGAATCCGCGCATCGACGACTTCAATCACCACATCCGTCTGCGCCAGCGTCTCGGCGGCCTTCTTGCGCGCCTGCGTCATGTGGCCGGGAAACCATTGAATCGCCATAATGCTTACTCCCCCGCCACAATCACGATACGCTGACCGAAGCACTCGACCACCTGGCCTGCACGGATTTTCGCAGTCTTGCGCGCTTCGGGTTGGCCATCGACCCGCACTTCGCCATTCGCCACCATCAGCTTGCCCTGCCCGCCGCTACTGGCGATTCCCGTAAGCTTGAGCAGATTGCACAACGCGACATAAGCCTCATCGCCCTGACCCACGAGTTGAAATTCAATTTCTTGCATGAAATAGGAACCACAAAAATGCTGAAAAGGCGGCATGATACCGCCCCTATCTATAATCAAACAGCAACAGCACACTATACTGCCGCGCGACTCTGCCACTCTCCCGCATCATGAAAAAAAACACTATCCCCAAAGAGCAACGTTACGAAGTCCGTCCCGGTCAATCGATCGAATTGCTCAAGGAACTTCACATCCTCACCCGCGACGGCCAAATGAATCAAGACAGCCGCCGCAAGCTCAAGCAAATTTACCATTTGATGCAGTTTATCGAACCCTTGCTTGATGAATTGCGTCAGCAGCACAGCCCACTCAACATCGTCGACCACGGTGCGGGCAAATCCTATCTGGGATTTATTATCCATGACTTGTACATCCGCCCGCATGCCGCAGGAAGCCGCATTCACGGTATCGAACGTCGTGCCGAGCTGGTTGAACGCTCGCAAATGCTTGCCCAACGATTCGGCTTTACCGACATGCATTTTCACGCACTCTCTGTTGCCGACTCCATCACCTCTGCCGCGCTGCCCGAGCGTCCCGACATGGTCACCGCACTGCACGCCTGCGACACCGCCACGGATGATGCGATTGATTTCGCCTTGAAAAAACAGGCGCAAGTCATCGTCCTGATACCCTGCTGCCAGGCCGAAGTCGCCGCCACCTTACGCCAGCAGAAAGCCACTGCACTCGCACGCGGCACCCTCAGCGAACTATGGCGACACCCCCTGCATACCCGTGAATTTGGCAGTCACGTCACCAACGTACTACGCTGCCTGCAACTCGAAGCCCATGGCTATCAAGTCTCGGTCACCGAACTGGTCGGATGGGAGCACTCTCTAAAAAACGAGCTGATCATCGCCAAACGTAGCCCAGATCGCCCCCGCAAAGTTCCCACACAACGCTTGCAGGAAATGTTGGACATGCTGGGGCTTGAAGAACTCAAAACAAGGTTTTATTCCCCGCATGGCTCAACGACTGGGTCTTGACAGGTAAGCCATTTTTGCAAACACAAAGAATGAACCAATTTGCATGGCAGCCATCTCAGTCTCACTCAGAGCGAGGCTGTTATTGGCTCGCTCGCTACGCTCGACACCTCAGCTCGACCCTGATTTTTTATTTCATGCAAACCATAAAGGACTCACACCATGAAATGCCCTCATTGCATAAACACTACGCTGGCAATGACACAGCGTAACGATATTGAAATAGACTATTGTCCCAATTGCCGTGGAGTCTGGCTTGATCGTGGCGAACTCGACAAAATCATCGAGCGTTCAAACCCGGCTTACCCTGCTTCAACGCAGATGCCCTCTCGTCACCCGACCCCACCGCGTGGACATGAAAAAAGTGCTTATTACAAAAAACGCGAAGGATTTTTAAGCGACTTGTTCGACTTCGACTAGCATTTTCCGCAAATCCTTCTGCGACCCCATGTCTTATCGTTGAAATCGCTGAAATCAATCCACCGGAACCCCGGCAGATTTTGCAAACTCACCACTATTGACAGGAATACGTTCATGGCAGGTGCCAGCCTACTAACCTTGCTTGATGATATTGCCACCATCCTCGATGATGTGGCACTCATGACCAAAGTCGCTGCAAAGAAAAGTTCGGCCATCGCCGATGATGTCACCACCATGACCAAAGTGGCCACGCAAAAGACGGCCGGCGTATTGGGAGATGATTTGGCACTCAACGCCCAGCAGGTTGCCGACGTGCGTGCGGATCGCGAACTTCCCGTGGTGTGGGCGGTCGCCAAGGGGTCGCTGATTAATAAATGTATTCTGGTTCCCGCCGCTCTGCTGATCAGCGCATTATTGCCCAGCTTGATCATCCCCCTGCTGATGCTGGGGGGAGCCTTTTTGTGCTTTGAGGGCGCAGAAAAACTGCTGCACAAATTCTTGCATCGCAAGGCGGATGAGGAAAATAACGCAATGGCTCACGCCCAGCCTCTTCATGCCGATGTCAGCCAGAATGCGGATTTGGATTGGGCTGCAATGGAAAAGGACAAGATCAAAGGCGCGGTGCGCACGGATTTCATCCTTTCGGCAGAAATCATCGTCATCGCGCTGGGTACGGTCGCTGCGGCCAGTTTCGTACAGCAGGTCGCCGTTCTGGTCGCCATTGCCATTCTCATGACGGTAGGGGTCTATGGACTGGTGGGCGGCATCGTCAAGATTGACGATTTAGGTCTGTGGCTCGGGCGAAAACCACAGGCGATGGCACAAGCACTCGGGCGTTTCTTGCTGGTGCTGGCTCCTTGGTTAATGAAATTCCTAGCCATCGCAGGCACGGCGGCCATGTTTCTGGTGGGGGGCGGCATCCTGGTGCACGGCATCCCGTTTTTGCACCATGCCATAGAAGGCGCGGCACTCGCCCTTGCCCAAGGCAGCATGGGATGGCTATGGCAGGCACTGGTCAGTAATGGACTCAACGCCGTTGTCGGCGTTTTGTCAGGATTATTGGTCGTCGGCGTAGTGCATGTGGCGCAACGCTTGCGCCACCTGAAGCCATGAGGAAAGTCAGCGAAATAACTGGATAAGGGCACTCACGTTTTCACATTCTTACATTGCGCTTTTACGTATCTGCCGCTGCTTGATGCTGCCATACAGCAGCGGAATGATGGCCAGCGTCAGTATCGTGGATGAAATCATGCCCCCGACCATGGGCGCGGCAATGCGGCTCATGACCTCGGAACCCGCGCCGTGACTCCAGAGAATCGGCAGCAATCCGGCGATGATCGCGCACACCGTCATCATTTTTGGGCGCAGTCGCTCCACCGCCCCCTGCATGATGGCATTGTGCATATCAGCAGCCGTGGGGCGACAGCCTGCCGCGCGGCAGCGTGCCTCCATGTCTTGCCAGGCACGATCGAGATACATCAGCATCACCACACCGGTTTCTGCCGCAACCCCGGCCAGTGCGATAAAGCCCACGGCGACAGCGACCGACAGGTTATAGCCGAGCAACCAGACCAGCCAGAACCCGCCCACGAGGGCGAAGGGTAACGAGAGCATGACGATCAAGGTTTCAGTGAGCCGACCGAAGTTGAGATAAAGCAACAGAAAAACGATCAGCAAGGTGAAGGGAACGACCAGTTTCAGGCGTGCGCTGGCACGCTCCATCGACTCGAACTGGCCGCTCCAGCTGGCATAGTAGCCGGGCGGAAATTTCACCTGTTGCGCCACGGCGTTACGCGCTTCGGCCACATAGCCGCCCAGATCACGCCCTTGCAGATCAATGTAAATGTAAGCCGCCAGTTGCGCATTCTCAGTGCGGATCGCCGCAGCTCCGCGGGCGATTTGCAGATGCGCGAACTGTCCGAGCGGCAACTGCGCGCCTGCAGGGGTGGTGACCAGCACGTTGCGCGCGATTTGTGCCGGATCGTCGCGTAGCTCACGCGGATAACGCAGCGTCACGCCATAGCGCTCGCGCCCGTCCACCGTCGTGGTGACGCGCTCGCCGCCCAAAGCCTGACCGACCACGTCCAGCAGATCGCCTACCGCCAGACCATACCGTGCCAGTTGCTGGCGATCCGGCTCGATGTTCAGGTAGTAACCACCGGTAATCCGCTCGGCATACGCCGAGGTGGTTCCTGGAACACGCTTCACGACCTGCTCGATTTCACGCGCCAGACGTTCAATTTCGTGCAAATCCTTGCCATAGACCTTCACGCCAACGGGGGTGCGTATCCCCGTCGACAGCATGTCGATACGCGCCTTGATCGGCATCGTCCACGCATTGGCCACGCCTGGAAACTGCAAGGCCTGATCCATTTCGGCAATCAACTGATCCATGCTCATGCCCGCACGCCATTCACTTTCAGGCTTGAGGTTAATGACCGTCTCGAACATTTCCGTGGGCGCGGGATCGGTGGCGGTATTGGCGCGCCCGGCCTTGCCCAGCACTGAGGCAACTTCGGGGAAGCCCTTGATGATGCGGTTCTGCGTTTGCAACAACTCGGCGGCCTGGGTCATCGACAGGCCGGGCAAGGTGGTGGGCATATACAGCAGCGTACCTTCATTCAAGGTGGGCATGAATTCGCTGCCCAGACGACTGAGCGGATACGCCGATGCCAGTAGCACCAGCACGGCCACAGCCAACGTCGTTTTCTTCCGTTGCAAAAGCCCGTTCAGGAGCGGTCGATAAACGCCCATCAGCCAGCGATTCAGCGGATTGGCCGCTTCCCCCGGAATGCGCCCGCGAATGAACAGCAGCATCAGCACCGGGATCAGCGTCACCGAGAGCAAGGCCGCGCTCGCCATGGCGAAGGTCTTGGTGTAGGCGAGTGGCGCGAATAGTCGGCCTTCCTGCGCTTCCAGCGTAAACACGGGGAGAAAGGACACCGTAATCACCAGCAGCGAGAAAAACAGCGCCGGCCCGACTTCACGACACGCTGATAGCAAGGCCTCGCTGCGCTCCGCTACGCTATGCTCTGTGGGTAGCCGCTCAAGATGTTTATGGGCATTTTCGATCATCACGATCGCCGCATCGACCATCGCACCGATGGCAATGGCAATGCCACCAAGGCTCATCAGATTGGAGCTCATGCCCAGCAAATGCATGAGGGCAAAGGCCATCAGCACGCCCACCGGCAACATCAGGATGGCCACCAGCGCACTGCGTAAGTGCAGTAAAAAAGCGAAGCAGACCAGTGCCACGATCAAGCTCTCCTCCAGCAGCGTGTGTTTCAGCGTACCGATGGCTCGTTGAATCAGATCGGAACGATCATAGAGAGTCTGAACCGACACGCCCTCCGGCAAGGCACTCGCCAGCGTGCTCAGGCCTTGTTTCACGCCGTGGATCACCTGCAAGGCATTTTCACCATAGCGCGCCACCGCAATTCCCGCGACAGCTTCGCCTTCACCATTCAGTTCGGTCAGACCGCGTCGCTCATCGGGCATCAATTCCACCCGGGCAACGTCGCGGATCAGCACCGGCGTGCCAGCCTGCGCCTTGACGACGAGATTTTCGATATCCGCCGCACCGCGTAGATAACCGCGACCGCGCACCATGTATTCAGTTTCAGCCATTTCGATCGTGCGCCCGCCGACATCACGATTCGAATTGCGCAGCACTTGGGTGAGCGTTGCCAGAGGAATGCCATACGCGCGCAAGCGCGCCGGATCAACGGTGACCTGCCAGGTCTGGACAAAGCCGCCGATAGACGCCACTTCCGCCACGCCCGGCGTTTTGGCAAGGGCATAGCGCACCGTCCAGTCCTGCAAACGCCGCAGCTCGGCGAGGCTTTGATCTTTTGCCAGCAGCACATATTGATACACCCAGCCTACGCCGCTGGCATCCGGGCCGAGTTGTGGGACGATGCCCGCAGGCAAACGCCCCGCCGCCGAATTCAGATACTCCAACACACGCGAGCGTGCCCAATACACCTCCGTGGCATCATCAAAAATGACATAGACAAACGACGCCCCAAAGAATGAAAAGCCGCGCACCGTCTTTGAATGCGGCACAGAGAGCAAGGCCGTGGTCAGGGGATAAGTCACCTGATCCTCAACCACCTGCGGCGACTGGCCGGGATATTCGGTATACACAATGACCTGCACATCGGACAAATCGGGCAAGGCATCCAGCGGCATCCGCAGTAAAGACACAACCCCTACCAGCACGATGAACAGCGTGCACAGCAGCACCAGAAAGCGGTGATCTCCTGACCAGTCGATCAGCCGCGCCAGCAACCCACGCGGCTCAGTGACCGTGGCCATCATGTTCATGCGTCCCTGTCATTGCGGGCTTGCTGCCGCTGTGCTGCAGCGTATGTTCAGTATGTCCGGTATGTCCGGTATGTGTTTGCGACGCATCATGCGTTGGCTGAGGCGGCGTTGAGATTGTTTCCGCGACTTCAGCATTCATCGCCTTCACACCCGCCAATCCATTCAGAGCCGCGCGCAGATTACTTTCCGCATCGATCAGGAAATTAGCCGCGACCACCACGCGCTCGCCTTCATGCAGCCCCGCGACCACGGCCACTGTGGTTTCGCCCCGTTGCCCCAACTGCACCACGCGCGGCTCAAAATGCCCGCTCCCTCCCGTTGCTGCATCGGTTTGCACCAACACCACTTGCCGCGTACCGCTGTCGATAATCGCAGAGGTAGGTACATTCAGCAGCGGAGTCGGCTCGGTGCGCCACAGCACGCTCGCGTACATATCCGGCTTGAGCTGCAAATCAGGATTCGGTAATTCGATACGCACCGACACGCTCCGCGTCGCCGCATTGAGTTCGGGATAGATATAACTCACGCGCCCCGTCAGGGTTTTATCGGGCCATGCCGCAAAACTCAGCGTTGCTTCCAGCCCCAGCTTAATCTGCGCCAGGTCCTGTTCAGCCACCTCGGCGATCAGCCAGACCGTCGATAAATCGGTGATCTGATACAGCGTATCGCCCGGCATGAAACGCTGCCCGGCGAGTGCCTTCTTTTCGGTCACCACCCCGCTGACCGGGGACAACACGCTCAATGCACGCTGGGGCACCCCGGTTTTTTCCAAAGCCTGAATCTGCACTTGCGCCACATCCCAGTTGCGCAAGCGTTGCAAAGCCGCCTCCGCCAGTTGCTGCATGCCGCGCTGCGTCGCTTCCCCTCCCTGCTGCGCCGCCTGTACGCCCTGACGCGCCAGCAGATATTCACGCTGTGCCGACAGCAGTTCTGGCGCATACACATCAAACAAAGGCTGACCACGACTCACCCTTTGCCCATTGGCATTCACCCACAAACGCTCGACATAGCCCTCAAAGCGCGGCGCGACCACCTGCACCCGTCGCTCATCGACCACGACACGCCCCGTGGCACGCACGACACGATCAACCGCCCCCCGCGTCACGAGTACCGTCTTCACCCCCAGTTTCTGGATTTTTCCAGCACTCAGCGTCACCCCATGCCCACTGTGATCTTGCTGCACCACAGGCTCCCCATCGGCATACACCGGGATGTAATCCATGCCCATGGAATCTTTTTTAGGGGTCGGTGAAGTATCGGGCAGCCCCATCGGATTGCGGTAATACAAAATCTTGCGCAGCGTTTGCTTGGTTTGGATTTCCGCCTGCTGTGGGACAGGCTGTGCGGGAATCTGCTGTCCCAGTCGGTAACCCGCCCAGGCTGCCAGGCTCAAGCCCACGACAGCCACGCCCCACAACCCCATGCCGCGCCGTTTCATAAGCTGCCTCCCAGCAAACGCTCGATTTGTGCCAGTTGCACACACCCCTCAACCTCCGCCTTGAGACGGCTTAATCGTCCCTGACGAATCTGCCGCTGCGCTTCGAGCAGCGTTGCAAAGTCCAGCCGCCCTGCCTCATAGCCCGCCAGAGCGGCTTGATAGGTCAGCTCCGCCTGCGGCAATAAATCATCATTCATCAACCGCGCCGTATGTCGTGCCGCATCCAGTGCCGACAAGGCTTCCGCCAGCCGCGCCAACAGCCGATGTGTTGCCGCTTCCTGACGACGACGCACCGCCTCCAAACGCGCATCCGCCTCATGCTCTTGAGCGCGGCGCGTTTCCTGCTGCAAGGGAATATTCATTTCCAGCATCACATCCCACTGCCGTACCGCATTCTGCATTTGCACGGGCGCAAAGCCCACCGTGAAATCGGGATAACGGTTTTTTTCCGCCAGCGCGCGATTTTTCTCGGCGGATTGGACTTCCGCTTCCTGCATCTGTAGCTGCGGGCTGTGCTGGCGCAAGCGCGCCTCCAGCAAACGGGCATCCAGACTTGCCGCACCAGGCAAGACAGGAAGCCGCACCGGTTCCTGCAACAGCGCATGGATAGGGCGGGCGAGCAAGGCATTGAGCTGCGCATCTTCGTGATGCTGCTGCATCTCCAGCTCGATCAACTCACTGCGCAAGCGGGTTTGTTCCAACTGGGCACGAATCACATCTTGCTGCGCTGCCAAGCCACTGGCATAACGCGTGCGGGCAATCTGCTCCAGACGAGCCATCAATACCAGCATTTCGCGGTTGAGTTGCAGGCTGTGATGGAGATAGTAACGGCGCGCGTAAGCCGTCTTGATTTGCGCAGCGAGTTCAGCCCAGGCCTCCTGCGTGCGGCTGCGCGCACCAGCAGCCTCCGCTTGAGCCACATCGTGCTTGAGATCGTTTTTCCCCAGCCAGGAAATGTCTTGCATCAACAGGTAGCGCGTACTCCCCACCCGCCCGGGAAGCAGATTAGGGTTTTGCGCGCCCATGCGCGTCACGTCCATCAACTCCAGCCGCAGCTTCGGGTCAGCCCAACGTCCTGCCACACGACCACGCTCGGCACTCGCTTGCGACTCGGCCTGCCAGGCGGCGTAATCCGGATTATGGGTGCGCGCATAATCCAGCAAGCCGCCGATCTCCGCACCCAGATTTTCTCCAAGCTGCCCGGCAATAAAGTCAGCGGATTGTGCTTGCGTCACTGAAGACATCAGGCTCATGCCCGTCCACAGGCTGGCGACAAGCACGCAGCGCAAAGTACGTCCCACACGTCCCACATATCCCACACGCGCCGGTTTCATGAGCAACACTTCGTCACTCCTTGGCTGTTTGTCTGTTGCAGATCCGCCAGGATCGGACAATCCGGCCGATCATCCCCGGCACAACAATCCACCAGATGCTGCAAGCTATTCATCATCTCCTGCAATTTTTCAATCTGCTGTCCCAGTTCGGCAATATGCTGACGCGCCAACCGTTTGACATCCGCACTCTGGCGACTGGGGTTATCCCACAGCCCCAGCAACTCATTGATCCGCGCCACGGAAAAGCCCAGCTCACGCGAACGGCGGATGAATTGCAGACGCTGAATATCAGCCTGCGAATAACTGCGATAACCTGAATCACTGCGTTCCACAGCGCAGATCAAGCCGGTCTGTTCGTAATAACGAATCATTTTGGCAGAGATCCCCGTGGCCTTTGCTGCCGCACCGATATTCATAAGGCATGCTCCTTCGGTGGTTGAAAATCACGCAGACGTAGTGCATTCGCCAGCACAAACACGCTCGACAAGGCCATGGCTCCTGCGGCAAAAACCGGCGAGAGCAAGATACCCCACAACGGGTACAACGCCCCCGCCGCCAGCGGAATCAAGGCGGTGTTGTAAGCAAAAGCCCAGAACAGGTTTTGTCGAATATTCCCCAGCGTCGCCTGCGACAAGGCAATCGCGGTGGCAACGCCGCGCAGGCTGCCCGACATCAGCACCACATCCGCCGATTCCATCGCCACATCGGTTCCCGTACCGATCGCCACGCCAACATCGGCAGCCGCCAATGCCGGCGCATCGTTGATGCCATCGCCGACAAAGACGATCTGTCCAAAACTCGACTTCAGCCCTTGCACCGCATCCACCTTGCCCGCCGGCAAAACTTCGGCCAGCACCTCGTCAATCTGCAGCTGACGTGCAATGGCTTGGGCTGTGCGCGCGTTGTCCCCGGTAATCATGGCGACTTTCAAGCCGAGTTGATGCAGGTGCGCGATGGCGGCCGCCGTATCCGCCTTGAGCGGGTCGGCCACGGCGAGAATAGCCGCCAACTGACCGTCGATCGCCGCATAGAGCGGCGATTTGCCCTCATGCCCCAGACGTTCGGCAATCGAGGCAAACACATCAATATTGATCCCCGACTGGCGCAGATAACGGTCTGCGCCTACCAGCACCTGCCGCCCGGCCACCCCTGCCTGCACCCCCATGCCGGTGACGGAATCAAAATCTTCTAGGGCAAGCAAAGCGAGGTTTTCTTCTGTGGCCGCCTGCACAATCGCCCGCGCCACCGGGTGCTCCGAACGCGACTCCGCTGTCGCCACATGTGCCAGCACTTCAGCACGCGTAAAGCCCAGTGCCAGCTCCAGATCGGTCAGGCGTGGCCGTCCTTCCGTGAGCGTTCCGGTCTTATCGAAAGCCACCACGCGCGCATCCTTGAGCAACTGGAGTGCAGCACCCTTGCGAAACAGCACGCCCAACTCCGCACCGCGCCCCGTGCCAACCATGATGGAGGTCGGTGTCGCCAACCCCATGGCACAAGGGCAAGCAATGATCAGTACAGCGACGGCATTCACCAGCGCATAGCTCAACGACGGACTCGGCCCCCACATCAGCCAGAGCAGAAAGGTTAGCCCCGCCGCCGTCATCACCGCGGGGACAAACCACAAGGTCACCTTATCCACCACGGCTTGTATGGGCAGCTTGCTGCCTTGCGCCTGCTCCACCATACGGATGATCTGCGCCAGCAGGGTTTGCCCGCCCACCGCCGTCGCACGCAGCACAAATGCCCCGGTTTGATTCACCGTTCCACCCACCACCGCATCACCGGTTTGCACAGCCACAGGTAGCGGCTCGCCCGTCATCATCGAGGCATCGACATAACTCTGCCCTTGCGTGACCACGCCATCGACCGGCACACGCTCACCGGGGCGAACTTCCAGCAGATCGGCGACCCGCAGATCAGTGATCGGCACATCCTCCGTCCCCGTCTCACGCAGCACATGCGCAACACGCGCCTGCAAGCCGATCAGGCGCTGAATGGCTTGCGAAGTGCGTCCCTTGGCGCGCGCTTCCAGCAAACGCCCCAGCAGGATCAAGGCGACGATGACCGCCGCCGCTTCGTAATAAACATGCACCGTCCCGGCAGGCAACAGCCCCGGCAAAAAAGTTGCCACCAGCGAATAGAGATAGGCCGCGCTGGTTCCCACCGCCACCAGAGAATTCATGTCGGGTGCGCGACGCCACAAAGCGGGGAAACCCGCCACATAAAATCTGCGTCCCGGTATCGCCAGCACCAAGCTTGTGAGCACGAACTGAAGCATCCAGCTTTTCTGCATACCAACATTTGCCATGATCCAATGCTCTACCGCCGGAATCAGATGCCCACCCATTTCCATGAGAAACACCGGCAATGACAGCACCGTGGCGATCCATAAATCACGGCGTAGCTCCATCGCTTCGCGCGCCTTTTGTGCCGCAGCGGCCTCGATGGCAGCACCACCAGGATCGATCTCTCGTGCAGTAAAACCGGTGGTCTGTATGGCTTCCAGCAACAACTCCAGCGGTGCCACGCCCAGCACACTGGCACGTTCCGTCGCCAGATTGACCGTCGCTTCACGCACCCCCGATAAAGCCTGCAATGCCTGCTCGACACGTCCCACACAAGAAGCGCAATGCATGCCACTGATCGCCAGCTCGACACGCCGCAGCGGCACTTTGAAGCCCGTGGTCTCAATCGCCCGAATCAAGGTCATGAGATCCACAGGCGCGACAAGCTCAATATCCGCCTGCCCAGTCATCAGATTCACCGCCGCACGCCCCACCCCATCGACCTGAGTCAACGCCGCTTCGACACGCCCGACGCAACTGGCGCAATGCATGCCTTCGACAGACAGAGTGATTTTATTTGCCATGGGCAGAAGATTAAACCTTCCCATCATGGGAAGGTCAACCATTTAACTCTTTAGCCCTTCAATGCCTCGCGTGCATTTCCGATTTCTGCGGAAAAACACGCACCAGCAAAATACGCGGGCCCGACATTTTTTTCACCACGACGGCAAAGCCCGGAAACTCGACGCGCTGACCTTCTTCGGGAACATCGCCTAGGCGTTGCATGACCAAGCCGCCGATGCTATCCACGTCATCGGCTTCGATATCCAGCCCCAAGGCGCGCTCCAGCGTGAATAACGGCAGACTGCCCTTGCCCATCAATGAACCATCATCGAGCTTGAACCAGTCATTCTGTGACTGGCGAAACTCGTCGCGAATCTCACCGACCAACGCACCCAGCAAATTATCCAGCGTAATAAAGCCCAGAGGATGCGACTCATCATGCGCCACCACCGCGAAATGCGGCGCACCTTTGCGCAAACGGCGAAATAACTCGGTGGCCGGCAGACGTGGCGAAACAATCTGCAGCGGGCGCACCAAAGGCTCCAGCGTTTGCAGCGCGGTGTTTTTTTGCAAGGCAATAAATACATCCTTGAGATGGATCACACCCAGAATTTTGCCTTCCGCATCCAGATACGGATAACGGCTATAACGATTCTGCGCGATGATGTCCAGATTATCAGCCACCGTATCCTCTGAACTCAGCACCGCCGCCTCCTGAAAAGGCCGCATCAGATCCGCCACTTCCAGATCACGGAAATCCAGTGCCTGCGCCAGTACGCGCCATTCATCGGGAGTGAAATCCTGATTGGCGCGTGAGGAACGCAGGATGATCTTCAATTCATCGGCGGAATAATGGCTGTCATGCGCATGCCCCACCCCTTCCAGACGCATCTTGCGCAACACCCAGTTCGCACTGTGATTCAGCACCCAGATGGCAGGATACATTGCCCAGTAAAAGGCATACAACGGGGGAGCCGTCCATAAACCAATCATTTCAGCACGACGAATCGCCATCGATTTGGGCGCTAGTTCACCAATCACTATATGCAAATAGGAAATGATGAAAAAAGCACTTGCAAATGATATGCCATGAACAACGCGCTCATTTTCGACACCCAAGCCTTGCAAGAATGGGGTCAATAGCTGTGCAAAAGCCGGCTCGCCCACCCAACCCAGCCCAAGTGAAGCCAGCGTAATCCCCAACTGGCACGCGGAAAGGTAAGCATCCAACTCGCCATGCACACGCGCCAGCATCCGCCCTCGCCAACCGTGAGTACGCGCGATTGCCTTGACGCGTGTATGACGAAGCTTGACGAGACCGAATTCAGCCGCAACAAAAAACCCGTTGAGCAAAACCAGCAGTATCGCCACAACGACAAGAAGCAAAGAGTAAGACATAAGCACGACAAAAAAATTTCATTGAATACGGAACAGGAAGCATATTCAGTTTACAGGAATCATCTTTCCTGAGCATTGAAATACGCATCGAATCGTCAGGCACCACTACACACCAAGGCAATCACATGAGTCCAACGTGTCTTCTCCGAGGGCGTCTCGACACAAATGAAGAAGATCTGCATCGATTCTGATGCACTCATCTTGATACATTCTTGATAAGTGCACATATTTTCTTAACCCCGTTTTTATAAGGCATTTTTTAGCATGGCACCGTTCCTTTAGCGGAGTCATGTCATGCCTTTTTCAAGTTCTATCGTATTTACCCACCTTCGATTGCGGAGGTGGCCGTGATTTCTCTGGGCTTTATCCATTGGCTGGCGGCCGGTGGTGCGTTAATTTTGTTTATCTATCTCGGTTACGCCTTGCTGCGACCCGAGCAGTTCTGAATGGAGGCCATCATGCAAGACCTGTTCTTTGTCGGCCTCACGGCTGTGTTTTTCATTGCTACCGCCTTTGGTGTGTTGGCATTACGCAAGCTGTAAAGGGGCAAGATAATGGAATTAAATATCATGGGTTTTATGCTGGTGCTTGCCTTTATGGGAGGGCTGGCCTTGTTCATGGGGCGCTGGCTGGCTAAAGCCTTTCAAGACGAGGATCACTGGGCCGTGGAGCGCCTGAGCTACCGCGTCCTAGGCGTGAACCCTGCCGAGCCCATGGGCTGGGCGCGCTATGGGCTGGCACTGCTCTTGTCCAATGCCGCCATGATGGGCTTGGGCTACCTCGTGCTGCGTCTGCAAGGCTGGCTGCCCTTAAACGGTTTGAGCAACTCGGCGCAATCGCCCGACCTGGCCTTCAACACGGCGGCGTCCTTTATCACCAATACCAATTGGCAGGCCTATGCGGGCGAGGCCAGCCTGTCCAACGCCACGCAGATGCTGGCCATCACCTTTTTGATGTTTGGCGGTGCGACGGCGGGTGTGGCAGCCGCAGGTGGTTTTATCCGTGGCCTGTCGCGCGCCAGCAGCCAGGATCTGGGTAACTACTGGGTGGATTTCATGCGCGTGCTCTGGCGCGTGATGCTGCCTTTGTGCTTCGTGATGGCGCTGGTCTATGTGTGGCAAGGGATGCCGCAAACGCTGGCAAGCGATGCTATCGCCACCACGCTGGAAGGTGCGCGCCAGCAGCTCATCGTGGGGCCGGTGGCGAGCTTTGAATCCATCAAGCACATCGGCACCAACGGCGGCGGCTTCTTCAATGTAAACGCCGCACATCCGTTCGAGAACCCCACACCGCTGACCAACACGCTGCACATCCTCTCGATGCTGCTGATTCCTTCGGCACTCACGGTGACCTTTGGTCTGATGCTGGCGCGCCGTCGCCAGGGCTGGGTGTTCTTCGGCGCGTTTTTGGCGATGTTCATCGGCTTCTTGGCACTGGTGTACAGCGCTGAGCAAAGTGGCAACCCGCTGCTGAGCAAAGCGGGCGCCGATCAAGTGATGTCAGCCACCCAGCCGGGCGGCAATATGGAGGGCAAGGAGCTGCGCTTTGGCATTGCCGGCACGGCCTTGTTCGTCACCACCACCACGGCGGCGACTACCGGCTCGGTCAATGCCATGCACGACTCCCTCACGCCTATGGGCGGCTTCGTGCCGCTGGCGCAGATGATGCTCAACTGCGTGTTTGGTGGTGATGGCGTGGGCTTCATCAATCTGATCCAGTACGCCATCCTCACAGTATTTTTGGCCGGCATGATGATTGGCCGCACGCCTGAGTTTTTGGGCAAGAAGATCGAGGCGCGCGAGATCAAGCTGGTGATGCTCTCGGTGCTGGCGCATCCAGCGTCCATCCTTGGCTTTACTGCGCTCGCGGCTATGTGGCCAGACACAGACGCCAGTCTGACCAACCACGGCGCACATGGCTTTTCTGAAGTGCTCTACGCCTACACCTCGGGTACGGCCAACAATGGCTCGGCCTTTGCAGGCTTGAATGCCAATACGCCGTTCTTTAACACCACGATTGGCCTGGCCATGCTGGTGGGGCGCTTCTTCACCCTGCTGCCGCTGCTGGCCGTGGCCGGTTCGTTAGCGGCCAAGAAAACTGTGGCTGATGGTCCTGGCACCTTCCCCACCGCCACGCCGCTGTTCATGGTTCTCTTGGTATTCGTGGTGCTGATCGTTGGTGGACTGACCTTCTTGCCCGCCCTTGCCTTGGGCCCCATCGTCGAGCAGCTACAAATGCTGAGCGGCCAGGTTCAACCGTAATTCGAGGTCTGTTATGAATACGAATGCAATCAACCCTTCACCGCTGGCCGGTCTGCTCGGCCCCTGCCTGCGCGGTGCCATCTTTGTAGCGCTGGTCACCGGTGTGGCCTATCCGATCGCGACCACCGGCGTGGCGCAGCTGCTGCTGCCCGCGCAGGCCTCGGGCAGCCTGATCGAACGCGGCGGGGCTGTGGTCGGCTCGCGCCTGATCGGGCAAGACTTCACGCAGGCGCAGTACTTCCATCCGCGCCCCAGCAGCACAGCCGATGCCCCCTACAACGCCAGCGTCTCGTCGGGCAGCAACCAAGGCCCCACCAATGCCGCGCTGATCGCCGCCGTGTCCCAGCGCAGCGCGGCCTACCGCCAAGTCAACGGTCTGCCTGCGGATGCAGCCGTGCCGGTGGATGCCGTCACCGCCTCGGCCTCAGGGCTGGATCCGCATATTTCGCTCGCCAATGCGCGGCTGCAAGTGGCGCGCGTGGCGCAGGCGCGCGGCATGTCGCAAGACGCTTTGCAAACTCTGCTGGCCCAGCACACCGAAGGCCGATTGCTTGGTCTGATCGGCGAGCCGCGCGTGAATGTGCTCACTTTGAATCTCGCGCTTGATACCCAGACCGGTGCTGCGCAAGGAGATCACCATGTCCAATAAAAAATCGCTTTCCCTGTTCGACCCGGCCCTGGTGCGCCAAGCCCTGGGGGACGCGCTGCGCAAGCTCAGCCCCCAGGCGCAGTGGCGCAACCCGGTGATGTTTGTCGTCTACCTAGGCTCCCTCCTCACCACGCTGCTGTTCGTGCAAGCCTTGGGTGGCCAGGGTGAAGCGCCTGCGGGCTTCATCCTGGCCATCAGCCTGTGGCTGTGGTTCACGGTGCTGTTTGCCAACTTTGCCGAGGCCCTGGCCGAAGGCCGCAGCAAGGCCCAGGCTGCCAGCCTGCGCGGCCTAAAGAAGCAGACCTGGGCCAAGAAGCTGGCCACGCGCGAGTACGAAGCGCGCCAGCATGAGCGCAGCGAATTGCAATGGCTGCCCATCGAAGCCGACGCACTGCGCAAGGGCGACATCGTGCTGATCGAGGCGGGCGAGGTGATCCCGGCCGATGGCGAGGTGATCGACGGCGTGGCCTCGGTGGACGAGTCGGCCATCACCGGCGAATCAGCGCCGGTGATCCGCGAGGCCGGCGGGGATTTCTCGGCCGTCACCGGCGGCACGCGTGTGCTGTCGGACTGGATCGTGGCGCGCGTAGCGGTGAACCCCGGCGAGACTTTTGTCGATCGCATGATCGCCATGGTGGAAGGCGCGAGCCGCAAAAAAACGCCCAACGAGATTGCACTCACGATTTTGCTGGTGGGCCTGACGCTGGTGTTCTTGCTGGTGATTGCCACGCTGCTGCCCTTCTCCAGTTTTGCCGTGGCGCAGGCCGGCAGCGGCACCGTCGTCAGCATCACGGTGCTGGTGGCGCTGTTGGTGTGCCTGATTCCCACCACCATCGGCGGCCTGCTCTCGGCCATTGGCGTGGCGGGCATGAGCCGCATGATGCAGGCCAATGTGATCGCCACCTCGGGCCGCGCGGTGGAGGCGGCGGGCGATGTGGACGTGCTGCTGCTGGACAAAACCGGCACGATCACTTTGGGCAACCGCCAAGCCAGCGCCTTCATCCCCACACGCGGCGTGAGCGAGGAACAACTGGCCGATGCGGCGCAGCTATCGTCACTGGCCGATGAAACGCCCGAGGGGCGCAGCATCGTGGTGCTGGCTAAGCAGAAGTTCAACCTGCGTGAGCGCGATGTGGAAAAACTCGGCGCGCAGTTCGTGCACTTCACGGCGCAGACGCGCATGAGCGGTGTGGACTTGGGTGATGGACGCAGCATTCGCAAGGGCGCGGCCGAAGCCGTGCGCCGCCATGTGGAGGCGCTGGGCGGCAGCTTCCCCGCAGAATTGCAACACAGCGTGGACGAAGCCTCGCGCCGGGGCAGCACGCCGCTGGTGGTGGCCGAAGGCAGCCGCGCGCTCGGCGTGGTGGAACTCAAAGACATCGTCAAGGGCGGCATCCGCGAGCGCTTTGCCGAGCTGCGCCGCATGGGCATCAAGACCGTGATGATCACCGGCGACAACCGCCTCACCGCCGCCGCCATTGCCGCCGAGGCTGGGGTGGACGACTTTCTGGCCGAGGCCACGCCCGAGGCCAAGCTGGCGCTGATCCGCGAGCACCAGGCCCGGGGCCAGCTGGTGGCCATGACCGGCGACGGCACCAACGACGCGCCCGCACTCGCCCAGGCCGATGTGGCCGTGGCCATGAACACCGGCACCCAGGCGGCCAAAGAGGCCGGCAATATGGTGGACCTGGACAGCAACCCCACCAAGCTGATCGAGATCGTCGAGACCGGCAAGCAGATGCTGATGACGCGCGGCTCGCTCACCACCTTCAGCATCGCCAACGACCTGGCGAAATACTTCGCCATCATCCCGGCGGCCTTTGTCAGCACCTATCCGCAGCTGGGCGCGCTCAACGTCATGAATCTCACCAGCCCCGCGTCCGCCATCCTCTCGGCGGTGATCTTCAACGCGCTCATCATCATCGTGCTGATTCCGCTGGCCTTGAAGGGCGTGAAGTACCGCGCCGTGGGCGCCGCCGCGCTCTTGCGCCGCAATCTGCTGGTCTATGGTCTGGGCGGGGTGATCGTGCCCTTTATCGGCATCAAGCTCATCGACTTGAGCTTGAGTGTGATGGGTCTCGTTTAATTTTCAAGGTGAATTCTAAAATGCGTATTCTTTACTTTTCCTTGCTTGCCGGTGCTTCGATATTTTCCGCGAGCCACGCCCATGCCGAGGCCAGCTGGAGTGGCAATATCAACCTGGTCAGCGAATACCGCTTCAGAGGCATCGACCAAACCTGGGGACAGCCAGCCCTGCAAGGCGGTGTCGACTGGAATCATACTGATGGATGGTATGCCGGCGCATCGGCCTCCAACGTCAGTTCGCGCTCCTATCCGGGCGGGAGCAGTGAAATTGATCTCTACGGTGGTTTTAATGGCAAGATCAACGAAGACTGGTCTTATACCGTCGGTGCTTATGGCTATATCTATCCTGGTGCCAATCTGCGCCATGCGCGCTGCCCCAGCGCTTCCTTTAGCGCCCCTTGTGCTGCCGCCCTGCCCAGTCAAAGCTACAACACGCTGGAAATAAACGCCGGACTCGGTTGGCGGTGGCTGGCCTACAAGATGTCAGTCTCTGCGACAGACTATTTCGGTGCCAATCAGAATACCGGTTACAACCGTTCTACTCGCGGATCCGTTTATCATGATCTGACCGCCACCATGCCATTGACGGACAGTGTCAGCCTGGCGGTGCATGGCGGTTATACCGATATTCGTGCTGATACGGGCGGATACTCACCCAATTACGCAGATTGGCGAATTGCCTTGAGCAAGCGTTGGCAAGATGGTTGGAACGCCGCTGTCGGAGTGGTCGGGGCCAGCAATAACCGGTTTTATCGACCGCCAGCAGGCGGACTCTCGGCAATGGACATGAAGACGCGTGATTTGAATCGCCCTGTTTTCATTGTTCAAATCGGCAAGGCGTTTTAAATTGGTCGATATCGGAACAGAGCGGCAACAGCGCTTGTATGCGGAAAATAATTCATGATGTCCGACGATGATCGCCCCGATCCAGATCAGCTATTGCAGCAGGTGCAGCAGGATGACGCACTCTCGCAACGCGGCCGCTTGAAAATCTTCTTCGGTGCCTCGGCAGGTGTTGGCAAGACCTATGCCATGCTTGCTGCGGCCAAGGTAGCGCTGGAACAGGGCGTGCCGCTGGTCATTGGGTTGGTCGAAACACACAAGCGGGCAGAAACAGAGGCGTTGGTCGTCGGATTGCCATTGCTGCCACTCAAGACGGTCGCCCACAAGAATCGAACCTTGCAAGAATTTGATCTGGACGCTGCGCTGGCCTTTGGTACCGCACACGCGGGAGGTAGTGAACCGCCCCTGGTGCTGTTAGATGAACTGGCGCACAGCAATGCGCCGGGTTCGCGTCATCCCAAACGCTGGCAGGATGTGGAGGAATTGCTGGCCGCCGGCATCGATGTGTGGAGCACGATGAATGTGCAACACCTCGAAAGCCTCAACGACATTGTCGGCGGTATCACCGGTATCCGCGTCTGGGAAACCGTGCCTGATACGGTGTTCGATACAGCTGATGAAGTGGTGGTGGTTGATTTACCACCGGATGAGTTATTGGCACGACTGGCTGCCGGCAAGGTGTATGTTCCCGCTCAGGCGGAGCGTGCCGCCGCCAATTTTTTTCGCAAAGGCAATCTCATTGCCTTGCGTGAATTGGCATTGCGCAGAACAGCGGATCGGGTCGATAACCAGATGCAGAACTGGCGTCGCATGCCAGGGAACAATCTGGATGGGAAAGCTCAGTGGTCAACGCGCGACGCCCTGCTGGCTTGCATAGGCCCTGGCGTCGGCGCAGAAATGATTGTGCGCAGCGCGGCACGGCTGGCTGCGCAGAGCAATCTGCCCTGGCATGCCATTTTTGTTGATGCACCGTCGCTGCAAAAAGTGCAGGAAGCTGACCGTGAACGGGCGTTGCGGGCATTGAAGCTGGCGCAGGAATTAGGAGCTGTGACCGCCACTCCAGGTGGGGCTGATATTGTGGGCACCCTGGTGCGCTATGCGCGAGACAATAATCTTTCCCGGTTTGTCATTGGCCGACGTGAAGGACGCAAGTCATGGCGTACCTCTTTGACCGAGCGTTTGGCGCAAGCAACGCCGGAGATGGATATTCTGCAGGTGCCTTTACTGGCTGCGCAGTCAACAATAGGCGCGCCCAAGCACACGGTGGCGGCAGTATCGTCTCGGCCCACTTGGGCAGGTTATTTGGTGGCGATCTTCGCCTGTGCAGCCGTCGCCGCCATGGCAAGCCCATTGCGTGGCGTACTGGAGCTAACCAATATCGTCATGCTGTTCTTGCTGGTGGTGGTGGGTGTGGCGCTGCGCTTTGGACGAAAGCCAGCCATGCTCGCTGCATTCCTGGGCGTTGCATTCTTTGATTTCTTTTTTGTCCAGCCATTGCTCTCACTTGCCGTCAGTGACTTGCAATACTTGATTACCTTTGCCGTGATGCTGGTCGTAGCACTCGTGATAGGGCAGCTCACTGCCAGCTTGCGTGCGCAGGCGCATGCGGCAACCGAGCGAGAACGACGTGTACGTAGTCTGTATCAAATGGCGCGTGAGCTTTCATCGGCCTTGATGGTGGAACAGATCGCCGATATCGGGGCGCGGTTTTTACGATCAGAGTTCAGCGCGCAGTCTGCACTTTTGGTCGCCGATGATGACAACCGGCTTGTCGAGCAAACGGGCGCAACAGCTCCGGTGGATTTTGCCGTGGCGCAGTGGTGTTTTGATCGAGGTGAGGTGGCTGGGCGTGGTACCAATACTCTACCGGCCAGCGCTTGTCTGATGCTGCCCCTCAAAGGGCCCATGCGGTTGCGCGGGGTACTGGCTGTACAGATCGCGCAGTCGGCAAGCTTGGCCCCCGAGCAACGCCAGCTACTCGATACCTGTGCCTCCCTGCTGGCTATCTCCATTGAGCGCATCCACTACATTCAAGTCGCACAGAGCAGCACGGTGCAGATGGAGTCCGAGCGTCTGCGCAATGCATTACTCTCGGCCATCTCGCATGATTTGCGCACTCCATTGGCTGCATTGATGGGGCTTGCGGACACGCTGACGATGGCCTCGCCTCCGCTACCTGAACCTCAATCTGATATTGCGCAGGCAATTCGTGATTCGACGCAACGTATGAATGCACAGGTCGGCAATTTGCTTGATATGGCACGTCTTGAATCTGGAACGATACAACTTCGGCGTGAGTGGTTGCCAATCGAAGAGGTGCTGGGCAGTGCTTTACAAGCCAGCACCGATGTACTGAACGGGCGACGTGTGGATGTTCAGCTGGCACCCGATCTGCCGTTGCTGCATCTGGATGCCAGCTTGATCGAGCGAATGTTGGTCAATTTGCTGGAAAATATCAGTAAATACACACCGCTCACTGCATCAGTTTCCATTCGTGCAAGCACTATGAACAAGGTGGTGCGCTTGACGATGGATGACGATGGGCCAGGGCTGCCTGTCGGGCGGGAAAAGGCAATCTTCGAGAAATTCGAGCGTGGCAGCAAGGAGGCAACATCGCCCGGTGTGGGTTTGGGCCTTGCCATCTGCAGCGCGATCGCAAAGGCTCACAATGGTCGCATCTGGGCGGAAAACAGAATGCATGAAAATCGTGTCATCGGAGCCCGTTTTGTCATCGAATTACCTATAGGCACTCCGCCACAAGATGATGGCAGCGATGCCGAAATAGAACCGTTGGAAGTTAAACCGAATGAATGAAATTCGAATATTGATAGTCGAGGACGAAGATAACATCCGTCGCTTTATCCGCCTGACGCTTGCTGCGGAAGGCTATGAAGTCTTTGAAGCGGCGAACCAGCAGAGAGGGCTGATAGAAGCAGGAACACGTCGCCCCGATATGCTGGTTCTTGATTTGGGACTACCTGATGGGGATGGTGTTGATCTCATACGCGATCTGCGCACATGGTCATCCATTCCCGTCATCGTTCTTTCTGCGCGGAGTACAGAGGCCGACAAAATTTCAGCATTGGATGCGGGAGCAGATGATTACTTAGTCAAACCCTTTGGTGCAGGCGAGTTGCTGGCGCGTGTGCGTGCACAGTTGCGCCGCCACAAAAATCAAAGTACTTCGAGTGAGCCGGTTGTAGCATTTGGTGATGTGCGTATCGACTTAAGCAAACGCACGGTGCAACGTAATGATGAAATCATTCACCTGACACCGATCGAATACCGATTGCTCACTTATCTGGTAATGCATCCAGAACGGGTTTTGACACATAGACAGTTATTACAGGCAGTTTGGGGCCCCGGACATGTGGAAGATACGCATTATGTGCGAGTTCATATGGCAAACCTGCGTAAAAAAATAGAAGAGGACGCTGCACGCCCCAAGTATCTTCTTACCCAAACGGGGATAGGGTACCGGTTTGTGATGCACGCTTGAAACTCTCTTACTCACGAAGGTTGGCGTTCCCTCCTTGTTCATCATATCGCCGCATTCTGATACTGGTCTTGCATGAACAAATTGCTGCGCTGTTGCTCGTGTCGGCTCGCCGGTTTCTGTAAATTCTAACTGTGACGTATTGACACGGGTAATATCGTTTGCCGCCTGCTCTACTGGGGGCATGCGGCTGCTTGACTGGGTGTTGCTTCTGTCACCGACGCCCGGCAAAACATCAGAGTCATTCATTACCCGGACAAGCATCGGATGCTTGATGCTCTTCACGTCGGCCACGTACTCCTGTCGCGGTTTTGCGGAACGATACTGTCCGTGCCCAGTCATATTCCGCCTCAGTTCTGTACCTGATAGCGGTACTTCGGCTTCGCAAGGTGGCTATCCTGACGGGATTTTATGGTCGCCGTACTTTTTTGCAATCCCAGCTGGACTGGCAGGATATGACATTACATTGCGCCAACGCCACGGAGAAATGCAGCGAGTGCTATCGCGTGAATTCTTGTATTTAGCGTGAAACAACAAAACGGAGTCCGATTGAAGCTTCGAGCGTAGCGAGCAAATTAGTAGCCGCCCCTCGAGGGGCGGTGGGGTGGGGTGGGTGTCTCGGGTAACGATTATTTCATCCTCTGTGGGTGGAGAGGGCTACCATGATCGTTAATGGCGCGGCAGGAGGGAGTCGAACCCCCGACCTACGGCTTAGAAGGCCGTTGCTCTATCCAGCTGAGCTACTGCCGCATCGGAACCGAAGAAATAAAGACCTAACATACATGGTAGCCGCGTCCACACTGCCACCCACAGAGGATGAAACAAACGTTACCTGATACCAAATACGCTTACCCCACCCATCCCCTACGGACGGCTTTGCACAGCTGCCCGGCTTGGGCGGCACGGAGCAGTGCTCCGTGAAACCCCGCCTACGCCCCCTCAAAGGGTGGCTACTGATTGGCTCGCTACGCTCGAAACTTCAAATCAACTCTGATTTTTGTATTTCACGCTAAGCGAAGGTCAGATCAAACGCTAAACGTGAAACTGCTTGAAACTGGTCGGGGCGAGAGGATTTGAACCTCCGACATCTTGCTCCCAAAGCAAGCGCGCTACCGGGCTGCGCTACGCCCCGAGGAGTGCGCATTCTACGCAGGCTGTGTATCGGGGTCAATTTTTCTGAAGCATTCTGTTTCCAGTATTCCGGTGTGAGATATCCGTCAAAACCCCACAGGAGCCTTGAGAATACCGTTGATATCGACACCGGCTCCCAGGCCTCGTTGCGAAAACCATCCCGATGGCATTTCTAGTGCGAATTTTGCTGGACGTTTTGCACAATGGGATTGTTCCGTTTGAGGCTGCATTTCCTCAATATTGATAATGCGACCCTGCTCATCGAGAAAGGCAACGGAGAGTGGAATCAAGGTATTTCGCATCCACATGCAGGGTTGTTCAATCTGCGGGAAGACAAAGAGCATGCCATGGTTTCCTTGCAGGCTTCGACGGAACATCAGCCCCTTGGCACGCGATGCTGCCGTATTCGCCACTTCAACCTGAATACGATGAAACCCTACATTCATTTCCATCAGATCATCCGCCCATACCGATGAATACAAACTCATCACCCCCAGAAACATCATCAGTATCTGACGCATCTTTTGTCTCACACGCTCCTCAGTACGCACGCACATTCTCCTTGTCCTGAATCGTTACAATGCACAGCAATCATTCTATGCCACGATGCCCTGCCTCATTCTTTATTCTGCCTGCGACAAATGCCGACCCTGTTAATCATTCATCACACACAAACCGGAAATACCGAACGCTTGGCCACAGCCGTTCAACGAGGGGCTTTGAGTGAGCCGGATATTCATGTCATCGCAAAACGTGCTTTCGATGCCACGCTTGAAGACTTACTGGCCTGTCAGGGCTTGCTGCTTGGAACGCCCGAAAATTTCGGCACCATGTCCGGGGCTCTCAAGGATTTTTTTGATCGAACCTATTACCCGGCCGAAGGAAAAACGCTTGGCCTTCCTTACGCCCTATTTGTGTCTGCCGGGAACGACGGACGCGGTGCCGTCATGCAGATCGATCGTATTGCCACCGGCTATGGCTGGAAGCGTGTTGCCGAACCCTTGATTTCACGCAAGGAAGTCACGCCTGCTGACATTCTCGCTGCGGAAGAACTGGGGGCATCGTTAGCTGCTGGATTAGCGATGGGAATATTCTGAGTTTCAAATATATCCTCATCACTCACTCCGTCTGTCTTGATTTTTCTGACGAGAGGCACGCTGAAGTACGCGGCTGCTTCCCGGCAGTTCTGCGACCACCAAAGCGCCCAGCAATACGACACTCCATGAAAGATGAAGCCAGATCAAGAAGATCGGTACGGCTGAAAAAGCACCATAAACAACGGTGTAAGTGGGAAAACTCGTCACATAGGCACTGAACAGACGCTGCATCAGGCTAAAGCCCAAGGTGGCAAACAGACCTCCGATCAAGGCATGTCCGCGACGAACAGGACGATTGGGCACAACGTAATACAGCAGGGCAAACAGCAAGGTCATGGCGAGCAGCGGAAAAATCCTGAAGAAGACGGCGTTAACCCATTTGGGTTCATGAACCAGTCCAAATGAGACACCCGCAAGATAACCGATACCCGCCAGCGCACCGCCAAACAATAACGGACCGAGAAACAAGGCCAGAAGGTGCATACCCAGACGACGCAGCCACGGACGTCCGGCCTTGACGCGCCAGATGGCATTGAAGGTGCGCTCGATCGTCAGCATCTGTATGAGTGCCGTGGCTCCCAGAATCACGCCACCCAGCAAAGTCAGACGTTGTGTCTTGTGGGCAAATTGCTGGATATACCGCGCAATGATCCTGCCCGCCTTGTCAGGCAACAGATTGGCTAACAAGAACCTTTCCATGGCAGCACTGATGTCAGCAGCAAACGGCATATACATCATCAACACCAGCCCCATGGCAATCAGCGGCACCAGACCGATCAGCGTGCTGAATGACAAGCTTGCCGCAATCTGAAGACAACGCTCGGACAAAAACCGTTGATACACGCGCACAACGAGACGAAATGGTGCAAGCAACATCACGCTTTCCCAACGGTCATCAATGCTTTCCTGTATGCCGCCGGGATGCACATGAACTGGCGGTGGCACATACACATCCCGGACATTGCACGTTCAAAGCTGAGGATTCAGACGCTGCAAATTGGCATGAAGTTTGTTCAGCGCATTGAGATATGCTTTGGCTGAGGCCACGACGATATCGGTATCGGCTCCCTGCCCGTTGACGATGCGCCCTTCATGCGCCAGCCGCACCGTAACCTCGCCCTGCGCATCCGTTCCGGTCGTGATGCTGTTGACCGAATACAACTGCAATTCAGCACCGCTACTCGCCAGTTTTTCGATCGCACGAAATGCGGCATCCACCGGGCCACTGCCGGTAGACTCCACCGCATGTTCATCACTACCGACAGCCAAGGTCAAACGTGCACGCGGCGTTTCGCCCGTTTGCGAATGGAATTGCGCATACACCAAACGATAGTGCTCATGCTCGGCGGTCATCGCTTCATCGCTGACCAGTGCATAGATATCTTCATCAAAAATTTCGCGTTTCTTGTCAGCAAGCTCCTTGAAACGCGCAAATGCCGCATTCAAGGCCTCTTCACTCGCCATATCGATGCCCAAGCTCTTGAGATGCGATTTGAAGGCACTGCGCCCGGAGAGTTTGCCCAAGGTCAGGCGATTGGTTGTCCAGCCGACATCTTCGGCGCGCATGATTTCGTAAGTTTCACGGTGCTTCAACACGCCATCTTGATGAATGCCGGATTCATGAGCGAAGGCATTCGCTCCCACAATCGCCTTATTGGGCTGCACCGGATAGCCGGTAATCTGCGACACCAGTTTCGATGCCGGCACGATCTGTGTCGCATCAATGCGTGTATCGCAGGCAAACACATCGCTCCGCGTGCGCACCGCCATGACGACTTCTTCCAGTGAGGCATTACCTGCACGTTCGCCCAAGCCGTTGATAGTGCATTCCACCTGCCGCGCCCCTGCCAGCACCGCTGAAAGCGAATTCGCCACAGCCAGCCCCAGATCATTATGACAATGCGTCGACCACACCACCTTGTCGGAATTCGGCACATTCCCAATCAACTTGCGGATACGATCGCCCCACAACTCGGGAATGCTGTAACCCACGGTATCGGGGACGTTGATGGTTTTCGCACCCGCCTTGATGACTGCATCAAACACGCGACAGAGAAAATCAAACTCGGAACGCACGGCATCTTCGGCAGAAAACTCGACATCATCGGTATATTGCAAGGCCAGCTTGACGGCAGCCACGGCGGCATCCACCACCTGATCCGGCTGCATACGCAGCTTCTTTTCCATGTGGATCGGACTAGTGGCAATAAAGGTATGGATACGCCCTGAACGCGCGGGTTGAATGGCCTCACCCGCACGGCGCACATCGTTTTCATTGGCACGTGCCAGACCACAGATGGTTGACTCCTGGATTGCCGCCGCAATCGCCTTGACTGACTCAAAGTCACCTGGCGAAGCGGCAGGGAAACCCGCTTCGATCACATCCACGCGCAACTTTTCAAGTTGACGGGCGATGCGCAACTTTTCTTCACGCGTCATTGCAGCGCCAGGGCTTTGTTCGCCATCACGCAAGGTGGTATCAAAAATTTTCAAATGCTCTTTCGCCATGGTTATCTCCATCGAGGGGCGAAACAAAAATAACGTTTGCCACGCTCTGCGGCGCAGCAAACAGACTCAAAACCGAATTGGGGGGTAGGAAATATCAGCGCGCGCGGCGCAGCAGTGGCCGTAGCGCGAAACGCAGCGGCACTCTCGCCAGCAACAAGCCGGAGAGACAAAGAAAGAGTGCGGAAAAAAATACGCTCGAAATCATGGTTCGAATATATCGTTTTGCAGCGATGCTCGTCAAGCATTCCTGTCATTTTGACGCGTATGTCGAGCCTGATTCATCCAGCGCCATGTCACCACCACATAGCCCGACAAGGCATAGCAAAGGAACAAACCAAAAATCATGCCTTCCGGATAAATCCCGATCAGCGCAAACCCAAGGGCAATGGCCGCGATGAGAATGAAGGGCACGCTGCGCCGCAAGTTAATGTCCTTGCCACTCCAATAGGGGATATTGCTGACCATGGTCACCCCCGCAAAAATAGTGATGATGCAAGCATACCAACGTGCCTCGTCACCCGTGTAACCCAGACCATGCAATACCCACACCAAGCCTGCCACCAAAGCAGCAGCCGCCGGACTGGGCAAACCTTGAAAGTAGCGTTTATCGACCACATCGAGATTGGTATTGAAACGCGCCAAACGTAAAGCCGCACCGGCACAGTAAATGAAGGCAGCGACCCAGCCGAGTTTGTCCAGATCCTTCAATGCCCATTCGTAGATCACCAATGAAGGGGCTGCACCAAAGGACACCATGTCGGATAAAGAATCGTATTCAGCACCAAAAGCACTCTGCGTATGCGTCAGGCGCGCGATCCGTCCGTCGAGACCGTCAAACACCATTGCCACGAAAATGGCAATGGCAGAAAACTCGAAACGACCATTCATTGCCTGAACGATGGCATAAAACCCCGAGAATAACGCTGCCGTGGTAAATAAATTAGGCAGGATGTAAATGCCACGCCGCCGGAATTCAGGATTCATCAGCGACTTGCGGTGGCGAAGGCGTGGCAGGGTCATGAAGTATCCGTATCCTGATTCAGGAAAGTTCTGCCAGTATCGTTGATGAGGCACGCACTTTGTCACCAATGACGACCTTGACCTGCGTTCCCGGTGGCAGATACAAATCAACCCGTGAACCAAAGCGGATAAATCCATAACGCTGACCACGTGCCAGCGGTGTGTCGGCCTCGACATAACACAAGATGCGCCGTGCAATCAGCCCCGCCACCTGAACGCAAGTGACATCCTGCCCCGTGCTGGTATGCAGCCACAAAGCGTTGCGCTCATTCTCTGTAGAAGCTTTATCGAGATCGGCGTTGATGAATTTACCCGGGTGGTACCAGCGTTGCTTGACGATGCCATCAACAGGACTGCGGTTTGAATGCACATTGAATACATTCATGAACACACTCACCTTCAGTGCATCGCGGTTCAACCAAGGGTCACGCACGGGCTCAATCGCCACGATTCGGCCATCGGCAGGCGAAAGCACCGATTTTGCATCGCCTGGAATCGGCCGCGCAGGGTCACGGAAAAACTGCACGCAAAAAATAAAGATCAGCCACAGAGGGGCTGCCCAGCCTGCGCCAGCAAATACACTGACACCGATGGCGGCTAACAGACTGATGCCGATAAACGGCCAGCCCTCGCGGGCGATGATGGGATGAGGATAGGAGGACATAAAAAATTTGAGGAATGCAACCCGAAAGAGCCAAGCTTCCGAATCACACCCCCCGTAATGAGCGACAGATTAGTTTTTCGTTTGATCGACGAGCTTGTTTTTCTTGATCCAGGGCATCATGTCACGCAACTTTCCGCCCACGACCTCGATCGGATGCGCTGCGTTCAGACGACGACGCGCGGTCATTTCCGGATAGTTGGTACGCCCTTCGAGGATGAACTGCTTGGCATAAGTGCCATTCTGGATGTTCTTCAGGCACTCACGCATCGCTTCGCGTGCTTGCGTGTTGATGACCTGCGGACCCGTCACATACTCGCCATACTCGGCGTTATTGGAGATCGAGTAGTTCATGTTGGCGATGCCACCTTCATACATGAGATCAACGATCAGCTTGAGTTCATGCAAACACTCGAAGTACGCCATTTCCGGCGCATAGCCTGCTTCAACCAGTGTTTCAAAACCGGCTTTGACCAGTTCCACTGCGCCGCCACACAGCACAGCCTGCTCACCGAACAGATCGGTTTCAGTTTCTTCGCGGAAGTTGGTTTCGATCACGCCGCCCTTGGTACCGCCATTGGCTGCGGCATACGAAAGGGCAATATCTTTAGCCTTGCCGGATTTATCCTGATACACAGCGATCAGCGTCGGCACGCCACCGCCCTTGAGGTATTCGGAACGCACGGTGTGCCCCGGGCCTTTCGGCGCAACCATGATGACATCCACATCATCACGCGGAATCACCTGGTTGTAATGCACGTTGAAGCCATGAGCAAACGCCAGAGCCGCCCCCTTCTTCATGTTCGCAGCGATTTCGTCGTTGTACACTTGCGGAATGTTTTCATCCGGCAACAGGATCATGACGACATCGGCATTCTTGACCGAAGCTGCCACTTCTTCAACCTTCAGCCCTGCGGCTTCGGCCTTCTTCCACGAAGCCCCATTTTTACGCAGACCGACGGTGACGTTAACGCCCGATTCCTTGAGGTTCAGCGCATGCGCATGACCTTGCGAGCCATAACCCACGATGGTGACCTGTTTACCCTTGATCAGGGAAAGATCGGCATCCTTGTCGTAATAAACTTTCATCATTTTCCTTTCAAATTTCGTGATACGTTAAGAGTTAAGAATTAAGAATTTGTGAGATAGGAGGTTGCAACCGAAACAGGCGCAATCAGTGCTTTACGCACTACACCCTGCTTTGAATGCACTAAACCTTGAGAATTCTGTCACCGCGTCCGATACCGCAAACGCCGGTGCGGACAGTTTCGAGGATCAAAGCATGATCGATCGCCTGCAAAAAGGCATCGAGCTTGGTGTTATCACCGGTTAATTCGATGACATAGGACGACTCGGTGACATCGATGATATGACCACGGAAAATCTCGGTCATCCGCTTCATTTCCTCGCGATCCTTGCCTGTGGCACGCACCTTGACCAGCATCAGTTCGCGCTCGATATGCGCTGCCTCGGACAGATCAACCACCTTGACGATATCAATCAGCTTATTGAGCTGTTTGGTGATCTGCTCGATGACATCATCCGAACCGATGCTAACGATCGTCATGCGGGAGAGTGAAGGGTCTTCGGTCGGAGCGACCGTCAGAGACTCGATGTTATAGGCGCGCGCCGAAAACAGCCCTGAGACGCGCGACAATGCGCCCGCCTCGTTTTCCAGAAGAATAGAAATAATGTGTCGCATAGGTACTCGTGCTCTCTTACAGATCTTCAGCCAGAATCATTTCAGACAGCCCCTTGCCGGCAGCAATCATGGGGAATACATTGGCCGTCTGGTCAGTGTAAAAATTCAGAAAGACCAGATCATTTTTGTGGGTTGTAAATGCTTCGCGCAATGCAGGCTCAACATCTTCCGGTTTTTCGATGTGCATACCGACATGGCCATAAGCCTCTGCCAGCTTGACGAAATCGGGTAAGGCATCGACATAAGACTCGGAATAACGGTTACCGTGGAACATCTCCTGCCATTGGCGCACCATGCCGAGATAACGATTGTTGAGGTTGATGATCTTGATCGGCAGACGGAACTGCTTACAGGTCGACAACTCCTGAATGTTCATTTGAATCGATGCTTCGCCCGTCACACACGCCACCGTTGCCTTGGGATTGGCAAAGCGAGCACCCATCGCCGCTGGCAGACCAAAACCCATGGTTCCCAAACCACCGGAGTTGAGCCAACGACGCGGCTTGTCGAACTTGTAGTACTGCGCCGCCCACATCTGGTGCTGCCCCACATCGGAAGTAACGATGGCATCTCCGCCCGTCACTTCGTACAGCTTCTCGATGACAAACTGGGGCATGATGAGCTTGTTGCCCTGCTTGTATTTGAGGCATTTCTTCGAACGCCAGCCTTCGATTTCCTTCCACCAGGAGGCCAGTGCCTTGGCATCGGGCTTGGCCTCTCCCGCCGCCAGCAACTTAAGCATGTCATCCAGCACATCGGCCAGATTGCCCACGATGGGCACGTCCACCTTAACCCGTTTTGAAATGGACGAAGGGTCAATGTCAATATGGATAATCTTGCGTTGTACTTGATGGAAATGATCGGGATTCCCGATCACACGATCGTCAAAGCGTGCGCCTATCGCCAACAACACATCACTGTTTTGCATCGCCATATTGGCTTCGATCGTGCCATGCATGCCCGGCATACCGAGGTACAACTGATCCGTCGCCGGATAGCCCCCCAAGCCCATCAATGTATTCGTAATCGGAAAACCCAGCGCGTGCACCAGTTTCGTCAGTTTTTCTGCAGCATCCGCCAGAATCACACCACCGCCGGTATAAATCATCGGTCGTTTGGCTTCCATCAGCAACTGCAGCGCCTTCTTGATCTGACCTGCATGACCCTTGGTCACCGGATTGTAGGAACGCATGCTAACGCTCTTCGGATAGGAAAACTCGCATTTCTGCGCGCTGACATCCTTGGGAACATCCACCAGCACCGGCCCCGGACGGCCTGATCTCGCGATATAAAACGCCTTTTTGATGGTCTCGGCCAAATCCTTGACATCACGCACAAGAAAATTGTGCTTGACGCAAGGACGCGTGATTCCCACCGTATCCGCTTCCTGGAAAGCATCCTGACCGATATAGTGTGTCGGTACCTGACCAGTAATCACGACCATCGGAATCGAATCCATATGCGCCGTAGCAATCCCGGTCACGGCATTGGTCACACCAGGCCCGGAGGTCACTAGACAGACTCCGGTTTTCTGCGAAGAACGCGAGTAAGCATCTGCCGCATGAACGGCTGCCTGCTCATGGCGAACCAGGATGTGTTTGATCTTGTCCTGCTTGAAGAGTTCATCATAAATGAACAGAACCGCGCCGCCCGGATAGCCGAAGACATAATCGACTTTTTCTTCCTGCAAGCACTTGATTACAATTTCTGCGCCAGTCAAAAGCATCTTATTTCCCAAAACACGGTAAGAACCAAAACCCGCCACATTACTGACAGAAGCGCATTTGGTCAAGGCATTACGCAAACAGGGTTTTATCCTCACACGCCGGCGCGATACCATCCCCCGCTTTCATTGCTGACAAACCGGCCTGAATCGCGGTAATCTAACGGTTTTTTGAAGTCTGAACACTTCGTGCCCGATCAACCGCATCACGATACACGATGTGACGGTCAACGACACTGACTGGGATCCCCTCTGGCTACCCGTACCGAACTTTCCGACTTCCTTGCCGATGTCGAACGTCGCGCCTTCAAACAAGCGATGTTTGCCGTAAAGAATGAAGAACACGCACTCGATATCGTTCAAGATTCGATGCTCAAACTCGCCGAAAATTATAGTGACAGACCCGTCACCGAGATGCCGATGCTGTTTCAACGCATCCTGCAGAACACCATTCGCGACTTTTATCGTCGGCAAAAAACCCGCTCCTTATGGACGACGCTGCTCTCCGCCTTAACGCCTGGTCATGGTCAAGATCAAGACGAAGATTATGATCCACTGGACACACTGGAAGTTGAAACACCCGGAATTCCCAGCCCAACGGTTCACTTGGAACGAACGCAAGTCCTTGCTGCCATTGAAAAAGAAGTAGAAAAACTCCCGCCACGTCAACGCGAAGCCTTCCTCATGCGTTACTGGGAGGATATGGATATTGCCGAAACGGCTGTGGCCATGGGTTGCACAGAAGGTAGCGTCAAAACGCATTGCTCGCGAGCCACACATACGCTCGCCACTGCGCTCAAGTTGAAGGGAATCGAGCTATGAATGACCATCTGCATGACGAACAACAATTCGCTCACAAGCTGAGGCATCATCTCGATCAGGGCGCACGCAATGTGGATGCATTGACACTCAACAAGCTCATGATGGCACGCCAGACGGCGCTGTCCCGCCATAAAACAGCGACCGTCGCCGGGCTTAGCTTGGCAGGTGTCGGTCATCTACTGCACGAAACTCTCCTACCCAGGGCAAGAACAGCCATTGCCCTCATGATACTGACCCTCACTGTCACGGGTGTCTATTATTGGTCTCATTTTCAGGAAGCAGAAGAAAATGAGGAAATCGACAGTGCCCTGCTTTCTGACGACCTACCCATCAATGCCTATCTGGATCACGGCTTTCACGCATGGCTTGCTCAACCTTCTACCGAAGACTCTGCGGAATCGCTGCCGGAATAACTCTGGCGTTGACGCTCTCCCTGGCACTGCCGAATCCGGCCGCTGCCGTTATTGTCCTACCCATCTCTCAACCCGCCTGGTCTGAACTGACCCGGCAGCAGCGCGAAGTCCTGATGCCTTTATCGGGTGAATGGGATCAGATGGAATCATTCCGGCGCAAAAAATGGCTGGGTATCGCTCAACGCTACCCCAACCTGCCACCGGATGAACAAAAACGTGTCCAGAACCGGATGAAAGCATGGATCAACCTGTCGCCAGGTGAACGCCAGCGCGTGCGTGATCTTTACAAAAGCCTGCAAAAAGCCCCGCCAGAGCAACGCGCCGCCATCATGCAAAAATGGCAGGAATATAAGGAATTACCCGATACTGAAAAAGACCGGTTGCGCCATCAAAATACGGCTCAAACAAATCAAAAAATACCGCAAGGCAAAAACCCCCATTCAAGCCCACAGGCACAGCAACGATCCAATATTCCATCGGTAGGCCATCCGGCACCCTTGACACCTGCCGCGGCATCACCTGCATCCGCCACGACAAATTCCATCACCATATCGTCGCCCCCAGCATCTGGGGCTGCCTTGCCGCCCCACGCCCCGCTCCCCGCAAGTGCCACCCCCTCGTCGGCCAAACCCATCAGCTCCAGTAGCGCCCCCTGATACCGTAGTCATCCGGAAATTGCGTTGGGCTTGAACGCAGCCAGGAATCTATTCCATGCATTCACATTCACGCTTCAACACGTCCAATACTCGACATCCCGCACTTTTTATTGCATAACCATGCAAAGTACGCCTCCGGCCACACCCACTCTATTTCGTCGCTTGATCAGTGCCCTCTATGAAATACTGCTGTTAATTGGCGTTACGGCCGTATTTGTCTTATTGCCACAAACAATTTACGCAATGACGCAAGGACACACAGCGCCTTCGGCGTTATTGCTACTCAATCTAACACTGGTTCTGGGCGTTTATTTTGTATGGTTCTGGTCTCACGGCGGTCAGACGCTGGCGATGAAAACCTGGAAAATTCGTCTGGTGGATGCCCAGGGCACCCCCGTCACCAAGCCCCGCGCCTTATTACGATTTTTACTGTGTTGGCCTTCATGGGGGCTACTTGGCGCCGGGCTGCTATGGGCCATTTTTGATTCCGATCATCAATTTCTTCATGATCGTCTGGCAGGAACACGCTTGATTCGGGTTTGATCCAGATTAACGACGATCCACCCACATCATCAACCCGCCCGCTGCAATAAGAAATAACGCACTGGGCGTAATGGCCGACCAGAACGGCGGCCAGTTATTGATCGCCCCCAGACTGGAAAACAAGCCGTTCAACATGTGAAACGCAATCCCCAGCATGATGCCGGCAAAAACCTTGATACTCACGGCACCCATGCGATCCTGCATATAGGCGAAGGGCAATGCCAATACCATCATGACCAATGCAGCAAGCGGATAAATCAGTTTTTTCCACAAGGCAATTTCATAACGTTGTGTTTTTTGATGATTCTCTTGCAAGTGGTGGATGTACTGATACAAATTGATCAACGACATCCGCTCGGGTATCACCATCAGCATCGACAGGATGCTGGGATTCAAAGCAGAATGCCAAGCCATCTCCGGAATCCGATGGACTTCGGTATGACGGCCATCAAACACCGTTTGTACAACATTCAGTAGCCGCCATGCCTCAGGGGCTTGGTAACTTCCTTCCTCTGCTTCGCTGATTGAACGTAATTGATGATGATCATCAAATACATAAATACGAATCCCTCGCAAACGGGTATCGGGCAGCACGTCTCGTATATTGATAAATCGGGTTTCATCCTTGACCCACAAGCCAGAACGAAACTCCTGAGCAACCATGGAATTCATCGCTTTCAAGCGCAATTGCTGTGCTGTACGCTCGGCCGGTGGAGCCACAACTTCACCCACAACAAAAATCAAGACCACAAAAAGAAGCCCCAGCTTGCTCAAGGCAATCAGCAAGCTGCGAGTGGAAAGTCCAGAAGCCCGTAATACCGTGATTTCGGAATGACGCGCCAACAAGGTCAGTGCATAAAGCGATCCAATCAAGACTGCAATCGGAAACAGCTCATAAATATGTCCTGGCAGGGTCAATAACACGAAGCCCACTGCATGCTGCAGTTGATACCCCCCTTTGCCGACATCCTCGAACTCATGTACCAAGTCAAAAAAAGCAAACAACATCAAAAATGCAGTCAGCACCAAGGCTGTCCCTGCATAAACTTCACGCGCCAGATAGCGTTCATACACTTTCAATGCCACAGCCGCCTCCAGGAAAACATGAATAGGCGACGTGAAAACAGAAGCATCAACAACACTAGCATAACCCCATGCACCAGCCAGACGCCCAAGCCAAAGCTCAGTCGCCCCTGGGCAACCCAGGCTTGGCTCAGGCTGATGAGATTGCTGTATGTCATGTAGATCAAAATGGCAAAAATCAGATTATTGGTGCGGCCCGCCCGTGGATTCACAAAAGAAAGAGGAATAGCCAGTAACGCCAGATTGAGTGCTGCCAGAGGGATTCCCATACGCCAGAGGATTTCTCCGAGATTCTGAGGGGTCGGATTCTCGATCAAGCGCATCAACGATGCACTTTTAGCCGTTTCAACAAAGCCTTGTGACTCGCGCGTTTCAACACGAACAGCGTAACGTGCAAACTCCATGACACGATAATCTGCCTGCCCGGGAACCCCCTCATAACGTCGTCCATGTTCCAGCACCAGAAAACGATCCCCATTGGGTGCAGTTTCCTGATGGCCCTGTGCTGCGGCCATGATGCCTAAGCGTCCATGCTGAACCGAGCTAATGAAGACATTTTTGACCCTGCCTTCCTGACCATTCACCGCTTCCACAAAAAAAACACGATCCGCCATGGCCGATTCACGGAAGCTCCCGGGCGACACCTGTGCAACGTCATCACGATTCTTCATCTTTTGTCGAAATTCCGCACTTTTGGATAGTGCCCACGGTGACATGAAGATCGACAGCATCGCAATGATGGCGAGAATGGGGACGGCAAACATCATGACCGGACGAACCCATGCCGTCAGTGGAACCCCACTGGAAAACCACACCACCATTTCGGAATCCCGATACGCCCGCGACAAAGACAGCAAGACGGCAATGAACAAGGTCAATGACAGCAAGACGGGCAAATAACTGATCGCGCCAAATCCCAACAAGGCGACCACGGCTTCCGAAGCCAGTTTCCCTCCGGCCGCCTCACCGAGCAGTCGGATTAACTGCGTCGTCAATAAAATGGCAAACAACGCGATAAAAACGGCAATGGCAGTGTGCGCAAATTCACGCAGAGCCGCTCGCTGATAAATCATCTTATTTTTGACTTTTGATAATTATTTTAGTGATAATCAAAAATTCCCTGATGATCACCGGCTATCCAGCATGGACATTGTGTTTGGCACGATTTAACAATGACAAATAACGGCGCATTCGTCGGCATCTGGCAAATCGCATTTCAGAACCCGATGCGGAATTCAGCAATACCAGTAGTATCCTGCCCTCCGCATCCGCACCCATAAAACAACGTCCATCCAGCCCAACCGCAACCATTTTCAGTCTTCACGCCCTCAAGGAGCGAACCGTGGAATTTAGCATAAAAAGTGGCAGCCCCGAAAAGCAACGCAGCGCATGTATCGTTGTCGGTGTGTTCGAACCCCGCAAGCTCTCCTTGCCGGGCGAAATTCTCAACAAGGCCAGCAATCAGTTCATCTCCGATCTGTTGCGCCGGGGGGACTTGGAAGGTAAATCCGGCTCCACCCTGCTTTTGCACAATGTGCCGGGCGTTGCCAGCGATCGTGTTTTGCTCGTTGGCCTAGGTAAGGAAAAGGAATTTCATGAGAAGGAATATCGCACCGCCATTGCCACCGCTGTGCGCACGCTCAATGAAATCGGAGCATTTGACGCCACTTTGACACTCACCGAACTCCCATTGAAAAAACACGATATTCCCTGGCGTATCCGCCAGGCCGTATTGGTGAGCATGGAAAGCCTCTATCGGTTTGATCAGTTCAAATCCAAAAAAGACGAAGTTCGTCGCCCCCTGCGCAAACTCACCCTGGCCATCGACAGCCGTGCCGATCTAACAGACGCTGAAGTCGCCATGACACAAGCCCAAGCCATTGCACAGGGCATGAACCTGACCAAGGATCTGGGCAACCTGCCGGGCAATATCTGTACGCCCACTTATCTGGCTGAACAGGCCATCGAGATGGGACAAAAATATCCGATCAAGATTAACGTGCTCGAACGTGCCGATATGGAAAAACTCGGCATGGGTTCGCTACTCTCGGTCGCCAATGGAACCCATCGCCCCCCGAAGCTGATTACCCTCCAGTATGAAGGAGGTAAGACGGGTGACAAACCTGTGGTGCTGGTGGGCAAAGGCATCACCTTTGATAGCGGCGGTATCTCGCTCAAGCCCGGCCCCGAAATGGACGAAATGAAGTACGACATGTGTGGCGCTGCCACCGTGCTCGGCACTTTGCAAGCCATAGCCCAAATGGAACTCAAGCTGAATGTGATCGGCATCATTCCGACCACCGAAAACATGCCCGGTGGCAACGCGACACGCCCCGGTGACATCGTAACCTCGATGTCCGGCCAGACGATCGAAATCCTCAACACGGATGCAGAAGGCCGCCTGATCCTGTGCGACGCACTGACCTATGCCGAACGCTTTGATCCGGATTGCGTCATCGACATTGCGACGCTGACGGGTGCCTGTGTCATTGCCCTCGGTCATGTAGCCAGTGGCCTGTTGGCCAACGATGATCGCATCGCCCGAGAACTGCTACAAGCAGGCCAAAATGCCTATGATCGCGCGTGGCAGCTCCCCTTATGGGAAGACTATCAAGAACAACTGAAAAGCCCGTTCGCAGACATGGCCAATATTGGCGGACGCTCCGCAGGCACCATTACTGCCGCATGCTTTCTCGCACGCTTTACCAAAAAATTCGAATGGGCACATCTCGATATCGCCGGCACGGCCTGGAAATCAGGAGAGAAAAAAGGCGCGACCGGCCGACCGGTTCCCCTGCTGACGCACTTCCTGCTGACACGTGCCGGATTAAAGGTCGATTAAGGCTTGTTTCACACTGAACCGCAGACGCAACGCAACACCATGGCGCGTATCCTGATCTGTCATAACGCCTCAGACCGTATTCATGCAGCAGCCTTGTGGCTTGCGCAGGAATCTGTCTGGAATGAGGCCGAGATCACTACATCCATTCTGATCTCGGACCCCCAGCAAGCCAATCAGCTCGATCAATTTCTCTGGAGCCACCCACCAACTGGCTTTCTGCCGCATTGTCGCGCAAGCTCTCCGCTCGCAACTGAAACGCCTTTAATCATTGCTGAATCTATCGATGAACTCAAGCAGCGTCCACGCACGACACGCCTGCTTAACTTGAACGACACCCTTCCACCCGATTTCGAACATTACGTCAGTCTGATCGAAATCATCAGCCAGGAAGAGCATATCCGGCAACCCGCACGCGAACGTGCCCGCTACTATCGCGATCATGGCCATGACATCCAGTATCGCGATCTTCAAAAGGAACCGCTGTGACGGACAACATCGATGACGATACCCTGATCGACAAAGCCGATGCGCTGATGCGCCGGCGCGGTTTCAATGCTAATCCGGATTTGAAAGAAACGACGGAAGCCTTGTCGCTCACGGAAGATCTCGAAAATACTGAAGACAACAAAACTGATAACACCCTTCCAAAATCCGATACAACCATCACATCCAATGTTGCCTCCCACCCCGAAGAAACATCCGATCAACTCAACGACAACAGCACATCGCCTGAAAAAGACGAAACCATCGCACCTCCCCCAGTCCTGAATACATCTGCATCCCTCATCGAACAGGACATTCCCACACTAACCGATGTCGTTCAGGATGAACTGCACACCCCCTTGCACCCCATTCGATTCGCTCAAACCCAAGCTGAATTCCACGGAATATTAAATACATGGCTTGAGGAAGCACTTCCCGAAGTCATTGCCACCACGCTGGATAAGCTGAAAGATCAACTTACCCGAGAACTTCAGGATCGTTTCCGCGCGGAGTTTCGCTCTGAAACAACGACACATCCAGAAACAGAACGCTGATCTCATGGCAGGTCTTGGACTAATTCTTCGTCGTATTTTTGCACCTACAGCACAGCGCGCATCTGAAAAAATACAAAACAACGAGGAACTAACGCTCTGCCAACAGCGCGTTGATGAACAGCCGGACAATCCGTACCACCGCTTCACCCTTGCGGGTACTTTGCATCAGCACGGACAAACAGCACGCGCTTTGATGGAATACCGGATGGCAGTGCAGCTTCAGCCCGATTTTGCAGAAGCCCACTGTAACTTGGGCTTACTTTTGCAAGAGCAAGGATTACCCGGTGCGCTAGAAGCCCTGCAACGCGCCTGCGAACTGGCACCTGACAATCAGCATTTCGCCACCAACCGGCGACTGTTGTTGAACGGCAAGGTTCCCATGTGGCATTTTTCGATGATGAACGATCAACCGCGTGCCATTGCGTATGAAACGGCTTTGCAACGTGCGCTGCGTCCTGACGATCATGTGTTCGACATTGGCACAGGCTCAGGTTTGCTCTCCATGATGGCTGCGCGTGCCGGTGCGCAACGCGTGACAAGCTGTGAGCTTGTTCCTGAAATCGCTGCCAAAGCACGTCAGATCATCGAAGCCAACGGCTACGCAGACAACATCAAGGTCATCGCCCAAGCCTCATCAGACCTCAAAATCCCCGATGATTTACCCAACCGCGCCACGGTACTGGTTTCAGAAATATTTTCCAGCGAATTGATTGGGGAAGGTGCATTACCCAGCTTCGAACATGCCCGAAAACACTTGCTCGAACCCGATGCCCGCATCATTCCTTCTCAAGCCTGGATTGTCGGCCAACTCGCTGGCTCCGCCGCACTCACACCTTATTTGCGTGTGGAAAATGTGGCTGGTTTCAATTTACAGGGCTTTAATGACTTTTCGCCCGTCACCGTGTTCCCGACCGAATGGAACATCGATCTGGAATACCAATCCGCACCGTTCGATATCTTCGATTTCAACTTTCAACAGGACAACAGCTTCCCACCCAAAACATCCAAACTTCGCATACAGGTTTCTCGCAGCGGAATATGCCACGGCATCCTGCAATGGCTACGGTTACGCCTTTACGACGATATTTTTTACGAGAACGCCCCCGATGGCAGTGCGACCCAACACACTGAACATCGTACCGACCGTACCGAGGGACACTGGCGTTGGGCACTCCACACCTTCCCGGAGCCTCTCCACCTGCAAGCGGGGCAGACGCTCGACATTCAGGTGTCTCACAATCGAAACAACCTGATTTTCATCGTTGAAAGTTCGAACGTGAAGTCAAAAGGTTGAACAGTGAAAAAACCCGCGATGTCCCCAGCAATCCGTTGTCGTCATCTACGTACTTATTCACCCGACAACCAAGGATTGCACCGTCATTCTGCGCATCATCGCAGAATCCATAGATCCTGCGACGATGCGCAGAGTGACTGTATAACCGTGTGACCGTGGCGTCGCAACAAGGGCATCACAATCAATCCTTAATTGATCCATAAAGACAAGCTGGAAGAAAACTCCCTCACTCCTTGCTATTCAACTGCCGCGCCTTGCAAGAAAGACTGCTCGATCAGACTCGGCAAACTGGCGCGGGCAATGCGCCCACGTCGCTCGGCATCCACCAGTCCGGTAAAAATGGCAATCCACAATTCCGTCAGCGCCGGTGCGCTGATGTCGATACGAAATGTACCCGCCTGCTGGCCGCGCAAAAAGAAAGCATCCAGTTGCGACTCCCAACCAGCATCCGCACTCATTTCCGTCGCACCATCCTGCCAGTAATACATCATCAGGAAAGCACTGAATTCGCGCTGCTCCAGGCTATAAAAATCCAGACGACGCAAGGCTTCCAATGGTGTGCCTTGTGCCAAACATGATGCTTCGATCGCCGCAGTCACCCGTGCCACACTATGCTTGAGCAAACGCTCAACCAATTGCTCGCGTGTACGGCAGAAGCGATACAACGTCGCCTTGCTCAAACTCACCGCACGCGCCAGTTCCTGCAAAGTGGCGCGCGGATGAGCCACCATGGCTTGCGCAAGAGCAGCCAGCAGGCGGTTTTCTTCCTGACTCACGCTGCCTGCAATTTCTGTTGTCTCATCTTGAACGGTATGAACAGCAGCTCCCATAGTCAACCTTATCATCAAAAGTTCAATATGAGCCAATTATGCATCATTTGATTGTATTTGATTTGTTTTGAAACAATAAGACAATAATTTTCAGGTAAAGACAAAACAATAAAGTTACTGATGAAACTTTATTGACTTATTCGGTTTTTTGGTGCACCATTCACTTTCGTCTTGCTCATCCCTGCAATTCTGCAATTGACTGGAAATGAACACCATGAACCCCATGAACACCTTCCCCACAGCACATCGACAAACACGCAAATTACTTCTGCTGGCCACCACGCTGACACTCACGGCCTGTGGCCAGCAAGGCGCAGATCCGGCAGGCTGGGCACCACCGCCCGCCCCGGTGGATGTAATCACGGCACAAGCCGCAGCACACACGCTAAGCGCAGCGCTACCCGGCCGGATTGAGGCCGTTCGTAGCGCAGAAGTACGTGCGCGGGTGGCAGGTATTTTGGTGAAACGCCATTTTGTGGAAGGCAGTCAGGTCAAGGCCGGCCAGTTGCTATTTCAGATCGATCCCGCCCCGCTACGCGCTGCGCTGGCTCATGCGGAGGGCACACTGGCCCGCGCCGAAGCCGAAGTATTCGACACTCAGGCCAAACTGAAACGCTATGACGAGCTGATCGGCATTGATGCTGTCAGCCGCCAAGAATATGACGCGGCTCAGGCTGCGCTGAAATCCGCCGAAGCCACACGCAATATGGCACGCGCCGAACTCACCACGGCGCGACTGAATCTGGGCTACGCCAGTGTCAGCGCACCCATCAGTGGCCGCATTGGCCGCGCGCTGGTCACCGAAGGCGCATTGGTCGGCCAAGATGAAGCCACTCCACTGGCCGTCATTCAGCAGCTCGATCCCGTCTATGCCGACTTTCAGCAGCCTGTCGCGGCTGCCTTGCAATTGCGCCAGCAAGCCGCCGCCAGCAAAACCAACGCCACCGCCCTGCCCTTGAGCATCAGCGTGGAAGGTGAATCCAGACAGCGTCATGGACGTCTGCTGTTCAGCGATGTCAGCGTCGAGCGCAGCACCGGTCAAATTTTGCTGCGCGGTGAATTCCCCAATCCGGATGGTCTGCTCCTGCCTGGCATGTATATGCGCGTGCACACCCCCAGCCTGAGCCTGGATCAGGCTTTTCAACTGCCACAGCGCGCGGTCAGTCATCTGCCGGATGGCACGGCGCAGGTTCGTGTCGTCGGTGCTGAAAACAAGATTGAAACACGAACGGTCACTGCTGTCGCCATGCAAGGCAAAGATTGGATCATCAGCAGTGGTCTGCAGGCAGGTGACAAAGTGGTTGTGAACTCAGCTACCACGCTGCAACCCGGCGCACCTGTCGCGATAGCCAGCGTTGACGGCAAGGCAACAGCGACAGAACCACAGGCCGCACACTAATCTCAGCTCAGTCACTCACTCCCCACGGAGCACAGACATGTCCAGATTTTTTATCCATCGCCCCAACTTCGCCTGGGTCGTGGCCATATTCATTGCCCTGGCCGGCCTGCTGGCACTGCCCAAGCTGCCGGTGGCGCAGTACCCGACGGTCGCACCACCGCAGATCAACATCCAGGCGAGCTACCCCGGCGCATCGGCCACACTAATCAGCGAATCGGTCATCAGCATCATTGAGGAAGAACTCAACGGCGCGAAGAATCTGCTGTATTACGACTCCTCGGCCAACTCCACCGGCTTTGGCGAAATCGTCGTCACTTTCGAGCCGGGTACCGATATCGACCTGGCTCAGGTGGATATACAGAACCGCATCAAGAAAGCCGAAGCCCGCCTGCCGGCAGCCGTCGTCCAGCAAGGTCTGCAAATCGAGCAGGCAAGCACCGGATTTTTGATGATCATCGCCATGGGTTACAAGGAAGGTGCAAAGAATCAGGATCAGATCGCCCTGGCCGATTACGCCGTGCGTCATGTCAATAATGAAATCCGCCGTCTGCCCGGGGTTGGCAAACTGCAGTTTTTTGCGACTGAATCTGCCATGCGGGTGTGGATCAATCCACAAAAACTGCTGGGTTATGGTCTATCCGTGGCTGACGTCAATGCCGCCATCGCAGCACAGAACCTGCAAGTGCCCGCCGGCAGCTTTGGCGCCCGGCCAGGCAGTGCCGAGCAGGAGCTGACCGCCACCATCGTCGTCAAGGGCACGCTGGACAATGCGCGCGAGTTCGCCAACATCGTGCTGCGCGCCAATCCAGATGGCTCGCAAGTCACCTTGGGTGATGTCGCGCGCATGGAAATCGGCCGGCAGAATTATCTTTATGATTCACGCGTGAACGGCAAGAACGGCATCGCTTCCGCCGTGCTCCTCAGCCCCGGCGCCAACGCACTGGAAACCGCGCGCGCCGTGAGCAAGCGCCTGGAAGAGCTTTCCGCCGGTTTCCCTGACGACATCGAATACTCCATTCCCTACGACACCTCACGTTTCGTTGATGTCGCCATCACCAAGGTGCTGCAAACCCTGGTTGAAGCCATTCTGCTGGTGTTTTTGGTGATCTTCCTGTTCCTGCAAAACCTGCGCTATACGCTGATTCCCATCATCGTGGTACCGATCAGCCTGCTCGGCACCATGGCGGCGATGCTGCTGTTTGGTTTTTCGGTGAACATGATGACCATGTTCGGCATGGTGCTGGCCATCGGCATTCTCGTCGACGATGCCATCGTGGTGGTGGAAAACGTCGAACGCATCATGGCCGAAGAAGGTTTGGCACCGGTACCCGCCACCATCAAGGCCATGCAACAAGTTTCCGGCGCCATTGTCGGCATCACCGTCGTGCTCACCGCCGTCTTTCTGCCGCTGGCTTTCATGAGCGGCTCGGTGGGTGTGATCTATCGCCAGTTTTCGCTGGCCTTGGCGGTGTCCATCCTGTTTTCCGGCTTTCTTGCCCTGAGCTTGACGCCCGCGTTATGCGCCACGCTGCTGCGACCAACCCAGAACCATAGTGAAAAAAAGGGGGTTTTCGGCCTTTTTAATCGCCGCTTCAACAGTTTTAGCCAAGGCTACGCCTCGCTCACCCAGCGTCTGCTGCAAGCCACGGGACGTTACATGCTGATCTATCTGGCCATCGTCATCGGCCTGGGCTGGATGTTTGCCCGCATGCCGGAATCCTTCGTGCCTGCCGAAGACCAAGGCTACTATCTGGTCAACGCCCAACTGCCGCCCGGTGCCACTTATGCGCGTACTGAAAAAATTGTCAAACAGATGGAAGAGCACATACTCTCCCGCCCGGCGACCGATGCTAACGTGATGATTCTCGGCTTCAGTTTTGCCGGTAGCGGCGAGAACGCTGCACTCGGTTTTCCCTCGCTGATCGACTGGAGCAAACGCGGCAGTGGAGCAACAGTAAGCGACGAAATCGCCGCTTTTAACGCCCGCTTTGGTGGCTCCACCGAAGCCTCCATGATGGCCGTCAATCCACCGACCATTGACGGCATGGGCACGGCCAGCGGCTTCTCCCTGCGTCTACAGGATCGCGGCGGGCTAGGCCATGAAGCCCTGATTGCTGCACGCAACCAACTGCTCGGCGAAGTCTATGCCAAACCGTCCGTGCTCTACGCCATCATGGAAGGCCTGGAAGATGCGCCTCAGCTGCGGCTGGATATCGACCGCGACCAGGCACGCGCCATGGGTGTGGATTTCGCCGCCATCAGCACGGCCATTTCCAGCGCTTTCGGCTCAGCCACCATCAACGATTTCACCAACAGTAGCCGCCTGCAACGCGTAGTGGTGCAAGCCGACATCAGCGAGCGCATGACCCCGGAAAGCCTGTTGCAACTGTACATTCCCAACAATCGTGGCCAGCAGGTGCCGCTCTCGGCTTTTGCCACCACGCGCTGGGAAGTCGGTCCGGTACAGCTAAATCGCTACAACGGCTATCCCGCCGTGAAGATTTCCGGCGATGCCAAACCGGGTTTCAGTTCCAGTGAAGTCATGGCCGATGTGGAAGACATCCTCAGCCGCCTGCCCAAGGGCATCGGCTACGAATGGACCGGGCTTTCCTATCAGGAACGCTTCGCCGGTGCGCAAGCACCCCTGCTATTCAGCCTGGCCATCCTGGTGGTCTTCCTGGTGCTGGTCGCGCTGTACGAAAGCTGGGCGATTCCGCTCTCGGTGATGCTGATCGTACCGATTGGCGCACTGGGTTCGGTGCTTGCCAGCAGCGGCCTGGGGCTGGCCAATGACGTGTATTTCAAGGTGGGCCTAATCACCATCATCGGCCTGGCCACCAAGAATGCGATTCTCATCGTTGAATTTGCCAAGACACTGCACGAAGCGGGGCACAGTCTGCACGAATCCGTCGTCAAAGCCGCCCGTCTGCGCCTGCGCCCGATTCTGATGACTTCCCTGGCCTTCATTCTCGGCGTGCTGCCCTTGGCGCTCGCCAGTGGTGCGGGTGGTGCCAGCCAGCGCGCCCTGGGTGTCGGCGTGATTGGCGGCATGCTTTCGGTCACCATGCTGGGCATTCTTTTCATTCCGATTTTCTACGTCTGGGTACTCAAGCTGCTGTGGCGCGGCAAGCCACCCAAGCACAGTTCGCCTGAAACAGCAGAACACGACACACAGGCATCCACTTCTGGAGTCAAAGCATGAAACGCTCTCCATACAGCCCATACGCCTCATCCCCCCTTAGCTTGATCACCCATTCGCTGGCCTGTCTGTGGCTGACTGCTTGCTCTCTGGCACCCACGTATGAAACACCTGCCGCACCCATGCCTGCCAGTTGGTCAGAGCACAAGCAGGGAGCCGAATCCAGCGCAGCGCACCCGCAAACGCCCCAAAGCTGGCAAGATTTTGTTCGCGATGAAACTTTACGTGAACTGATCCAGCAAGCCTTGGACAACAATCGCGAACTGCGCATGGCGATACTGAATGTCGAAGCTGCACGCGCGCAATTCGGCATACAACGGGCTGACCGCCTGCCCAATTTGGATCTACAAGCTACAGGCCAGCGCCAACACCTACCAGCAGACCTCAACGCCAGCGGTGTGGCAGGCGTTCAGTCCAGGTATCAGGTCGGCTTGGGATTGACGGCCTTCGAGCTGGATCTATTTGGCCGCGTGCGCAATCTGGCCAATGCGACAGAAGAAGAATTTTTCGCCAGTGCAGAACACGCTCAGGCTGCCCGTATCAGCTTGATCAGCGAAGTCATTCGCGGCTGGGTACTGCGCAACACCGTCTGGCAGCGCCAGCAGCTGGCCGAGCAAACTCATCAAATCCGTATGAAAAGTCTGCAACTGATCCAGCGTCGCCAGCAAGCAGGGCTGGCCAGCGCACTGGATTACCAGGAAGCGCGTGGGCTGGCTGAGCAGGCACAAGCCGATGCCCAACGCGCCCAACGCGAGCTGGTGCAAAGTGAAAACGCTTTGCGTCTGTTGCTGGGCAGCAGCAATTCAGCCCTGCCCGCCGCCACAGCCATCAATGAAAACCTGCTATCTGCCATCACTCCCGGCCTGCCCTCACAACTACTGGAACAGCGCCCCGACATTCGCGCTGCCGAGCATCAACTGCGCGCCCGCAACGCCAGTATCGGCGCAGCACGCGCAGCCTTCTTCCCCAGCATCAGTCTGACCGGCCTGCTCGGTACTGCCAGCAGTGATCTCGATGATCTGTTCGGCCACGGCCAGCGCAGCTGGACTTTCATCCCGCAACTGCGCCTGCCGATCTTCGCTGGCTGGCGCAACCAGGCCAATCTGGATCTGGCCACAGCACGCAAGGACATCGCCATTGCCAACTACGAAAACACCATCCAGACTGCGTTCCGTGAAGTCAGCGACGCTCTCGTTGCCAACGCCACTTTGCAACGCGAAGAACACGCCCTACGCGCCCGCCTCGACGCTGGCCAACACACCCTGCGTCTGGCCGAAGCCCGCTACCGCGCCGGTGTGGATGATCACCTGCGTTACCTTGATGCCCAACGTAACGACTACGCCAACCAGGCCGAACTGATCAGCACGCAAGGACAACGCCAAATTGCGCAAGTCAGTCTGTTCAGAGCACTGGGCGGTGGTTGGGACTATAAAACCGGCAATTAACGAGCATGGTAGCCATCTCCACCCGCAGAGGATGAAATAATCGTTACCCGATACGCCCACCCCACCCATCCGCCCCTCAAGGGGCGGCTACTGATTGGCTCGCTACGCTCGAAGCTTCAACTCGACTCTGTTTTTTGTATTTCACGCTAAGGATTGCGCCGTCATTCTGCGCATCGTCGCAGAATCCATAGACCCTGCGACGATGCGTAGGGTAACCGTGTAACCGTGTGACCGTGGTATTGCACAAGGTACCCAGCACACCGAGCATCGTACCGACCATACCGAGGGACATTGGCGCTGGGCACTCCACACCTTCCCGGAGCCTCTCCACCTGCAAGCGGGGCAAACACTCGACATTCAGGTATCCCACAATCGAAACAATCTAATTTTTACCGTTGAGAATCCAACCGTGGCGTCAAAAAATTGAGCAATGAAAAAACCCGCGATGTCCCCAGCAACCGGTCGTCGTCATCTGCGTACTGAACCTCTCCATCCGCTCCAACTGCTCTGCGCGATGGCTGCTATCCAGCTTGAGAATACATTCACGCCAAGGATCCGTATCCGCCTTATAGCCCAGCTTTTCACACGCGGGGCCATAGACCTGAATCATCGTATCGACCTCTTGCTGCATTTTTAACGACCGCTCTGCCGGTGTCAGCGAAGCGCAACTACTCACACTCAGACCCAGACCCAACAGTGCCAGAAAACCACAACGCATGATGAAATGGCGAAACATGATGCGACTCCTTTTACACGATGGCACACGGTATAGTATTTCACTCCACACCATTCCTGTCAGCAATTTCATTTAGTCAATTCTCCTACTCTCCCAATGAAAATTTACACGACCGCCCCTCTCGAAGACCCGCGCAAAGCACGCACGCTTTACAAGGAACTGGAAGATATCGGCTACGACGGCGGGTTTTCCTTTGAAGCCAAGCACGACCCTTTCCTTGCCCTGGCCGTTGCCGCTGAACATACCACCACATTACGTCTGGGCACCGCCATCGCCATTGCCTTTGCGCGCAATCCGATGAATCTTGCCAATCTGGGTTACGACATGCAGTCAATCAGTGGCGGGCGTTTCGTGCTCGGCCTGGGCTCACAGGTCAAACCGCATATTGAAAAACGTTTCAGCAGCACCTGGTCGCACCCCGCCGAGCGTATGCGCGAAATCGTGCTTGCCATCAAAGCCATCTGGAACTGTTGGGAAGGTCACGCACCGCTCAACTTCGAGGGACAGTTCTACCGCCACACACTGATGATCCCCGCCTTCAACCCCGGCCCCAATCCCTACGGTCCCCCGCCGATATTCACCGGCGGATTTGGCCCAAAAATGACCGCGATTGCCGGAGAAGTCAGCGATGGCTTCATCGCTCACCCATTCAACACGCGCCGCTCCTTGCTGGAAAACACGCTGCCTGCGCTGTCGTCCGGCTTGAGCAAAAGCGGGCGGCAGCGTGATGACATCGAAGTCATGTGCGCCACCTTGACCGTCACCGCCGATACCGAAGAAGGTCTGGCAGCAGCAAAGCTCGCCGCAAAAAAACAACTGGCGTTCTACGGTTCAACCCCAGCCTATCTACCGACCTTGGCAGTGCATGGCTGGGAAGCCCTACACGAAGAACTCAACCGCCTCTCCAAGGCCGGCCGTTGGGACGATATGACTGTCCTGATTGGTGATGACGTGCTCAACGAAATCGCCGTCGTCGGCGAACGCCACGAAATCGCCACCAAGCTAAAAACCCGTCTGGCAGGCATTGCCGACAGCGTCAGCCTCACGCACAATCGCTGCCCGGATCCCGCTCATTGGGCGGATATTGTGCAAGAGCTTAAACACCCCCTCTGATTTTTTTGCGAGCCCCTCATGACCTCCTCCAAATTCCCTGAACTCGGCTTCTACGCCCTTCCCGGCCACACCCATACCCCTGCTGATTTATTGACAGAAATCCGCGAGGCGGAGCGTCTCGGCATCGGCTCGGCGTGGCTTTCTGAACGCGTCGATGTCAAGGAAATCGGCGTACTCGCCGGTGCTGCCGCGGCCGTCACACAAAACATATTCATCTGCAGTGCCGCCACCAATATCAACACCCGCCACCCCATCATTACCGCCAGCCTCGCCACCACCGCCAGCCGCCTCTCCGGGGGACGTTTTGGGCTGGGGGTTGCACGCGGCATCGGCGTGCGTGCCGGATTGTGGGGGCTTGAACCCGTCACCAACGCCAAATTGCGCGAATTCGCCGAGCTGATGCGCCAGCTCTGGCGCGGCGAGCGCGTCATGGGACACGACGGGGCAATGGGCTGCTATCCCTATCTGCACATGGCCGACTGGATCAACGATGCCGACAACATCCCGCTGATGCTGGGGGCTTATGGCGAAAAAACGCTGGAATTTGCCGGTGGCGTATTCGATGGCGTATTTCTCTCCACTTTTTTCTCCGATGCCGCCGTCCGCAAGGCCGTTGCAGCGGTGCGCCGCGGCGCGGAAAAAGCCGGACGCGATCCGGCGGCGGTCAAGGTTTGGGCGGTGGTCGCCACCGCCTGCGAGCCAGATGAGGAAACCTGGCTGCGCGCCATCGTCGCGCGCATGGCGACCTATCTTCAAGCCCCCGATCTCGCGCAATTATTGATCGACATCAACGGCTGGGATGCCAGCGTATTGGACACATTCCGCGCCAATGAAACTGTGGCCTGTATGCGCGGCGGTATCGACAGCACCGCAACCCTCGATCAGTTGCGCGAAATCGAACCCTTGATTCCCAAAGACTGGTTTCCCGCCGCCGTAGGCGATGCCGCCACCTGCGCCCAACGTTGGCAGGATCAATTCAATGCAGGTGCGGATGGAGTCATCATCCATGCGGCAACACCGCAACAATTCGCCCCCGTGCTGGCCGCTTACGAAAAAATTCGCCACCCCACGCAGTTTGCGACACGCAGCAATCGACCGTGTTAAATGCCGTCCAGCCACACCACACAACACAGCACCAGCTCGCACAGTCAGACTTCGCCATTGACGCGCCGCTTATGGCGCGGGCGTTGATTGGTGCCACATTGCTGGTGGATGAGGTAGGCGGCATCATCGTTGAAACCGAAGCCTATGACATGGACGACCCAGCCGCCCATTGTCATGGCGGTTTGACATCGCGTAACCGCGCCATGTTTGGCGCGCCGGGACACGCCTATGTCTATCGCAGTTACGGTCTGCACTGGTGCCTGAACCTCGTTTGTCGAAAAGAAGGGCATAGGGCGGGCGTGCTCATCCGTGCACTGCAACCCACTCATGGACTCGACGCGATGCGCGCTCGACGCGGCATGACCGATGAACGCCTGCTCTGTTCCGGCCCCGGGCGGGTCGGGCAAGCCCTGGGTATTAGCCTCGCCCACTACGGCCTGCCCCTGGATCGCCCGCCGTTCAGTGTCTTAGCACCCGCTGACCCGGCTTCATTGAACATCATCAACGGCACGCGTATCGGCATTAGCAAAGCGCAAGAAACCCCTTGGCGTTTCGGCTTGGCCGACTCCCCTTATCTCAGCCGAAAATTCTGATTGCTCTAACGTACATGGTAGCCGTCTCCACCCGCAGAGGATGAAACAAACGTTACCCTAAACACCCACCCCACCCATCCGCCCCTCAAGGGGCGGCTACTGATTTGCTCGCTACGCTCGTAGCTTCAACCGGACTCCGTTTTTGTTGTTTCACGCTAATGTCCAGTTTCTTCAGCTACCGGCCCGTTCGGATGGAGAGAGGAAAGCTTCAAACAAGCGTGAACGAAACATTCACCGCATCGACCATCACTTCGGGGCGCAAAGGCTTTCTGCCCTTCGGCGCATCGCCCTCCACCAGCCGCACTACGCCATACTGCTCGAGCTTTTTGAGCGTTCGCGACAAATTCGATGCCTTGCGTTGCGTCAGCTTCTCAAGCTCCGCAATGGATTGTGGATGTTCCTCGGCAATCACCTTCAGCAAGTGGCGGTTCTCCTCGGAAAACACATTCGCCGCTGCCTTCAGCGAGGTAAACCAAAGCTTCGGCGCATTCGGCTCTGCCTTGATTTTTCCGCTAGCCACCGCCAGCGTCCAGCCCTTCATTTCCTCGTAAGAGGCAATCCCGATATTCAGCTTAGTCATGGCTCCACTCCTTCAATACTCTATCTACTTCCTGCCAAAAATCCGCCAGCAGTTTTTCTGGCGACTCGAACGCATAGCGCCGCCCCAGGTCGTCAGACGAGCGATGCCAATGATCGAACTGCCCTTGTTTGCCAATGCGGTGCGCGTTGTCGAAGCCCAGTACCCGACTGCCGCGCCGGTCATGCAAGGTCAGCGAATAGTTCACGCCGTGCGGAATAGCCATGCTCTTCGGTACCGCACGGGCGACAAACTTCACCCAAAAACCAAGCCGCTCGTCGATGACCAAGGTCACGCCGTCGAGGCTCAATAAACAATCCCATCTCGTTTCAGCAGCCATGACATATCACCCAGTTGATAAGTATAGAGGGGCAATCCTTCTCAGACAACCAAAACAGGGAAGGCGCCATAGACGGCAAAACCCTCTACCGCCTTGTGGGCGACGGGGGTTTTGAGTTGTTGCGCCCTCGGTGGATTGAAGGTCAGGGGCTTGACAGGAATTAATCTGTAGTTTGTCCCCCATTATTTTCCTAAAACACCGTTCAAGCCATTGAGCTCGCTCCTGTTTTTTTCTGAGTGGAGACGGCTACCATGTACGTTAATTCAATGTCAGGGCAACCGCATGGATCTCTAAGGAAACACAGATTAAATCCGTTCGCCCTGAGCTTGTCGAAGGGCTTTCCCCGTAAATACAAAGGCTTCGACAAGCTCAGCCCGAACGGTTTCAAATAAATCAGCGTTTCCCTAAGGCTTGTTTTTCATCCTGCTATAAGCAATACTTGTATCACACATTCACAGGAGAACATCATGGCATCCGTATCGCTGCGTCTGCCGGACGAAATCACCCAGCGACTTGAAAACCTGGCCTCGATCACCGGGCGCAGCAAGACCTTCTACATGGTGGAAGCCATCTGTGAGCACCTCGATGATCTGGAAGATTTGTACCTGGCAGAACAACGCTTGATTGAGATTCGTGCGGGTCGTAGCAAGACCATTCCACTTGAAGAAGTGATGAAGCGTTATGGCATGGAAGGTTGAGATTGATCCTGCCGCGGACAAGGAGCTTGGCAAACTCGATCCGCAAGCCACACGGCGTATTCTTTCGTTTTTATTTGAGCGGATTGCGACACTGGATGACCCGCGCAGCGTCGGTGAGGCACTCAAAGGTTCGCGTTTGGGAGAATTCTGGAAATACCGTGTGGGTGATTACCGGATCCTCAGCCGCATCGAGGACAGCACGGTGCAGATCTTGGTTGTGAAGGTCGGCAATCGCCGTGAGGTGTATCGTTAAACAGCAACTTCGCTGTAGCTCCTAACCACAACTGACCGTCAGGAGAGAAATCCTGAAAACAAAGGAGATGACGACGGATCAATCGAGTCTGACCCTATTGATCGCTATTGATCGATATGTCCCCTTTTATACTGTTTGGTTCCGGCTCATCCGGCTTAAGTTGTGATTATCCGTAGCGTCGGATCTCCGCCAGGAGCTCCGGGTGGTGGTCGATCAAATGCAGCAACTTCACCAAAGGGCCGGGCGGCTCCGATTCGCCACGCTCGTAACGCGAAAAGGCAATCTTGCCAACGCCAACCAATTCGCCTGCCTCCACTTGGGTCAGCTTGAGCTTTTTGCGGATACGGCGAATTTCCGCCTGACGGTGCTCTTTGGCCTGAGCAATCAAAGCATCGCCAGCCGCGCCATAGCGGCGAGCGCTGTCATCATCGAAGATCGCTTCATCGCACGCCGTACAGAACCAGCCCGATAAGCCTTCTACGCGTGCGGTCTCGCCGGAAAACTCAACTGTCTCGACATGCCCGGTTCTTTTCGACATCGAGGCACCGCATTGGGGACACGACTTGCTCATCTTATTGCTCCTTCAACTGGATTACTGGTGGCGAGCCATCGTTGCTGCCGGTCACCTTTACATAAGCAATTCTGCCGACCGGAGTTCGGGCGTGATAAACATCCTGCCAGACCGAGTGGTTGAAATGCGTTGTCATGGATTTATAAAAGTCGCTATGGGATAAGCCATGCACCACCTCGATCAACTGCCTCACTGACATTCCCATCGCCAAACCATTTTTCAACGCCGTGCGCGTAAAAGCCGCAGCACCACGACGAGCCACCTCGGACTGAATTTCTGACAACAGGTAATGGGGCTTGGATTTCTCCACAAGAGAATCTTAGCGACATTGGGAGGGTTTATCAAACTGATAAAAGTCGGCGCTGGCGACGACCGAAGAAAGTGCAGAGCAAGACACTGTAGACGACAAAACCCCCGCAACCTTGTGAGCAACGGGGGGTTTGGTTTGCTGCGCCCTCGGTGGGTTGAGTGTCAGGGGCTTGACAGAAATTAATCGTGGTCTGTCCCCTAATCCCGATTTACTCGTTTGGTTCGGCCTAGCGCATCGTTATGTTCCCAGGCGGATAGGGATAAGTCGAAATGTCCACCGCGTGACTCCGCAGCGACTAAAGCCGGTCTCCCAAAGGCTTGTCTGTTTGCTTGAGAGGTTTAAAGGTTTTTGCACGCAACTCCGCATACTCGACCTGGGTTTTCGTCAGTTGTTGCTTAACTTTATCAAGCCACTCCCCTGCCTCAGACTTGTTATTACCTTCGGGTAATTTATTCATTGCCAGAAGTAGCCAGAAGTAGGCCTCAGCTGGATCGGCTTGCAAGCCGACACCTTTCGCGAAACAAGTGCCTAGGCTCAGATAAGCTGTTGGTTCGCCGAACATGGCTGCGCGCGTATACCAATAAACTGCATCGCTGGGTGACTTGACAACCCCATCACCGTTTTCGTACATATCTCCGAGGTTGTTCTGTGCCCCCGGAAATCCCTGCTCGCCAGCCTCTGCTGCGCGGCGATACCAGACTGCGGCCTGCTTTGGATCGTAGTGTCCAAAAGGCTTGTGACGTAGCATCAAGGCAAGATGATGCATGGCTTCAATGTGACCATGCTCAGCTGCAATGCGATTAGATTTAACAGCCTGATCGATATTTTCTTTCGAGAAATCACCAATGTCCATCAATGCACCAGCAAGGTAATAGTGACCCCATGGACTATTGAGTTCAGCACTTTTCCTCATCCATTTGAGTGCTTCACTTTTGTCTAAAGCCACTCCCATGCCGTGGTAATAATAAAGACCTACAACAGCCATACTGTCTGGATGATTTTGCTCCGCCGCCATTTTGTAGTACTTCAGTGCGCGTTCAAAATCCTCTTTCCCTGCTCTGCCGGAACCATAGTAGTCACCAGCGATGGCTTGTGCCTCCATCAACCCAGCGTCTGCGGCCCGTGTAAACCACTCCATTGAATTGGCTTCGCTCTTAGGGAAGCCTACGCCGTTGTAATGCATTAGTCCCACACCAAATATTGCCTCCCTATCACCCATGTCCGCAGCACGCAGGAATAGATCGCGAGCTTTGTCGTAGTCACGAGGTACTTCCTTCGACATAACGATTTGGAATGCCTGATTTCTGATTTCTGCTGCGGTTGGTTGTGGTGCAGGAGCGTCTTGTACAGCAACTTGTGTTTTGACATTCTTCGTTGACGAGGCTACTGCCGATGAGATGCCGTCGAATATTTTCTTTAGCAAAAAGCCAACGACAGCAACGCCCACAACTGCAACAAGAACACCGGCTGCAGCTGCGGGGGTGACATACGGAGCGGCTGTGTAGCCTGACGCCGAACGCTGACTGGAGCCAGGAATGTTGATACCGGAGTTTTGGGGTACGACTTGATATGGATTGGGGTTGTATCGGTTTGCTATGTTTTTGGGACTTTCTGGTGAGTTTGGGTTGCCATAGCGGCCATAGGGATTTGAAACCGAATCGAGATCGTAGGGGTTGGAACTCAACCTGCCTCGGTAGTTACCCTGCGCATCGTAGATTTTCGGAGCATTGGTTGCGTAAGGATTGGTGTGTGATTGATTGCTATGACGACTACCGTATTGGCTATATGGATTCATTAAGCCATCAGGCTTATTGGGATTCCCTGCGCCATACGGGTTGTTTAGACATCTTGGATCTCCTGGGCAAATCTGTGCATACGATACCGAAACGTAGGTGATGCCGATCATGGCAACAATTAGGTTACGTTCTAAGATTGATCGCATGCTTGACCTCTGAAATGCTGGGGTGGTGAAAAATAATAGGAGACACCCATTAACCGACCGGTGTCAAGCGAGCAAACGAATCCATGGCTGTGCCAGCCGCCGGTTTTAAAACTCTCTCTCCACTTGCAGTTACCGATCACGCCCGTTTCTTCACATCATGGCTGCGACGAATCGTAACCGTCCAACCGCCCCACCTACCCACCCATCGGCAAATCATAGAACATAAAAGCTGTTCAGAATAGGTAAATAGGGCAGGTGTCAATCCAAAGCTGAAATGTCCTCTTCTCTGCAAAGCTAAAATGTCCGCTGCCCCATTCACGGCGAGGATGCGGTAAGCCCCGGTGCTTATTAAATAGGGGTCAGACCACGGTTTTCCGCTGGATTTCGAACGACAGCACCTTCAAATGCAGTCGCCACTGCGCCCAGGCGATGCGATCAACCGGCATGACTGAGGATATCCGCCCGCCAAACTTTGTCATATAGCGCATAGAAGCGATAAGCCTGTTCTTGCTTGGCTTTGGTGTAGAGCTTCCTCTGCAGTGTCCTGATACTTTCAGGGGTGGTTAGCATGGCGCAATCCCCTTCTCCTTCACGCTTCGGTTGCTTGAACAAAGCAGGGTCCCTTCCCTCCTCTGGGGTTATGCTGTCCCTCAGACTCAAGCAGTACTACGAACCCCTCCGACTCCCGGTGCGGCCTGCTGCGATTTCGTTTCCTTATACGCTTCAGTCGGTGGCCTCCCCACCGCCGCAACGGGTCTCCCGTGCTGCACGATATATCCTCCACAACATGCCACCCTTGCTACCCCGGGAGTCGTTGTCGCCAATTCCGTTGTTCCAGCGACATCCAGCGGCCTTCCCCTTCAGACCAGAGGGTCGGCTTCTCCATTTGTGTTACGAGGCTACATCTAGGTTCACTTGCGTTGCGGCCTGTTGCTTTGCCCATAGGAAACTTACGACATCCAATTACTTGGCAATACCGAGAAATACGGCCAGGCAGCGGTCGATTTCTACCAGCGTGTTGGGGTCGATCCGGCCAAACGCCGGGCCAATTTTTTCACGCTTGATCGTCATGGCTTTGTCGATCATGACCTGCGACTTCTTCTGCAGACCGTTACTGGCATTCGGGACAACGCTCACGCGCAGGAGCGGTGCTTCGACGAGCGTACTGGAGATGAGCAACACCGTCACCGTACTGTGCTCATCGAACTGATTGGCCTGAACCACCAGCGCTGGCCGGGGCTTACCAAAGTCGCCGGCGAGTGCGATGGTAACGAGGTCGCCACGCATCAGGCTTCCCAGCCATCAATGTCTTCCAGTGCCTCGTCCATGAATTGCTCCAGAGCATGATCTTGGCTGTCAGCTTGGGCTACCAGTCTGGACTGGCGGCGACACTCGTCAGCAAAGTCAGGACGTCGGGTGTCCGGCACCCAAATCTGAATGGGCCGCAGGCCAGCCATGCGCAAGGCATCACGGCGCTTTTGTACTCGTACAGCAGTTGGGGTGGCCATCCCGCACTCCTTATCGTTACATGTAGCAAGTATAGGTAGAAAGCATCCGCGCCGCAATAGCTACATGTAACAAACTTGGATTGACGCTACTTCTCTCCACCACCCTTCAACATCACCCCATAGTGAATAAGGGACAGACCACGGTTTTCTGATATGTTCCGAGTGTTCTGAATACGCAGGAGCCACCATGCCACGTCGCCCCCGTGTGGTTTTGCCTCACATTCCATTGCACCTGATTCAGCGCGGTAATAACCGACAAGTCTGCTTCGTGGCGGATGAGGATTATCGGGTTTATCTGGATTGGTTGAAGGAGTTTGCTGGCAAGACAGGTTGCATATCAAAACGCCGTGGATCAGCGCAGTGGGTTGCTGATGAAAAACTTGGGTTTGCCGGGTGTTGAATGCATGGTTATACTGGCGCAACCATGAGAGTCGTTCTAGATACATCCGTCTTGGTTGCCGCAGCCCGTTCCCGACAAGGTGCCAGCTTTGCCTTGGTGAGCAGTCTGCCAGATCCGCGTTTTGAAATTGCCCTGTCAGTAACGCTCTATAACGAATGGCAGGCCGTGCTGACGCGACCCGAGCACCTGCCGTCCAAGCTCCGGGTTGAGGATGTTTTGGCTTACTTGTGCTATCTGACATCCATCGCCCATCTGCAGGATGTGTATTACCTGTGGCGTCCATTTTTGCGCGATCCGGATGACGACATGGTGCT
>CAYTHB010000009.1:0-62986 GCA_964437515.1 uncultured Sterolibacterium sp.
GCAGCGGACATTTTAGCTTTGCAGAGAAGAGGACATTTCAGCTTTGGATTGACACGCCACGGTCAATCTGTTTGACCAATGCCTTATTTGGTATTACGATCATCCGATTGGTAATACTTGAGATATCGCAATGACAACGACATTAACCCTTAAGGGGCAGATCACCATTCCTAAGCAGATTCGTGACGCGCTCGGGCTGGCACCGGGGAGTCAACTTGATTTTGCCGTCAATGAAGAGGGTGAGATTGTTTTGCACAAGGCAGCGACGACTCGGCATGGTGCGAAAAAATCAGATCGCTTCGAGGCAGCGCGTGGCAAGGCCGATGTCAAATGGCGCACGCGTGATCTGATGGCGTTGTTGCGCAGCGAGGACTAAGCACTTGGGGATCTTGTTGGTCGATACCAACGTGCTGGTCGACGTTCTCGAAGACGATCCCGAATGGGTCGACTGGTCGATTGCTCAGTTGCGCGCCCAAGCACAGATTCATCGTCTGTGCATCAACCCGATCATCTATTCTGAATTGTCGCTGACATTTTCCAGCGTTGAATCGCTTGATGAAACTCTGGCGACAATGGAACTTGAGTTGCTTGAAATGCCGCGACCGGCGTTATTTTTGGCAGGTAAGGCATTTATTCGTTATCGCCGTCGCGGTGGTAATAAAGATAACGTACTCGCAGATTTCTTTATCGGCGCACATGCGGCCGTTGCCGATTTGCCGCTGTTGACGCGCGATACGCGTCGATATTCCCACTATTTTCCGGGTGTTCGCTTGATTGCTCCTGAGACTCCATGAGTCATCCTTGCCCCGCATCTTGCAAGGATACCTCAAGAGGAGTTCCTGCGAGGTGTCGTGGCTTTACCTCGCAAGACGGTGTCGTGAATAGTGTGAAACCTTTACCGCCAGCCCGCCTGAGTCATCTCCGAGAGAACGAAATCGGCAAGCAGGGTATTGGCGTAGGGGGTGGGATGGACGTTGTCGGCGAAGGCATAGCGGCTGACATCACCCGGTACGGTGTTGGCGGTGGTGCAAGTGATCGATGAACCCAGCAGGTTAGGAACCGGCTGGGTCAGATTACAGGCGACGTCAGTGAAATTACTGAAGCCGTAAGCGGCAGGGTTGGCGGCCCAGGCGCTGAAGCGTTGATTGACATTCACCTGAATCACTCGGCCATCCTGTCGTGTGGCGAGCCCTGCAGCCAGTTTGTCATTGAACGCATTGACCATAGTGCTGGCAAACGTTTTCATGGTGGCGGATCGCCCCTTCAAAGAAGGCGACAGACCGGCATCTGGCAGATTCATGACGACGATGCGCTGCGCACCATTACCCGCGATCTGGTCATTGATGAGCGCAGCCAGTTGCGTACCCGCCAGTTCCATGGCGGTCATGTAGGTGGGTGACAGACGCGTCACGGCATGGTCGATCGCGCCAGCAATACAGTTGCTGGCATTCGCATCGGCAGGAACGCAGGCACCGCTCTGGGTATCCAGAATGATCTGTTGTTTCAGGTTGGACAGCACGTCGGATGTCATGGCATCCGTTTGCCAGAGGAAATCATTGCCACCCGCCATGACGAAAACCACGTCAGTCGATGAGAATCGGCCGCCCGTGCGTACCAGATGGTTCTGAATCTGTGAGGCGACAGGAACCGTCAAATAACCCACCGTGGGGTCGATGGTTTTGTGACGAGGGCCGATGGGATCGGTGACGCGTGCGCCCCCTTGAGCGTAGTTGTAGCATCCATCATGGAGGGTGACGGGCGCATACAAGCCCTGTGTGGGGTCGCCGTTCAACCCCGTTTGTGCCGCACATGCAGCGGGCAGATTTAATTGCGCAGCGACGCGTTCGCTCCAGTTTTGTACGCTGGCCGGGATACTGTTGACGGTGAACTTGCCTCCATTGGCCGCGGCTATGGCACCCACGGCATAACTGCCCACATCCGAAAGGCTGTCGCCAAATACGACCTGACGTGTGTAACGGACGGGCGTATCATCGTGATCCCCCATGCAACCCGTCAGTAATAGCAACATTCCGGCCAATAATGGGGGCGTGAGACGTGCAACACGAATGTGGGTGCGGAGCGTAACATTCATCTTTGTCATCCTGTCAGTATTTGGTCGGAGAAAATGCATTATGCCTTCAGATTCACCCTCCGTTGCAACGGTATCTCAAAGTATTGCGAATGGTTGGAAAAGCCGTCTCGCTGATCTTTCTCCGGCCTATTTTGGTTTGGTCATGGCCACAGGCATCGTTTCACTGGGCGCCATGCTGATGGATAAACCCACGATCGCGCAGGGACTGTTCCTGCTGAATATCGTGCAATACAGTATTTTGTGTGTGCTCTATCTGCTGCGTGCCTGCTGGCATCCTCGTCGATTTTTTGGCGACATGGTGGATCATCTCAAAGGGCCAGGTTATTTCACCACAGTTGCCGGAACGGGGATTCTTGCCAGCGAATTTTTGTTGCAGGCCAATGACCTGGTGATGGGCATGGCCTTGTGGTGTGTGGCTGTGGCACTCTGGCTGGGACTGACCTACACCATTTTTACTGCCTTTACCGTCAAGCGCGACAAGCCGACGCTGGATCAAGGCATCAGCGGTGCGTGGCTGCTGGCGGTGGTGGCGACGCAATCTCTCGCAGTTTCCAGTACCTTGCTGGCGGCACGGCTGGGGCAACCCTATCGACTCGAACTCAATCTGATGGCGTTGTCGATGTGGCTTTGGGGAGGGATGCTTTATATCTGGATGATGTCGCTGATTTTTTATCGCTATGTGTTCTTCCGATTCTTACCCAGTGATCTGTCGCCCCCCTACTGGATCAATATGGGTGCCATGGCGATTTCAGCGTTGGCGGGTTCCTTGCTCATCCTCAACGCACCGCACGCGCCCTTTCTGGTGTCGCTGTTACCGTTTTTGAAAGGGTTTACCGTGTTTTATTGGGCAACGGGAACCTGGTGGATTCCCATGCTGTTGTTACTGGGCATCTGGCGGCATGTCTTTCAGCGCTTCCCCATTCACTATGATCCGCTTTACTGGGGTGCCGTGTTTCCGTTGGGCATGTATGCCGCAGCGACATGGCAAATGGATCGGGCGATGGAGTTCGGATTTCTCAGCGAATTACCCCGTGTGTTCTGGTATATCGCGCTGATGGCATGGACGATCACTTTCACCGGAATGCTGCACCGTGTGTGGGGACACTGGCGCAGCAAGACCGGCCGTGAATCTCAGGTATGAGCCAGCATACGTTGCAAGCCCTGCATCACGACGATATTGGCATCTTCCATCTGCTGCAAGGCCTCAACGGCGCCTGACGAATCTCCCGAATAGTGGCAGACCAATGCGCGGCGTGCCATTTCGTGCACCTGCCGGTGGGGTGATTCCATTTCACGATAACCCGGGTCGCGCGAAAACATTTCGCGACCTTCCCCATCGTAATACCATTGACCCAGCATACATTGAGTTTCGTCGATGATGTCCTCAGGGCGCAAATTGGAAACACCGAGCAAAACTTTATAGACTTCGAGTTTCAGAGAAAGCTCTTGAATATTCGCGCTTTCAATCTTGGCGCGATGCGCCGAAGACGCAATGCTGTCCTGGACGAGGTTAGCTGTATCGAATAGATGCTGCATCCGTTGCAAGGCATGGCTGTTTTCCGCGCTATGGTTGGCCGCGTCGGTTTTGCCCATTTCCATTGTTTGACGCGCCTTGTCGGTTTCGTCCTGAATGCTGGTGACCAAGCCACTGATTTCTGCCGTCGCTTTGGCGGTGCGTTCCGCCAGTTTGCGTACTTCATCGGCAACCACGGCAAAGCCCCGCCCTGTTTCACCTGCTCGTGCAGCTTCAATAGCAGCGTTCAATGCAAGCAGATTGGTTTGTTCTGCGATTTCCCGAATCAACTGAACGATGCCGCCAATTTCGCTCGCCCGCCGGGAAAGACCTTCGACGCTGTCTCCCGTTGCGGTAATGCGTTCAATCATGGTTTGCAGATTGCCCGCAATTTTTTCCAGCGCGCTGCGGCTTTGTGTGGATTCCTGTGCGGCGGTCTGCGCGTTGATGCGGTCGCCATCGAGTTTTCCGGACAGCAGGTTGAATGAATTGAGTGCGCTGCCTAGAGAATTTGCAAAACGGGGCAGATTGTTGGCAACCCCTTCGAGCAGATCAACCCGTAGTCGACAGGTCGTGCAGTGATCTCCTGTGGCCGCTGCTTGTTGTTCCAGCTCTGCATTTTTTCGTTCGGCTTCGGCCAATTGCGTTTTCAGGTTGGCATTCTCGGCCAGTGCTGCGGCCAGATCACGTTTTGCTTGAGCTCCAAACATGGGAATCTCCACTTATTGGTATGCAGTTAGTTAATTGCTGCACTGCGTTGTTGCATTGCATCATATTATCACGCAGTCATTCTAGCAATGGCATGAAGAAAATTGATTTTAATCAAGAGTGAGACTACAGGGGGGAAAGATATCCTTACTTTTTATCTGAGATCGCCATGCGTTGTCCTTGTTTGAAACAGACTTCGATTCTGACGCTTCCCAGGGCTGCGCGTGCTTGTTGCCAGTTGCGGTCAAGCAAACAAAGATCGGCACGAACCCCCTCTTTCAGACGACGTGCGGTAGCACCCGGTGCGGACAAGGGCGATAAAAACAGTCGCAGTGCGGCTTCGGGACTGAGTGCTTCGTCAGCGCCGAGTACGATTCCATGACGGCTGCGTCGTTCGACGGCGGCTTGCATGGCAAGCCAGGGATTCGCCTGACCAAAGGGGGCATCGGTGCTTCCCGCCAGTGCAATACCGGCTTCTTGCAGACCACGAAGGCGATAGAGCCACGGTTGATCTGTTGCTTCCACCTCGCTCTGGTAAACGTCACCCCGTTCAAAAATAAAATTGGGCTGAGTCACGACCGTGACCCTGCGTGCCGTCAACAAAGGCAGGATGTCCGGTGGAACCAAGGCCGCATGTTCGATGCGATCGCCGGGATGCGCTCCGGCCATTTCAAGTGCGCCTAATGCAAATACCAGTTCTGCCACGGTGACACAATGAATGGCGACGGGGCGATCAGCGGCATGACTGTCTTGCATCATGGTCACTAACGCATCGAAGTCTGGTAGGGCATATTCGTGCAGATGAAATTTTGTCGCCCCCCGCCACAGACCGATTTCGGGCATGTCTTGTGTCTTATTTAGACTGGCATCCCCCATGAGCAACACATCCTGCCATAAGGTGTTTGCAGCGCGCGCCGTTGCAAAATGCTGGAACTGGGCGAGATCATTGTGTGGCGTGGTGTCGGTGACACCCGTCACCCCGTGTTGTGCCAGCAATCGACTGGCGTGGTGCAGGGATGGAAAGTGGCGGGGCTGACTTTCGCGTAATCGCAGATCAGCATCCAGCAATCGGCCATCGGTTACATCAGCGATGCCTAGTCGTTCAAGGGCAAGACTGTTGCAAATCCATAGACGACCACTCCGATGCTGGATACGAACGGGGCGCTGCGGCACGATACGATCCAGCCATGCGCGATCGATATTGCCTGCCACTGATTCGTGATAACCGATGCCGCGTATCCATGCCCCAGCGTCACCTTCTTCCGCTTTTTCATTTGCGCCATGTGCGTGTGTTTGCAGCGCATCGGCCAGCGCCTCTGCCGTCATGACATCGGGAGGCCCGCAAGAAAGTGAATCCAGTGCGACGGCCAGGGCAGCTAAATGCAAGTGATGATCGTGTAATCCGGGAAGCAAAGTGTGGCCGTGTGCCTCCAGTACGGGTTCATGGGGCTCCGGTGTGAGTTGCGGTGCGAGTGCCACAATGTGACCAGCTTCGATGCGGATATCCACGCAGCGAGTCCCTGAAGGGAGATAGCAATCAATCTCGGCGTGACGAATCAGCATGGAATACCGAACCCATCAAATTCACTGAACTCAGCAAACTCGTTCAGGATGCGTGCAGTGTCTGCCCCCAGTGGACGTGCCGGTGTTGATGCTTTCCGCGCTTGGGGTGAGGCGATTTGCTCAGGTGGAATGAGCTCGTTTGTGGCGGGCATCGGCTGCGCAGCGCAATGTGCCACCACATCGCGCAAGGCCAGAGAAATCAAACGCCCGCCTCCACTTTGGTAGCTGGCGAGTGCGGTGAGTGCGGTGTGCCAGCCGGTGAGCGGGTCGGCAATCGCATCGCCACAAAACAGGGCTTCGCCTGTTTGTGTCAAGAGTAAGGCAGACAAACCTCCCGCCACACCGGCATCGTCACCATAGGCAATACGGTTTTCATGTTCGGCATCACGACCGTAGCCAGTGATGGAAAGCCAGCTCAAGCCCGATGTTGTGTTTACCAACTCTTCGGCATCGATACCGAGCTGCCGCAAGCCACGCGGTCGGGAAGATTCGATGACGATATCGGCACTGCGCAGCAGGGAACGCAATCGCTCGATGTCGCGTTGATCGGAAAAGTCCAGTGCGACGCTGGCTTTACCTTGATTCATCAAATCATAAAAATCCTGCGAGCCATGACGCGCCCCATCGGGACGCTGGAGGCTTTCCAGTTTGATGACTCTCATTCCTAACTGTTGCAGCAAATGCGTGCATAAGGGGCCGGCCCATAAGGCGGAAAGATCGATGACCAGCGGTGGGGTATGGCGGCGTGTCTTGAGGTACTCTGGTCGGCGCATTCCTTGCGTCACAATGCGAAACCATGGCGGTACGCCCCTATCATTCTGTTGCAATGATGTGACTGCCAGACCGAGCAGCGTGCCTCGTTCGATCAAACGAGCAAGCGGTTGCACCGCCAGCAATTGCGCAAGCTCATACCATTGTTCAGGCTGTAGTGCCCCCCCTTCGATTTCCAGCCATGCCTCCGTGAATTGCCAGTCATCGGGACGCGGCAGATTGACTGCCAGCCAGCCATCGGCGGCACGCAACAGGCGACACGCGCCTCCCGGTGCGATTGCCCCATTGCGCATCAGGCCGCTTAATGCAGCACGCTCGCCCAGCGTGCGCGCATCGGGTAAGTCGATATCTTTACCGGCCAGCGACAGCAAGGCGGCTCGCACACCGTCGACACACGATGCCAAAGGGGCGGGACAGCGTTGCGGCGCACCGTCACGATGCCCGGTTAACGCCATCGCGCCACTACGCGCCCAGGCAAGGTCAGGGGAAAGATCAGAATACTGAAAGGTGCGCCGTACCGACGCACCCAGCGAAATCAACAATTGTTCCGCGTAATCGCTGGCACTGCCACGGCCATCAAGCACACAGGGTGTGTCGAAGCCGGAGCCGTGCGCCAGCATGGTCAATAAGGGTTTACTTGCCTGCGGCCAGCTTCATGTCTTTATACATCTGCTGGTAGTAGGGCAGACATTCCTTGACCCCTTGTGCCGTGGTGTACGGCGGCACATAACCCAGATCACGTTTGGCTTTGTCGATACTGAAGAAATTGTCGATGGCCACACGCTCGACGGCCAGCGGGGGAATCGGTGGTTCCTGGATACCAAACTTGAAGTGCAGCATTTGCCAGAATGCCATGATGGCCTTGACCAGCCCGGCCGGAACGTGCATTTTCGGGAAGGGATAGCCTACGCCTTCGACGATGGGGCGCGAGAAGGTGAACATATTGATCGGCTCGCCATCGTTAATGAAGTACGCCTGCCCCGGCGAAGTGCCGCCTTCGACCAGATGTTGTGCGGCGAGGATGTAACCGTGGATCAGGTTGTGCACATAGCTGTTATCCAGTCGTGCCTTGCCCGAGCCCACCTGGGCGCGCAGCAAGCCCGCCACCATTTGTGCAAACATGTGACGGAACATGGTCTGATCGCCCGGCCCCCAAATGCCGCTGGGGCGAATCGAGCAGGTCAACGTGCCTTTGACACCGTTTTGTTCCAGCACCCATTTTTCGGCAACCACTTTGGTTTCAGTGTAAAGATCGTTGAACCGGTCGGTATAGGGCATTTCCTCGTTGCCATTGACGATGGGCTGGCCACCGATCACCACGCTGTTGCTGGCGGTATACACAAACCGCGCCACGCACGCCTCCTGACCGAAACGCAGCAGGTTTTTGGTGCCCTCTACATTGATTGCGTAAGAGCGATCGCGATATTCCTGTGTGACGGCGGAGCCGCCCTTGAGGTCAATGATGGCGGCGGTATGAAAAATGGTGTCGATGTCCTGCACCACCTTGCGCGCCAGATCCTGATCGCAGATATTGCCCTGAATGATTTCCAGATTTTCCTGCGGCTTCAACGGCGAAGGAGCCAGATCGAAACTGCGTACCTTGTAACCACGCTGCACCAAGGTTTTGACAAAATTACAGCCGACGAAACCCGAACCGCCGGTCACCAGAACACGGCCTAGATCGGTGGTCTTGTTGAAATCCCTGCTGGTCATGAAAAAATCCCCATATAACGATGGTAGTATCGTTGTCACACAAACGAATGTTACAGAACCAGCAATTATGCCTTCATCGGGAAGGCTTGTGCACAGTTTCAAACATGAACCGTGAAAATCGTCCTGTTGGCTTTTAGTCCGTGTGGACGATGAGTGAGGCCGCCTCTGTCAGGATACTTCCGCCCTTGATTGTTAATGGAAAATTGCCGATTTCACCAGATGATTTCACCAGATTTCATCATCTTGATCGGCGCAAAAATATCGGGAGAAAAGCAATGAAAGCATTGAAATCCGGCGTGCGCCTGAAAAGTGCCGTGTGCGACACCGAAGTGATGGTCACCAAGGCTGCTGCCGACGAAATTCAGCTCACCTGTGGCGGCGCTGAAATGGTCGAAATGTCTGGCACCAAATCCGGCGCAGCCCCCGATGCAGCGCATGCCGCAGGCACCCTGGTCGGCAAGCGTTACGTTGACGAAGGCGACCGCTACGAATTCCTGTGCACCAAGGGCGGCAAGGGCAACCTCGCCATCAATGGCGCGGCACTGCAAGTCAAGCAAGCCAAGGCTCTGCCCTCCTCTGACTAATTTCCGACTCATTTCAATTCAGCTCTCAAGAAAGCACGCTCATGAATCTGGCCATGGCCCTGGAGATGTCGGCGGAATGTTTCCCCGACCGCGTCGCCGTCAGCTCTGACGGCAAGAACATGACCTACGGCGAACTACTCGCCGCCGCCAAACGCGCAGCCGCTGAAATCAAGGCACGCGGCGTGAAATACGTCGGCCTGCTCGACATCAGCAGCCTGGCCGTTCCGGTCGCGGTGTTTGCTTCCGCCTTTGCGGGCGTGCCTTATGTGCCGCTCAACTATCGCCTGACCAAGCCGGAACTGGAAGAACTGCTGGAACGCATTTCCCCCGCCTATCTGGTCACCGACACGCCCGCCATCAGCCCGCTGAACGTGCCGGCCGGCATCGAAATCGCGCTGCGCGAAGACTTCCTCAAGCTCGCCCGCTCGGCTGGCGAGATGGCCGAAGCCGCCCCCGGCGAACCGTCGGATGTCGCCATCCAGCTGTTCACCAGCGGCACCACCGGCAAGCCCAAGGCCGCCGTGCTGCGTCATGAAAACCTGATGTCCTACATCCTCGGCACCGTCGAATTCGGTGCTGCCGATGAAAACGATGCCGTACTGGTCGCCGTGCCGCCCTATCACATCGCCGGTATCTCGGCGGTGCTCAGCTCCACCTACGCCTGTCGGCGCATGGTGCAGCTGCCCAACTTCGATGCCAAAGGCTGGCTCGACCTGTGCCGCAACGAAAAGATCAGCAACGCCTTCGTCGTACCGACCATGTTCTCGCGCGTCATCGACCACCTGACGGAAACCGGCGAGGCCGCCAACCTGCCCAATCTGCGCGCCATTGCTTATGGCGGCGGCAAAATGCCACTGTCAGTCATCGAACGCGCCATGCAGTTGCTGCCCAACGTCGACTACACCAACGCCTACGGCCTCACCGAAACCAGCTCGACCATCTGCCTGCTCACGCCGGACGATCACCGTAGCGGTGCCGCAGGCACTGACCCGGAAGTGCGCAAACGTTTGACCTCGGTGGGCAAACCCATCGGCTCCATCGAACTCATCATCCGCGACGACGACGGCAAACCGCTGGGTGCGAATCAGGCCGGCGACATCTTCGTGCGCGGCGGTCAAGTCGCCGGTGAATACCTCGGTCTGGGCAGCATGCTCGACAAGGACGGCTGGTTCCCCACCCGTGATCGCGGCTACATCGACAGCTACGGCTACGTCTATCTCGAAGGCCGTGCCGACGACGTGATCGTGCGCGGCGGCGAAAACATCTCCCCGGGTGAAATCGAAGACGTTCTCCTCGAACACCCCGCCGTCTCCGACATCGCCGTAGTCGCCATCCCTGATGAGCAATGGGGTGAAAACGTCGGTGCCGCCATCGTCCTCAAAGACAAGGCCACAGCCAGCGTCGAAGAACTGCAAGAATGGGTCAAAGCCCGCCTGCGTTCCTCGCGCGTCCCCGCCAAAATCCTCTTCAAGGATCAACTGCCCTACAACGAAATGGGCAAAGTACTGCGTCGTTTGGTGAAAAAGGATTTCGCATAAACGCACGTCGCTGCGTATCTTGCCCATCCGATTCTCTGGCTCATGCCTGTTCGTACAGGATGAGCCAGTTTTCTTTGGTCTCCCCAAAATGGGGAGACCAGATACCCATCGGAGGGTACTGCACGGCAAACTGCCCCGTTTGCTTCTTTCACTTCCTCCGTATCTGTTTTCCTTTGAAAGGGAATATCCATGACGACAAACACTCCGAACACCCATGATGCCATCGTGATCGGCGCTGGTTTTGGCGGCTCGGCTTGCGCCGCACTGCTGGCGCAACGGGGCTACAAGGTGCTGCTGGTGGAAAAGAACAATCTTTCCGGTGGTAAGGCGATGACCCTCAACAAGAAGGGTTTTACCTATTCGGCATGGCCGGTGATGGGTGCGCCGGTGCAGGAAAACCAGTGCCAACGCCTGATTGATACGCTGGGCGTGGGCGAGCGCGTCAAGCTCACCTCATCAGAAGCGGGCAGCTATTACAAAACCCCCGAAGGCAAGTACGAGCCGATGCCGAAAATGGACGGCAGTGTCGATCCGGTATCGCTGTTTGGCTGGCTGGGCATCGGCATGGAATCCTTCGAGGCCGCCATGGGCTTCTTCGGCACGCTGATCGCCATGCCGCCGGAAATGATTGATGAGTACGAAGGCACGAGTTTCGACAGCTTCATCAAGGCCGCCAATCTACCGCAATCGCTGTATGCCTTCATCGTCAGCCTGTGTCTGGATGGCATGTTCATGGTGCCGGTCGACAAGCTCGATGCCGCCGAAGCGATCTACAGTCTGCAAGACATCTTCCTGCGCGGTGGCGGCTTGTTCTGCCTCGGCGGTTACGGTCAGCTTTCTGATGCCTGTCTGGACGTGGTGCGCAGCAAGGGCGGACAGGTGCTGATGCACACCCGCGTCAATCGCATCCTCGTGGAAAATGACAAGGCGGTCGGCATCGAAGTCAGCGGCAAGGATGGCTCGGGCAACGAGGGTGTGCAGCAGTTCCGTGCCCCCGTGGTCATCAGCAATGCGGGCATCCAGCCGACGGTGCTGAATCTGGCCGGTGAAGGCAATTTCCCCGCCGATTATGTCGCGCGCGTTAAATCACTGGTGCCCTCCGAATCCCTGCTTGGTTATCGTTACTTCCTCAAAAAACCGGTGACCGATAAAGGCTTCGGCGTGGTCTTCTCGCAGACCAGCCCGTGGAGCGAGGAACGTCTGCGCGCCGCCCATGCAGGCAAGGCTTCGCGCGAAGGCGTGTTGTATTTTGAAGTGCCGGGCAATTACGATCCGGGCTCTGCGCCGGAAGGCCGTCAGGTGATCGTCACCGGCTCGTTCTGCCCGCCCGATCCCGACATGAGCAAGGAAGACATCCAGGCCTGGGCGGACGCTGGCGAAGAAATCTTCTTTGGTCTGTTCCCCGAAGCGCGCGAGCTGGTCGAAGAAAAAGACCTCTACACCACGCGCAGCGTTTCCAACGCCACTCGTGATGCGACCATGCCCGGCTGTGGCGGCGAAACCATTGGTTTGGCGCAGATCGTCGGCCAGTGCGGTAAGAACAAGCCCTCAATCGCCACGCCGCTGAGTGGCCTGTATCTGGTCGGCTGCGATGCCGGTGGCCGCGGCATCGGCACGCAACAAGCAATTCAGTCCGGCTTCAATGTGGCGGACGCGGTGGAGCAGCTGCTGCGCGGCTAAACAAGTCTTGCTTACCTCAGCCCTCTTCCCTTATATGGGGAGAGGGTATCGCAGACGAGTGCGGGTGGATTAATGCCGGACGGCAGATTTCCCGATTCAGTGGTAATCGCTTTCGCGTTGATGGCGGACGGCAAGAACGCTGACGGTTTGTGCATCTTCAATTTCGAATAGCGCCACATAACCATCGCTGCCGAATGGAATGATCAACTCGCGCAGCAATGGTGTGGCTACCATTGCCTTACGGCAAGTAAAGGGGTTTTGTCCCAGTGTGGCGATTCCGGCGCGGATGGCTGCCAGTGCGCGTTCAGCTAGATCCCAGTCGGTATCTTCGCGCTCGAGTATGAATTCGTAGAGTCGCGTCAGATCCGCCTCGGCTCCTGCCGTGAAACGTACCCGATAAGTCATTATGTCAATTTTTCATTTCATGGAACGCGCGGATTTTGCGCGATCCAGCATTTTTTCTAGGCGTTGTATCACAGTCGCTGCATCGGTGTAACAACCTTCCTGACGTGCTTGATCGCGTGCTGCCAATCCGCGGGCAATGAATTCCTGCTCAGCCTGTCGGTGAAAAATACTTTGACGTATTGCTTGCTCGACAAAGCCTGAAAGACTTTCGCCTTCGTGCAGGACACTTTCAGCGGATTGGCGTAATGCTGGGTCAACCCGCAGGGAAGGAATAGTGGCTGTTTTCATGGAAACCTCTGTGCATTGCATTTGCGATGCAGTATGCCTCTCTTTGCACCAGCTTGCAAGTCAGGATGTATGTATCTGCGCGCTTTCAGTGTCCTTTTGTGATGCACGGATGCCAAACAACACCCCGCAGATCCAGGCAAAGAACAGGCGTTCGCTGAAATCGAGCATGAAGGAATTGAACAGGTTGCCGATCAGATAGGCGAGCAGCACACCGCGGGCGATGTGGCGCAGACTTTCCGGTAAGCGCGCACTGCTGCGCCAGAGCGTGACATATAGCAGCAGCAGCAAGATCAGACCGGGCAAGCCGAACTGGGCGGTGGTCAGCAGGTACTGGTTGTGCGGATTGTTCGACGCTGCCATCGCTGTGTCCCGCACCTGCGCGGCGTAGGCATGAGCAAACCCCCCCGTCCCCGTTCCGGCGAGCGGATGGGCACGGATGATGGCTAGGGTATTGCTGTAGTAGTCGAAACGCAGGCCGATCGAGGTGCGGTTGCCCTGCCCCTGTTGCCAGTGGCTGGCTTCATCGAGTGCCTGATCGATGCGCTGGTGAAAACTAGCGGAAACGCCATACGTCAGACCGCCCAACAAGCCGCAAACAAGCGCGGCAATGAGTATGCCCCGTCGCCCTAGGCGGACAGCAAAGTAATAACAGCCGAGCACAGCGAGCACCACATAACCGGTGCGGCCGATAATCATCAACAGGACATTGGCCGCTGCTAGCAGTGCCAGCGCGCCCAGCAGCAGCCGTTGTCCACCCTGTCGTGCACGTGCGCCGAGCAGCAACAGATAGGCGGCGATGGCCATCAGAAAGCCGTGAGTGATGGAGAGCTTGAAGACCACGGCGTTTTGCGTGTAGGGGTATTCCGGTGTCAGCCCCTGACCGATGTGTGCGATCAGCTCGGGGGGTAGCCAGAACACGGCATCGCACCAGAACAGCACGGAAATCGTCAGTGTCAGCAGCATCGCGGTGCAGAAAGCTGCCAATGCCCGCCGTTGATGATGCGGTTCGTCAAACAAAAGCATCAGCAGGGGAATCAGCAGTAATGACAGATATTTGACGAGATAACGCTGTTTGTCTGCCCAGCTGCCTTCTCCCCAAAGGCAAGCCAGTAGCACTAGGGCGCAGAAGGCGAGGGCGGCTTGTGCTGGAGGACTGTGTGCCAGTCTGTGCGCTTTGTGGTGAAAGTTACCACTGAGCAAGGTGAAGAGCAGCGTCAACGCCATCAACAGATTGCTGGCGGCCGTTGAAATGGGAATCGTAAAGCCCAGGGCAATGGCACAATATACGGCAATGACATGGGTGGTTTGCCGCCATGATGACATCATGATTTGAGCAGACCATGAATAACGGAGAGTAACTGATGTGTGTTGGCTTCGAGTGAAAAGCGGGCCGACACGAATTCTCGCCCCATCATGGCCATGCGTTGCATGGCTTCGGGTTGGTTCAGTGCACGACGTAGTGTCATGACCCAATCATCGATATTACCGGCCTGGACGAGCAGGCCTGTGCGCCCGTCAATGATGGTTTCTGGAATGCCACCAACATGACTGGCGACGACCGGCACACCCAGCGCGAGGGCTTCGCTTTGTGACATGCCCAGTGGTTCGATCAGTGATGGCATCACGACGAGATCGGCACGACGATACAGTGCCGCGACATGCGGTAGTAGTCCGGCAAACAACACATGTGTATTCAATCCCAATTCATTGACCCGGGCTTCCAGTGCGGCGCGCAACTCACCTTCACCCGCGATGACATAGCGCAGGTCAGGGAACTCTTTTATCAGCTCCGCCAGCGCAGCCAGCATGACGACATGGCCTTTTTCATGGCGCAACATGGCGGTATGGACGAGCAGTGGTCCCGGATGGGTGTCGAGCCATGCAGCGAGCGACTGGGGCAGCGGAAAGGTGGCTTCCTGCATCAGGCGGGCAATGTCGATTCCCGGATACAGCACACGGACACGTTCTGTGCGGATGAGAGGGTTGGCTAGCAAGGTGCTACGGATGTCTTCGCTAGGGGTGAGCGTCAGGTCGCTGAGCGTGTTGTAGCTCCATGCGCTGGGGCGGCCGGGTAGATAAGTGCGGCTGCGAATCAGGCGAGGACGGGGACGACGTGTCAAGCGCGCGGCAATCGCGCAGTTATTGGCATCGTGTCCGCTGTGGCTGATGATGACCTCGGGCGACCAGTCACGCAGCAGACGCACGAGTGCGCGCAGGCTCGGCAGATGCAGGCTGTTACGGAAGGCGACCGGAACAATCGTTAAACCGCGTTCAACCGCCACCTGAGCAATGCGAGAAGTTGGACGACAGGCCAGTCGCGTTTCGATGCCACGTGCCTTCAATGCGGCCATCTGCTGGAGCAATTGCAATTCCTGCCCACCCAGATTCGGCGAGCTTTCCGAGAACAGGATGCGTTGTATCAGAGCCATGATGTATTCGCGGGTCGGTTCATGTTGAGCGCAGAGAGTGTCTCATCCAGAGGCAGCGTATCGCAGCCGGTGCGTCCTGCCTTGCGCCAGTGGGTCATGCGCCGACCGTACATCTGCACCAGACCGGCATGCGGCTGTTCCCGCGTCGCGCCGGGCAGCGGCACGATGGCATCGCTCGGCGCACCCAGCGCATTGGCCGCCCAGTGCGAGTAGCCGGAAATCGGCGTGGCGAGGATCACCGGACAGCACGCCAGCGCAAACAGGTCGGCCACCGGGTTGACCACGGAATCATGATCTGGCCCCTTGTAGTGATAGGGCGAGCGCGCATCGAGCGTGAGAATGTCGAAGTTTTCGTGCATCGCGCGAAAGGCCGCCGGATCGCCGGTGCAGGCGAGAAAGAAACAGACATTCGGCTGACGGGCGCGAATGCGCTGCATCTGCTGCTCATACCACCACACTGGTACGGCAGGCCACTCCTTGCCGTCGATGCTGTAGCGTTCATCGCTGACCAGCTGGTAATCGCCCTGACGGATATGCACGCCGACCACCGGCCTGCCTTGCGCCTGAGCCAAGGTGGCGCGCACAGCCGCTACCAGATGCGCTGCCAGATGCAGCTTACGTGCCGTATCGAGATACACACGGGTCAGCGGTTCATCCGGTCCTTCGAGGGCGCGCAGAATGATTTTTTTGCCGCGCAACTGATCGAACACGGTCTCGGCCGCGTCGTCGCGAATACGCATCGCCCCGAGCCGCGCCAGCAGCCGCACCTTGCCGCGCGTGGTGTCATCGACCGTAAAGGAATCCAGCTCATGCCAGTCGAGCACGATGTCATGGCCATACGCTTGGCGCGCAGCAAAGGCATAGGGCAGGGCTTCGAGACGATTGGAGATGCCGACGAACTCGTCGATGTAGAGTTTGGGCATAATGGCCAGTTTCTAAAACGCCAGATTATAGAGGACGGGGTTGGCACAGTTGGAAGTTACGTATGAAACCCGCCACGGCAAGCCACGGCGCATTCTGTTGGTGTGCACCCAGCGCATCGGTGACGTGCTGCTGACCACGCCGCTGGCGCGCTCCATGAAACGCGCCTGGCCAGAAACGCAAATTGACATGCTGGTGCTGCCGGGGACTGAAGGCGCGCTGGCGGGCAATCCCGATATTGCACAGATACTGGCACTGCCGCAACGCGTCGGCTTGCTGGAAAAGCTGGCGCAGTTGCGTCGCCTCTGGCAACGTTACGATCTGGCGGTTTCGCCCCTGGCCACCGATCGCGCACGGCTGTTTTGCCGCGTCGCCGGACGATATCGTGTGGGGTTGCTGCAAGCCCAAGGCGAACGCAGCAAACGCGGGTTGCTGAATCGCTGGGCGGTATTTGATGATCTCGACACGCATACCGTGAGCATGGGGCTGCGGATTGCCGAATTGCTGGGGATTCCGGCCTGCGCTGAAGTCGTACCGCCAACCGCCACCTGGTCTGGCGTTGCCGAAAAATTAACCACATTACCTGTCGCCGCGCCATTTGCGGTGCTGCATCCTTATCCCAAATTCAGTTATAAGATGTGGACGGCAGCAGGCTGGAGCGCCTTGGTGCAGGCACTCCACGCGCAGGGTTTGCAAGTAGTGCTGACCGGCGGCCCAGATCGCGATGAGTGCGATTACGCAGATCAGATTGCAAAATCTGCCGCTGAACAAGGTGTGCAGGTGGTGAATCTGGCGGGGCAGCTTTCATTGGGCGAGACCGCTGAACTCATCCGCCGCGCCGCACTGTTCGTCGGCCCCGACACCGCCGTCACCCACATCGCCGCCGCCACTGGCACGCCGACGCTGGCACTGTTTGGCCCCTCGAACCCGGTCAAATGGGGGCCGTGGCCACAGGGAAGAACAGCACTGGAAAGCCCCTGGTCGCGCCGTGGCAGTGGCCAGCAAGGGAATGTATTCCTGCTGCAAGGCGAGGATGCGCGAGCTTGCGTGCCTTGTATGCTGGAGGGTTGTGAACGGCATGTGAACAGCCTGAGTGCCTGTTTGCAGAATCTGGCGGTCAACCGTGTGATTGAAGCGGCCTTGCACTTGCTGAACGGATAACTGCCATTTTCTTATTGCCAAACATCCTCTACCTTGCCATCATTACCCAATAAATATTTTTTTTATTGGGTAATACAGATTGCACATGGGCTTGCCGCTGCCACTATTCGTTCCACATGAACTCGCTTTTCGTACTCAGTATGCCGAACTGAAAGAGCGCAGTCGACAGGCAGGCACGTTGCTGCCAGGCTCACCCGGCACGCTTTACTTGCGCAAAGGAACCGGAAGCGCTTACTGGTATCGCGTGTATTACACGATACCCGGAAAACAAGCGGAGACGCTGGTATGCAAGGAGGGCGACGACACTACACTGAACGAAATGCAGGAGCGTATGCAATTCGCCAGCTGGTTAGCCACACAAGTGACAGCACTACGAAAACTGGGGTTTCAGGTGGCCGACAAAGCTGTCGCCCGTGTGCTGCTTGAATTGCATAACCAAGGTGCTTTTGATGCCGGACTGGTGCTGGTGGGGACACTCGCCTACATGGCCTGGCTCAACGAATTGGGTGCCATTGCCGTAGCTGCGCGCACCCAAGACATTGATCTGGCTCGCGGGCAAAAACTAAAACTCGCTGTGCCGCGCGCATTTCTCGACACCTTGCAGGCCACCGGACTGCCTTTTGTGGCAGCTCCTAGGCTGCCTTCCACACAACCATCGACCTCGATCAAACTGCCCGGCGTACAAGGTTTGCGCGTGGATGTTCTGGCACATGGAAAAACGCTCGGCCAAGTCATACAGATTCCGGAACTAGCTTGGGCCGCGCAGTCTGTGCCGTACTATGACTACCTGTTAGAAGACCCGGAACCCGCTGCCTTGCTCGCCGGAGGGCACTGTATTCCCTTACGTCTGCCTCAAGTGGCACGGTTGATCTGGCACAAGCTTTATTCTGCAAGTGAGCGTCGTGGCTTTCCGGAGAGGGCCGTCAAGGATCGTTTGCAAGCGGCGACACTCGCAGCCGCGCTCACCGCGCATGAGCCTGAGGCTCTACGTGCAGCCTTCCGGCTTGCCCCAAAAAAAATTCAGGCGGCAGCACGTGCCCAGCGAAATCAGCTAGAAAAATTATTGGACAAACACGAGGAGACTCAGACGCTAATCGCTGCGGCAATGAATTGAGATACTCAGATTATCGAGGTGCCTCACTCCCCCGCCTCGAACTGCAAGCTATACAGATGCGTATACAGCCCGCCCAGAGCCAGCAGTTCGGCGTGCCGCCCCTGCTCGACGATGCGCCCTTTCTCCAGCACGACGATGCAATCCGCATGTTCGACGGTGGATAGCCGATGGGCGATGACCAGTGTGGTGCGACCGTGGATCAGGTGCTCCAGGGCGGACTGGATCTGCCGTTCGGATTCGCTGTCGAGTGCCGAGGTGGCTTCGTCGAGAATCAGGATGGGGGCGTTTTTGAGAAAGGCGCGGGCGATGGCGATGCGCTGTCGCTGCCCGCCAGAAAGCTTCACACCGTTCTCGCCGACCATGGTCTGCAAGCCTTGCGGCATCTGGCGGATGAATTCCCAGGCATGCGCCGCTTCGGCAGCCTGGATGATCTCGGCTTCGCTCGCGGTGGCCGCACTGCCATAGGCGATGTTCGCTGCCACCGTGTCGTTGAACAGCACCACATCCTGGCTGACCAGTGCAATGCTGGCGCGCAGGCTGGACAACGTTAGACTCTGAATGTCGATGTCATTGATAAGAATTTGCCCACTGGCGGCATTGTAGAAACGCGGCAGCAGCGTGGCGAGCGTGGTTTTGCCGCTACCGGAAGGGCCGACCAGAGCCACGGTCTGTCCGGCCGGAATGTTCAAGCTGATCTCCTGCAAGGCAGCGCGCGCAGCACCCTCGTACGAAAAACCGGTTTGCTCAAAGCGGATGCTGTGGCTGCCTCCGTTGGGCAACGTGAGTGTTTGTGTACCTCGATCATCTTCGGGAATCTGGTCGAGCAGGGTAAAAATGTTTTCTGCCGCAGTCAGGCCACGTTGCAGCGGAGCATTCATTTCGGTGAGTCGCTTGACCGGGGCAAGCAGCATCAACATGGCAGTCATGAAGGAGACAAAGCCGCCAACGGTGATGTTGTTTTGCGCCGAGTTGAGTAGCGCGACATAGATGATGATCGCCAGCGCGCAGGCGGAGGCGAACTGGGTGAGCGGCACGGTGGCCGAAGCCGCCATGGATTCGCGCATGGCGGCGACGCGAAATTCATTGCTGACCTCCTCGAAACGCTGCGCCTCGTAACGCTGCCCGCCAAAAACCTTGACCACTTTGTGCGCGCCGATGGTTTCTTCGAGGATGTGGGAAATCTGCGCCATCGCGTCATAACCGCGACGTGAGGCGGCGCGCAGGCGTTTGCCGAATTTTTTCACCACGCCGACGATCAGCGGGCCGACCGAGAGGGCGATCAGGGTGAGCTTCCAGTCGAAGTAGAGCATGTAGCAAAGCAGGCCGGTGACCGTCAGCGAATCGCGCACCAGTGCGGTGAGCACGGTGGTCGCGGCACTGGTGAAGTCGGTCACACCATAGGTGACGCGCGAAATCAGCACACCGGAGGATTGGTCATCGTAAAAGCGCGTCGGCAAGGTGAGCAGGCGATCGAACATTTGTCGACGCAAATCCATGATCAGCCGATTGGTGACCCACGCCATCGCATAGGAAGTGAAATAGGTGAGAAAGCCGCGCACGACGAAAATACTCACCAAGGCCAAGGGGATGAGATACAAATCGCTGCGCGCGCTGGGCTGGAAACCCTTGTCGAGCAGCGGTTTCATCAATGCGGGAAACAGCGGCTCGGTCAGTGCCGTGAGTGCCATGCCAAGAATGGCCAGCCCGAATACCTTGCGATACGGGCGCATATAGCCGAGCAGGCGCAAATAGAGGTCGCGGTTGTCTTTGGCGGTAGGGGAGGACATGGGTTCAGATTCGATGCAGACAACGAAAGATAGCCGGGGATTATGCCATGCAGACCGCGCTAGTCCGATTAGACGATGAGCGCGCGGCGGCTTGATGTAACGATTCACCGGTTAACGAAAACGAACAAAAACGAGGAGTTTTATGAGTACAACGACGGATACGACCTATGACGTGATTGTCGTCGGTTCGGGTGCGGGAGCCATGCTGACTGCTGCGCGGGCGCATGATTTGGGCTTGTCGGTGGTGGTGGTGGAAAAGAGCGACAAGTATGGCGGCACTTCGGCGGTTTCCGGCGGCGCGATCTGGATCCCCAACAACAGCAAAATGCGTATCCAGGATAGCTATGTAGATGCGATGACCTACCTCAAGGCTGCCACAAATGGTTTGATTGCGGAAGACCGGCTGGATGCCTATCTGCAAAGCGCGCCGGAGATGGTCGAGTACATCAACGCCAAGATGACCTTGCAGTACTTCCCTTGCCATCGTTATCCCGACTACTACCCGCATCTGCCCGGCTCCAAACCGGGCGGGCGCACCATGGAGCCGCGTCTGTTCGATGCCTCGCTACTGGGCGAAGAATTCGCCAACTTGCGGATGGCCTATACCGGCACGCTGCTGCTCGGCAAGGCAAGCATGACGGCCACCGATGCACATACCATGATCGCCAAGGAACCCGGCTGGATGTTCAAAGTGATGCAGACCATGGGGCGTTATTTCCTCGATCTGCCGTGGCGTTTGAAGACCAAGCACGACCGTATGCGCGGACTGGGCAACGCCATGGGTGCGGGCTTGCGCCATGCCCTGCTGGTGCGCAAAGTACCACTTTGGCTGAACACGCCTTTTGAATCGCTGGTCACCGACAAGGCAACGGGGCGTGTGACCGGCATCGTCGTCAAACGCGACGGCAAGACGCTCACGCTCACCGCCAAGCGCGGCGTGGTGCTGGGTGCGGGCGGTTTTGAGCGCAATCAGGCCATGCGCGACCAGTATCTGCCCAAGCCAAACAATGCCGCTTGGAGTGCCACACCGCCGCACAACACCGGCGACACCATTCGTGCGGCGCAGGCCATCGGTGCGAAAACCGATCTGATGAACTGGGCGTGGTGGGTACCCTCCATCCACGTTTCCGGCAGCGAACCGCAAACCGGGCTGTTTGCCGAACGCAATCTACCGGGCTGCATCGTGGTGAATAAAAACGGGCAGCGTTTCGTCAACGAAGCCTCGCCCTATCTCGAATTTGGCGCGGCGATGTACGCCGAGCATGAGCGTTCGGGAAGCGGCGTGCCCGCCTGGCTGGTTTTCGACGCTCACTTCCGCTACAACTATCCGATGGGGCCGCTGATGCCCGGCCAGATCGCGCCGGATCGCAAGTCGTGGCTGGGCAAGGTGTACTGGAAGGCCGAGACTCTGGACGAACTGGCGCAACAGATTGGCGTCGATGCCGCAGGGCTGAAACGCACGGTTGCTGCCAACAACCAGTATGCCGAGGACGGTCATGATGCTGAATTCGGCAAGGGGAGCACCGTATTCGACCGCTATTACGGCGATTACAACCGCAAGCCCAATCCCTGCCTTGCCCCCATCCTCAAAGCACCGTTCTATGCCATGCGGCTCGATGCGGGCGATATCGGCACCAAGGGAGGGCTACTCACCGACAAGGATGCGCGCGTGCTCGATCAGGCGGGTACGCCTATCGAAGGCTTGTTCTGTATCGGCAACAACTCGGCTTCGGTGATGGGGACAGCCTATCCGGGCGCAGGCGGCACGCTGGGACCGGCGATGACCTTTGGTTTCCGCGCCGCCAATTTCATGGCAGGCCAATAATTTTGCTGACCTGAAACGACAAAGCCGCTCAGGTGACCCTGAGCGGCTTTTTCATTGGTGCGAGCCGATTAGCGCAGGATTACAGCGCCTTGGCGTTCGAAGCCAGATAGCTGGCCACACCTTCCGGCGAGGCCTTCATGCCAGCACTGCCCTTCTTCCAGCCAGCGGGGCAGACTTCGCCGTGTTCTTCGTTGAATTGCAGCGCGTCAACCATACGCAGCATTTCGTCGATATCACGCCCCAACGGCAGATCATTGACCACCTGATGACGCACCACACCGGCCTTGTCGATCAGGAATGAGCCACGGAAAGCCACGCCACCCGCGGACTCCACGTCATACGCCTTGCAGATTTCGTGCTTCACGTCAGCAACCAGCGTGTACTTGACCTGACCAATACCACCCTTGTCGATCGGCGTGTTCTTCCATGCCAAGTGGGTGTATTGCGAGTCGATGGAAATGCCGATGACTTCGACGTTGCGCTTCTTGAACTCTTCGAGACGATGATCAAAAGCGATCAGCTCGGAGGGGCAGACGAAAGTGAAATCAAGCGGGTAGAAAAACACGACACCGTATTTGCCCTTGAGTTGTTCAGTCAAGGTGACGGGCTTGATTTCATTGTTGCCGAGGACGGCGGTTGCGGTGAAATCGGGGGCGGGCTTGCCAACGAGAACGGCCATGGTGATCTCCTATGAATAGAAAGTAAAAATAACTGCGCCAGAGAACGAACGAGACAGTTGCATTCTAGTTCAAGGATTTTCAATCAACACAGGTTTTGTGATTGTATTTTGCTATGGACTCTATAGTCTGATCCAATCAATCCGACGCTCCGTCGGCTGTTTCTTCATGCGCGGCCAACATTCTGCGTTTGTGAAGAAGCTTGGAAAATGATGTCGACTATCGAGGAAAACGTGATTATAATGACCGGCTTTCCGCTTCTTTTAGGAAGTTTCAAATGCCTGGTATTCGCGTCAAAGAAAACGAGCCCTTCGAGGTTGCCATTCGTCGCTTCAAGCGCACCATTGAAAAGACGGGCGTTCTGACTGAACTGCGTTCGCGTGAGTTCTACGAAAAGCCCACTTCTGAGCGCAAGCGCAAGCTGTCGGCCGCTGTGAAGCGCCATCATAAGCGCATTCGCAGCCAGATGCTGCCGCCCAAGCTGTACTAAAAGCGTACTCATTTCTTCACGCATTTGCCGGCACCGCGTAAGCGCTGCCGGTTTTTGTGTTTTCGCTATGAAATCACTACGAGAGGAATCTCATGTCAATGACACTCCGGCAACAAATTAACGATGACATGAAAACTGCCATGCGCGCTCGCGAAACAGCGCGGCTGGGGGCGATACGTCTGCTTTTGGCCGCCATCAAGCAAAAAGAGGTCGATGAGCGCATCGAGCTTGATGATACCGCCATCATTGCCGTCATCGACAAAATGCTCAAGCAACGCAAGGATTCCATCGAGCAATATCAAAAGGCGCAGCGAGAGGATCTCGTTGCCGCCGAGCGTTTCGAGGTGGATGTGCTCTCGACTTATATGCCGCAAGCGCTGACGGAAAGTGAAATTGAGGCTATTGTGATTGAGGCCATTGCAAGCAGCGGCGCCAAAACGATGCAAGAGATGAGCAAAGTCATGACACTTGCCAAACCGCAACTGGCGGGGCGTGCCGACATGGGGGCAGTATCAAAGCTCATCAAGGCTCGCTTGAACGGTTGAAATAACTGAAACAGGTTTAGACGCGGTAATTTCAGTCTTCCAGACATTCTCATGATTCCGGAAAGTTTCATTCAGGAATTACTGGCACGCATCGATGTCGTTGACGTCGTCGAGCGTCATATTCCGCTCAAGAAAGCAGGTGCCAATTACAGTGCCTGCTGCCCGTTTCATTCGGAAAAAACGCCTTCATTCACGGTAAGCCCCAGCAAGCAGTTCTATCACTGCTTTGGCTGCGGCGCACACGGCAGTGCCATTCGTTTTTTGATGGAATATTCCGGCTTGGGCTTTGTGGATGCGGTCGAAGAACTGGCTGCTGGCATTGGGCTCAAGGTGCCGCAAGACAACACGCCCAAGCGGGTTGATGAACATAAAATCGCGCCACTCACCGAATACATGGCGAGTGCTGCACAGTTTTACAAAAACAGTCTCAAATCCAGTCCGCGTGCCATCAATTATCTCAAGCAGCGGGGGCTGACAGGTGAGATTGCTGCGCGATTTGGCATGGGTTACGCCCCTGAAGGCTGGCAGAACCTCGAACAGATTTTCCCGTCCTACGCCAAGCTGAACGAGCTTGCCGAATGTGGATTGGTTATCGATGGAGAGCAAGGGCGTCGTTATGACCGTTTTCGTGATCGCATCATGTTCCCCATCCTGGATACACGCAGCAATGTCATCGGGTTTGGCGGGCGTGTGCTCGACAAGGGCGAGCCTAAATATCTGAATTCACCCGAAACTCCTTTGTTTGAAAAAGGGCGCGAGCTCTACGGTCTGCCTCAAGCGCGCAAGGCGATTCGTGAAATGGATGCGGTGATTGTCGTTGAAGGCTATATGGATGTCGTCGGACTTGCGCAGCAAGGCGTCGAAAACGTGGTCGCTGCATTGGGCACGGCCACGACGGGTATGCATCTGCAAAAACTGTTCAAGCTGACCGATCGCATCATTTTCTGTTTCGATCGTGATGCCGCAGGGGATAAGGCGGCATGGCGTGCGATGGAAGTCAGCCTTGAACATTTGACCGACAATCGGCAAGTCGAGTTCCTCCAAATGCCGGGGGATCAAGATCCCGATGAATTCATCCGCAGTCACGGCAAGGAAGCCTTCATCGCCCAGACCCGCAGTGCCACGCGCCTCAGCGAATTCATGGTGCGACATTTAGAACATCAAACCAAACCCTATACTGCAGAAGGGCGCGCACAGTTGCTCCATATCGCCAAGCCGCTGTTGCAACGGGTGCAGGCACCGGTCTTGCGTGTGCAGCTCAGCAAGGCGCTGGCTGCGATCGTTCAAATGACCCAGACCGAAGTCGAGGCAGCTTGTGAGCTCAAGCCTCTCGCTCTACGTCGTGCGGCTGTTCCTCGCATGACCCAACGACCAGCCGCTCGTTCGATTGAGCATCGGCTGCTGGAAAATATCCTGCATCACCCCTTGAGAATTACCCGATTACCGCTGGATTTGCTCACAGGGAATAGCCCGGAAACAGCCGCGCTGCGCGCGATTGCCGATGCGGTGGATCATGGAAGACTGTTGATCGACAATAATCCGGAGATCAAAATCATCGGGCGACTGCTGGAGTTTTTTCGCGATAGCGAACACGAAACGACGCTGGCTCAATATGCAAGTATTCTGACCGAAGACCGTATTGACGAAGTCGCGATGGAAACTGAATTCAACGATGCACTGGATCGTTTGCGTCAAACCGGCTTGACTCAAGCCATTGCTGAGCTTACGCAAAAGGAACGCAACGGCGGTTTGACGCCGGATGAAAGAAAACGTTATGCCAGCCTGCTGGCACAGAAATCGGCAGCACCCAATAAAAACACATCGAGATAAGTCAAGGGCATCTCATCTTATGCGGGGTATCCATCTGATTGCCGACTGGTATGAATGCAAAGCCGATGCGCCGTGTTTGATTCTGGCGCACGCGCTGGAAACGCTTTGCCTGGAAAGCATCGAAAGAGCCGGCCTGACAAAACTATCCAGCCAGTTTCATCAATTTGAGCCGATTGGAACTACGGGAGTGGTGATTCTTTCCGAGTCTCATCTGGCGGTGCATACTTGGCCAGAATCACGGCATGTGACGCTGGATGTTTTTGTGTGCAATTACAGCCGTGACAACAGCCAGCGTGCGCGTCAGGTGTATCACGATCTTGAAACTGCGTTTGCCCCCGCACACAAGAATCTCACGGTATTGGAACGTAGTGAACCTTTGCGTGAAGTGCGTGAAGTGCGTTAAGCGAATAAGCGTGCATGCTCGATTTTTGGGCAGCGATCCATCACCACATTCAGTCCGGCGGTGTTGGCTTTCGCGGCGGCTTCTTCGTTGATGACTTCGAGTTGCATCCAGAGGACTTTGGCACCGATATCGATGGCATCCTGAGCCAGCGGTGGAATGTCGGATGACTTGCGAAAGCAGTCGACAACATCGACAGGCTGCGGAATGTCAGCCAGACGCGCATAACATTTCTGCCCCAGAATTTCTGTTTCGACCGGATTGACGGGGATTACGGTGTAGCCGTGTGCCATGAGATATTTTGCGACCTTGTGGCTGGGACGTTCGGGGTTGGAAGACAGGCCAACGAGGGCAAAAACCTTCATTTCGCGCAATAGATGGCGCATGTCATCGTCTTGAGTGATACGCATGGTCAGGCTCCTGAAAAATGGTCGATGGGTTTCGTGTTGCCGTACTGCGGCATTTCTTGTAAGGGATGTGGCGACCAATGGGCAATGGCCCACTGCCACAGCTCGCTTAGTCTAGCTTGACGCAGCTCGATTGGGGGCTGCTGGCCGAGAAAATCGAGGGCGCACAATAAAGCGGGGATCGCCTCATGGATTTCAAGTGGAATGGCGTGCGTTTGCTTGGAGAGTTTCTCACCCGTCGCATCGAGTACGACAGGAAGATGCGTGTATCGCGGCGTGGTCAGCTTCAAGCGCTGTTGTAGCAGAATTTGTCGCGAGGTCGATTCCAGCAAATCGGCACCGCGCACGACATGGGTAATGCCCTGTGCCGCATCATCAACAACGACGGCAAGTTGATAGGCATATAGCCCATCCGCACGGCGCAGAATGAAATCGCCGGCTGTTTTAGCCAATGCCTGTTCGATCGTGCCTTGCAAAGTGTCGTTGAAAACGATGATTTCATCATACACCCGTATGCGCCAGGCACGTGGCACACGTCCTTCGGGCAAGGCGTGGCGGCACGTACCCGGGTAAATCATGGCGCCATCGGGCGCACGCTGGATGCTTGGTGTGATTCGGGAATCGGCCAGTTCGCTTCGGGTACAGGCACAAGGATAAATATCGCCCTGTTCGCGCAATTGTTCAAAAGCCGCGTGATAGATCGCATCGCGCTGACTTTGATACAGCACTTCTCCATCCCATTCAAAGCCATAGGCATCCAGTAGTTGCAGGATGGCATCCGTTGCTTCGGGGCGACAGCGCGGACGATCCAGATCTTCGATTCTCAGATACCAAAGCCCACCGTGTGCATGTGCATCGAGATAGCTACCCACGGCGGCCACCAATGAGCCCATGTGCAAAGGCCCGGTTGGAGAGGGGGCGAAACGTCCGCGATAGAGGGGCAAAGGCAGGGTAGATGTCATGGGGGCATCGCAATGCAGGGCGCGATATTCCTGCGGTCTCAACCTACAACAATGTCAGTCATTTTATGACATGCCGTCGTCTCTGGCTGGTAGGGGTGTGCTTCAGATTCGGCTAGTCGCCCCATCGAAGAAAGCCAAAAATGGCGGGATTCATTTTCTCTGGGATAAATCATGGCTGAACATCTTAATACGCATCTGGCAACAGATCCGCTCGCACTGGTTCGGTCGGCCGTGTCGGATACGGTGACACCCGATCTGATTGTTCATGACGTGGGTGTCGATGCCAAGAAAAAAGCAAAGCTGGATGTCAGGCAGTTGCTGATACGCAGCTTCTTGTGTACGCCGTTTCTCGCTTATGCCGTGGCACTGGTTGCTTTGCTGATTAGCCAGGGGGTTCCCAGCGCGGTGGCGGGGCTGCTCTTTCCGGCGGGTTACATCATGCTGTCCGTGCTGGGTCTGGAAATGGCGACAGGCAGTTTTTCTGTCATGCCTATTGGTCTGCAACTGGGCTTGCTGGATATTCATGATGTTGTGCGTAACTGGACATGGACTTTCATCGGCAACCTGATGGGAGGCGTGTTTTTTGCCTGGCTGCTGTGGTTTTCGCTGACCAAGGGCGGGCAGATCAATGCCGATGGCCTATTGGCCGTCATTGCACATCTGGCGGAGAAAAAGGTTTCTTATCAGCATTACGGACTCAATGGCTGGGTTGCTGCCGTCGGGATGGGCGTGCTATGCAACTGGCTGGTGAGTCTAGGGCCGATCATCGCCAAGTCGACGCATAGCATGGTGGGCAAGATCACCATCATCTGGTTGCCTATCGCCACGTTCTTCGCGTTGGGCTTTGAACATGCCGTGGTCAATCTGTTTGTTTTTCCCTTGGGCATGTTGGCAGGCGCTCAGGTCAGCATGAGTGACTGGTGGCTGTGGAATCAGATTCCCGTCACCCTGGGCAACATCATCGGTGCCGTTCTGTTCAATTGCGCGCTGTGGGCGGGCACCCATGCACACCACACGAAGTCCTTTGACGCTTCATCGCCCGATCTTGCCGCACAACAGGCGCGAACCGTTTGAGTCCCTCTTTTTTGGCGCAACCAACATCACCTATCGGAGTCCACATGAGTCTTGCTCACAACGATCTCACCGCTGAACCCAATGGAAACATGCGTGTCCTGTGGTTTGCATTCATGGCATTTTCATTAGGATTTGCCATCTGGGGCATGTTTTCGGCGTTAGGCCCTTTTCTTATCAAGTGGTATCACCTCACACCGAGTGAAGCCCTGTTCCTGGCAGCGATGCCCCCGTTTTTTGCTACAGCAGTAAGTATTCCGCTGGGTATCGCTGCGGATCGTTTTGGGGGACGTCGGGTGTTTACGATCACCCTGGTGCTCATTACCCTGCCATTGATTGGAGGAATGTTTGCCGACAGTTATTTTGCCTTTCTGTGTTTGGGGCTGTTTTTGGGTTTGGGCGGGGCAACGTTTGTCGTGGGTAATGCGCATGTGTCCTCGTGGTATCCAAAATCGCGTCAAGGAACGGCGTTGGGTGTTTTTGCATTGGGAAATATCGGTATCAGCATCGGCATGATTACTGTCCCATTTCTTATCACTCAAGTGCTTGGAGGGCCTGCAGGTGATTTGACCCAACCTGCCAAAATGAGCTTGGGTTCCATTGCAGGCTGGCATCTTGTGTTTTTGATTGCAGCGATCCCGACGCTAATCATGGCGGTTTGTTATTGGTTCTTCACTTCGGATCCTCCCAAGCGCAAAGTCCCCCTGACACTGGGAGAGATTGCTTCTGTGTATAAATCGGGCCCACTGGTCTGGATCGTGACTTATCTGTATTGGACTTCCTTTGGTACCCTGACCTTTTTCTCGGCAACGACACCGACCTATCTGGTGGATCGCTGGGGTGTCGATCCGACCGAAGCCTCCATGCTTTTTACCGCCTCATTGGTGGTCTTCGTGGCCTTCATGCGCCCCATTGGTGGCTGGTTATCAGATCGGCTGGAGCCGCTGAAAATGCTGGCTTGGCTGTTTGGCGGTGCGGCCATTTTTACGGTTGTTCTGCTCATGGAGTTTTCGCTGACAGCACAAGTCTGGTCGATTTACGCCATGGCACTGATTTCTGGCGCAGCATCGGCCACGGTCATCAAATTGATTCCGATGTATTTCACGCAAGTGGGTGCTGTGAGTGGATTGGCCAAGGCAGCAGGTGCCGCCTGCGGATTTACCATGACGATGGTGATGGCCTTCAGCAAAAACATGACCCAGGGGTATACGTTGGGATTTGCGGTGTGGGCAGCGATGAACCTGCTGGCGTTTTATCTGGCTTACAGCCGCAAAGGTTTTCCGGCGCTGGACGATGACACGCAGATGGCCACCGCTGCGGCATGACAGATACTGGGTCGAATGTATGAAAAGCTCAAAGGAGGGCTATCATGGGTAGCAGCGTATCACGACACACGAAACACACTACACACACGATTAAAGCCGCGATAACCCCGCCGAAAACCATCATTACTCAATGGAAGGAATCAGGTCGTCTGGCCATATTGTTGGGCTGGCTTATTTCCATGTTCGGTATAGTGCTGTATTGCCTGGCCACCCTGAATACTGGAACGGGTAATGAAGTTTCAACCCTGTTGGACGCTGGCTGGAAGGGTAAGGTGGCTCTTCTGCTACTGGTGATGGGAGTACTGTTATGGCTGTATGGTGCCGCGAAATCCTTGCGAGAACTCGAACATCAGGAAGCGCAAGGCAGCAACGATTGGGGTGCCACTTTTTGATGTGTTCATCGGTGCGTTGTTCGCACAGTGAGCTTATGAAACATCGACCCATCACGATCAGGTGCAATGCCTGATTTGCGATTATTTCAGACGCTGCGTGGCAAGCTGGTTTTTTTTGCTTGCTTTGCCACCTTACCGGCCTTTATTTTTGTGCTGTCTGTCGCCACGAATGAACGTGCGGCGACATTGCAAGGCACCCAGATTGAACTCTTGCATATTGCCGAGACAGCCTCGCGTGAACATGCACATCAGGTCGAAGGCGCGCGACGCTTGCTGGACACCCTGTCCGCATTGAATCTCGACGGGCAGGATGCTGTGCGTCTTCCCGTATTATTGCCTGCCATCTTGAGTGGCTTTCCTCAATTTGCCAATATTGGTGCGTTGACCCCCGAAGGCGAGCTGGCCTTTAGTGTGGTGCCTCCCCCTGGCCATGTCAGCATGGCAAGCCTGTCTGTTTTTCAGGAAGCGATGGCGTCCAGAGACGTGGCTATTGGTACTTATCTGGTCGGGCTGATCGTTCAGCGGCCGATTCTCATCATGGCGAAATCGTTACGTGATGCGACGGGAAATACTCGCTATGTCATGTTCATCGCGCTCGATCTGGCATGGCTGAACCAGTTGGCACAAAGCGTCAGTTTGCCGCCAGACAGCACCTTGTTCATCGTTGATCGTGAAGGCAATGTTCTCGCCAGTTCCATGCATGATGTGCCGCTTGCATCGCATCACAAACTGCAAGGAATGGCACAGTTGTTGCGTCACCCTGATACCTTGAGTCGGGTACAGACCATCGATGGGGTATCACGCATGGCGGTTGCACGTCCGCTGGAAGGCTTGCAGGGTATCTGGGTCGTCATTGGTACGCCGGAAGGCAAGGTGTATGAGATGGCCAACGACATTTTTATTCGTGATCTTGTCGTGCTTGCGCTGCTGACTTTGATTGCGATTGTCTCGTCGCTCGTGGCAACTGATTTTTCGGTACTCAAGGATATCCGTGCATTGTCGCGTGCAACGCGCCGGTTCGGCAGTGGGGAATTGAGTGTGCGTGTGGCAGTGCCTCCGGTCGAAGGAGAGATTCGCAATCTCGCGCTGGCGTTCAATACCATGGCCGACGCACGGGCGCAGCATTATCAGGCGAATCGCCTGGCACAGGAACGACTGCGTGCTTTGACGCATCAGTTGCAAAATGCGCGCGAAGAAGAGGCGGCGCGAATTGCACAGGAATTGCATGATGAGCTTGGGCAAGAGCTCAGTGTAATGCGACTGGAACTGGAAAGGCTGAAGCGTTGCATTCAAGTCAACGAGGATTGTGAAGAATGCAGAAATCTCTTGAACCTGATTGATGAATTCGGAGAACGAATCGATGCGACCGTGCGTTCCGTTCGTCGAATTTCCTCCGAATTGCGCCCCGGTGTTCTGGATCGCCTAGGTTTGCAGGCAGGACTGGAATGGCTGCTCAGTCAGTTTGAAAGGCGTACAGGCATTCGTGCCACATTTCATGCGACAGGGGAAATACACACCAGTGATAGCGATATTTCAACGGCATTGTTTCGCATTACCCAGGAAGCCCTGACGAACATCGCGAAACATGCGCGTGCAAGCCTGGTCACGACGGATCTGCAGGTGGACGAACAGCAAATGGTGTTGACGATCAGTGATAATGGCGAAGGGTTTGATACGTCTGAAAAATTTAGCCAACCTTCCTTGGGTGTGCTGGGGATGCAAGAGCGGGCAGCACGTTTTGGTGGGCAATTCGATATGGTTAGCGCTCCCGGTCAAGGTACGGTGCTCACAGTAACCATGCTGCGCAAACCTGTTGATGGAGCCAATGAAGCATGAAAATTTTGCTGGTAGATGACCATGCCATCTTGCGGGCAGGCTTGTGCCGCATCCTCAAGGAAGATTTGCAAGCCTTGGTCGGCGAGGCTGCCAATGGTGACGAAGCCCTGCAGCAACTGGAATTGGCAGCGTGGGATCTCGTGTTGCTGGATATATCCTTGCCGGGTCGTAGTGGCTTGGATCTCCTGCCGGACATACGCGTTCTGTATCCAAATATTCGGGTCATCATGCTGAGTAGTTTTGATGACACGCAGTTTGTCATGCGATCTTTTCGTGATGGTGCTTCGGCCTTTCTTACCAAGGAAAAGGCCGCGCGAGAGTTGATTCAGGCGATACAGAGTGTGATGAAAGGGCGGCGTTACATTACGCCGGAGCTGGCCGATCAGATGGTCTCTCTTTTAGCGCAGGATGCACCCAAGACACCCCATGAGGCCTTGTCCAGTCGCGAGTTCGAAGTGTTCCGCTTGATCGCTTCGGCCGTCGCACCCAAGGAGATTTCAAAGCAGCTCGACATTAGCCCCAAAACCGTCAGCACCTACCGTGCACGCATTCTGGAGAAAATGAACATGACCACCAATGCCGAACTCATGCAGTATGCGGTGAGGCATGGTCTGGTCGCTTGACGCGATGCGCTGACAGCGGCTACTTGTCCAGAGGCAGCAGCGATAGTGCGAGTTCGACGATGAGCTGCTCGGGCAGCATGATGCGAAATTTTTCTGATAAGGCTTTGTGACGTGCGAGTTTGAGCAAGGCCTTGTCACTGCTGGTCAATACATGGGCTGCGGCATCGCGGGCAAGTTCGAGGAATTTTTGATCGTCACGATCACGACATTTCGGAAGCGTGTAAGCAGGTTGCGTGGCCGGCAGTATCTGCACGGCATGGGTGTGGTATTCGGCAAGAATGGCCTGCTGTTCGGTAGCAGACAGGCAGAATTCAGGATAAGCCAGTACGCGCTCGAACTCGTCGAGACAATCGGTACGGCTGAGTGCCACCAACGTGCCGGCTTCGATGGCCTCGCGTAGCGGGGCGAAGCGGCTGCCGCCAGGGCGTTTGTCGAACACCCAGAGGGACAGCAAAACGTTGGTGTCAAAAACAACCCGCAGCGGGGTGGTGCTTGTCACCAACGCCGCTGCGGGGGATGAGGCAGACAGGCTCAAGCCTTTTCAGTGGCTTTGGCTGCTTTGTCTTTTTTGTCGAGACGGAACTTGACGAAGGAGCCGGGAGCATCTTCGACGACCTTGAGCTTGCCTTTGGCAGGGTCGCGTGCCGGCACCATGCTGTTGTCTTGCTTGGTAATCCATGCCTGCCAGTCGTTCCACCATGAACCCGGATGCTGTTCCGTGCCTTCGAACCATTCTTCGGGAGTTTCCGGCAGACGTTTGCAGTCGTTCGTCCAGTAGTTGTATTTGTTGGCAGCGGGCGGATTGACGATACCGGCGATATGCCCCGAGCCGCCGAGCACGAAGCGCACATTGCCGGCCATGCGCTTGGCGCCCAGATACACGCCCTTCCACGGGGCGATGTGGTCTTCGATGGTGGAGATGAAGTAGCTGGGGGTTTTGATCTTGTTGATGTCGATCGGCACGCCCGCCAGCGTGATGCCGCCCGGTTCCTTGAGCAGATTTTTCATGTACATATTGCGCAGATAGAAGCTGTGCATTTTGTACGGCATGCGCGTGGAATCGGAGTTCCAGTAGAGCAGGTCGAAGGGGAAGGGCTGCTTGCCCATCAGGTAGTTGTTCACCACAAACGACCAGATCAGGTCGTTGGCGCGCAGCATGTTGAAGGTGGTCGCCATTTCCGCGCCTTCGAGGTAGCCGCGTTCTTCCATTTTCTTTTCGAGGCTGGAAACCTGTTGTTCGTCGATGAACACGCCCAGTTCGCCGGGGACGGAGAAATCCATCAGCGTGACGAAATAGGTTGCCGAGGCGATGCGTTTGTCCTTGATGTTGTCGAGATAGCCGATGGTGGAACCGAGCAGCGTGCCGCCGAGGCAGTAGCCAATCAGGTTGACTTCGTTTTCGCCGGTTTGGCGGCAAACGGCTTCTAGCGCGGTGAGCGAGCCTTGGGTGAGGTAGTCATCAAAGGATTTTTGCGCCAGCTTGGCATCGGGGTTGACCCAGGAGATGACGAACACGGTGTGCCCCTGATCGGTCGCCCACTTGATGAAGGAGTTGGACTGGCGCAGATCGAGAATGTAGAACTTGTTGATCCACGGCGGAATGATGAGCAGCGGACGCTTCAGCACTTCCTTGGTGGTCGGGTTGAATTGCAGCAACTGCATCAGTTCGTTCTGGAAGACCACCTTGCCGGGCGTGGTGCCGACGTTGTGACCGACTTCAAAGGCGGTCGGGTCGGTCATCTTGACGCGCAACTGGCCGTCGCCTTCTTCGATGTCGCGGAGCAGATTGTTGAAACCGTTGAGCAGGTTCTGCCCGTGGGTCTTGACGGTTTCGCGCAGTACTTCGGGGTTGGTCAAGGCGAAGTTGGAGGGGGCGAGTGCATCAATGAATTGGCGGGTGAAGAAATTGACTTTCTTCTGGGCGTTTTCCGGCAGACCTTCGACGCAGCAGACGGTGTCATGCACATGGCGTGCGGTGAGCAGATAGGATTGTTTGATGAAATCAAAGAGGAAGTGATCTTCCCATTCGGCATCCTTGAAGCGGCCGTCGCCCTTGGCGGGCGTGGCGACCGGCTGCGCGCCCAGTCCGGTCAGGCGCAGCATGGAGTGCTGCCACAGCGACATGTAATCGCGCACCAGATTCATCTGCATCTGCGCGAGCTTGTAGGGGTTGGCCAGCAGTTTGGCGGTCATGTCCATGTAAGCCTGGGCAATACCCAGTTCGTCAGCAGGTGCGGTGATGCCTTTTTTTAGCTGACGATGCACATGATCGTTGATGAGTTTCGATGCACGTTGCGCGATTTCGCCATAGATCTTGGCGATTTCCGTGGGGTTGGGCAGACTGGGTTTGACTTCTTCCTGGGCTTGTTTGCTCATCAAGGACTCCGGTGAATAAAGATTGAATCGAGGTTAATCAAGGGCGTGAGGTGCGTGAGGTGCGTGAGGCACGGTAACGCAAAATCTGACCATCATCCAGCCGCTCGATGCGCTGCTGATGTTCAAGATAATTCAAGTGGGCGATGGTTTCACCCATCGCAAACTGTAACTGGTGTGGATCGCTGATATCACGATCGAAGAGCGCGGGGAGCAGATCTGCTGCGGATTTGGGCGCAGTGGTGCAGGCTGCACAAAGCGCGTCGCAACGGCGAATGTGATGCTGCTGGAGTTGTTCGACACGCTCATGCAGACCGCGGAAAGGTTTGCCGTGAGAAGGCAGAACCAGTGTGTCTGGTGGCAGAGGCAGGAAGCGTTCGAGCGATGTCAGATATTCATACAGGGAATCATTGTCCGGCGTGGCGGCACTCACATGAATGTTGGTGGTGATGCGTGGCAGCAGCATGTCGCCGGAAATCAGGATACGGAGTGACTCACAGTACAAGGCGGCGTGTTCGGGGGCGTGCCCATAGCCGATGATGACTCGCCAAGTGTGATTGCCGATCTTGATTTCATCGTGGTCGCGCAATCGCGTATACGTGTGCGGCATGGTGGGAACGCCGCGCAAAAACGCATTTCCACGCGATTCAAAGGTGGCCGCACGTTCGGCATCAAGGCCATGACGCACAAAAAAGGCCAGTGCGGCCGGATAGCCGTAGCCATCCACACCTGCACGCAGCAAATGAGCGACAGCAAATTCTCCCTGTGTCATCCACAGACGCGCACCACTTTGCTGTTCGAGCCAGCCGGCCAGTCCGAGATGATCGGGGTGGCAATGCGTGACAATCTGTCGGGTCAGGTGATATTGCGTCAGCAACTGTTGCCAGTGCGCCTTGACGCCATCCAGCGCGATTCCTGTATCCACGGCGGCCCAGCCTGTGACGGATGTAGATGTATTGGCATCGACATCAGCATCGACATCATGGTCTGCGATTAACCACAGATTGACGTGATCCAGTGCAAAGGGCAAAGGCATGCGTATCCAACGCAAGCCCTCGACAATTTCCAGTGCTGTACCCGCATCAGGTAATTGTTCGTAGGGATAGTGCATGGTGCGTGGAGGCTTCAGTGGGGGAAGAGTGCAATGTTGCACGGGACGTGTTCCCGTCCCGGTAACGGATGAGATGAAACCGGCATTTTAGCGCACAAAATTTGTGCATCGCAACAATTTACGCGTTGTCTGTCTTTATTGAAGACACGGTTTCGAAATTGGACCAAAGAGGACGTGTTTTTTTAGATGCCGTAGCCACCCGAGACGGCGATGGTCTGGCCAGTGACGTAGTTTGCCGTGGCGAGATACCAAGCGGCTTCGGCGACTTCTTCGGGCTGGCCGTAGCGTTTGAGGCACAGGTTGCGCTGTACGGCCTGATGCCAGCGTTCGTCGAAGTGGCCTTGTTGTTTCAGGCGCAGGAAGATGCCGCTTTCGATTACGCCGACGGCGATGGCGTTGGCGCGGATCTTGTGCCGTCCTTCTTCACGGGCGATGCCGCGCAGCAGCGCGTCGTTGCAGGCTTTGGGGGCGACGGAGAGCGCGTCGCCATCCGGCCAGCGTTGCATCCCGCAGGTGGACAGATGTACATAGGAGCCGCCGCCTCCGGCACGCAGATGTGGCAGGGTGTGGTGAATTACGTTGAAAAAACCGTTGCTATCGGCATCCAGCACGCTGCGCCACATTTCAGGCGTGAGCTCGGCGATGCGTCGCTGGTCGATGTCCGAACCGCTGGCAACGATGACCGTATGGATGCGCTGCGTGGTGGTGATGGCTGCAATTGCTGCTGCGACGCTGGTTTCATCGGCGATGTCCATGCCATGCACGCTGGCTTGCCTGCCCATCGCCCGCACCGCCTGCGCCACCTCCTCCGCACGCGCTTGATTGCTCCGGTAAGTCAGTGCAATGTCGCAACCCCGCGCGGCGAAATGCTGGCAGATGACGCTGCCCATGCCGCCGCTGCCGCCAATAACCAGCGCCACACCATTCTCGAAAAGTGAGTGTGTGCTATCGAAAAAAACCGCGTGTTTACTTGCTATTTGTCTCGACATTGAAACGCACCAGCATACGTCGCGGCTTGCCGTTGGACTTGCCGCTGTCCATGTTGTTGATGACCGGCTCCAGCGGCGCGGCACTGCGCCCGGCGTGCTGCCGTTCCGCGCTCACTTCGCCGTAGTCGGTGCTGCGCTGACGCGGCTGACGCGCGGCATTGCGGATCAATTCTTCCAGCTCCTCCGGTGTTTTACCTTCGCCATGCGTCGCTCCGGCGGAACGGGTGATGGTTTCGTTCATCAGCGTGCCGCCGACGTCATCGCAACCTGCGCCCAGTGCCACACGCACGCCGGCATCGCCGAGTTTCACCCAAGAGGCTTGAATGTGGTCAATCTGCCCATGCAGCGCGAGACGGGCGACGGCGTGCATCAGGATGACTTCGCGGAAGGTCGGCCCTTTGCGCGCGCGCCCTTTGAGGTAGAGCGGGGCTTCCATCGGCACGAAGGGCAGCGGTACGAACTCGGTGAAACCTTTGGTGCCCACTTGAATGTCGCGCACGCGGCGCAGATGGCGCGCCCAGTGTTTGTAACGATCGACATGGCCGAACATGATGGTGGCCGTGGTTTTCAGGCCGACCACATGCGCGGTTTCGATGACCTGCATCCATTGACGGGTGTTGATTTTGTCCGGGCAGAGCACGGCGCGCACCTCGTCATCGAGCACTTCCGCCGCCGTGCCGGGCAGCGTATTGAGGCCGCGTTCCTTGAGCTGACGCAGGTAGTCATCAACCGGCATGTCCAGGGTCAGCGCGCCTTGCCAGACTTCCAGCGGCGAATAGGCGTGGATGTGCATATGCGGCGTTTCGCGGCGCACGATGTCGAGGATATCGAAGTAAGTTTGCCCGGTGTAATCGGGGTGGATGCCGCCTTGCAGGCAAACTTCCGTCGCCCCGCGCGCCCAGGCTTCGCGGCAGCGGCGAGCGATTTCCGTTTCATCCAAATCGTAAGGCTGGCCGCGCAGGTTTTCGCTCATCTTGCCCTTGGAGAAGGCGCAGAACTGGCATTTGAAATAGCAAACGTTGGTGTAATTGATGTTGCGCGTCACCACATAGCTGACGGTTGCGCCATTCACCTGCTGACGCAGTTGGTCAGCCTGCTGACAGACATAAGCAAAATCCGCTCCGCGTGCCTGAAACAGACGAATGATGTCTGCCTCAGTCAGTTCCTCACCTATCGAGGAACGACGGGCAATATTTCGTAAGTCAGTACTAACATTTTCATCGGTAACCGGTGTGTTCAACCAGTTCAAATCTTCCTCGGGCAAGGGGTGATCCTGTCCCGGAACCCAGTCATTGCTACGCGCCAGCCCCTCGCCGTCGATGCTTTGCAGAATGGCGGTGCGCAGGTTGGCATCCACCCACTGCGCGCCATCGAGCGCGTATTGCGGATAAATGGTCAGGCGTTCCTGGAGGAATTTGCCGGTCGAAGCGGTTTCGCGCGCCAGTTGGTCGAGATGCGGCCACGGGGCTTCGGGATTGACGAAATCCGGCGTGACCGGCGAAACCCCGCCCCAGTCATTGATGCCCGCAGCAATCAACTGCGGCAGCACGCCGGGGTTGAGATTGGGCGGCACCTGGATGCTCATCTGCGCACCAAAAATCAGACGGGTGACCGCCAGCGTCCACAGCAGATCGTCGAGCGAAGGCTCGGGCGCGTCGGCCATCAACGTATCCGGTTTGGCGCGGAAATTCTGGACGATGATTTCCTGAATGTGGCCATAGCGTTCATGCAGCTCGCGCAAGGCGAGCAACGATTCGATGCGCTCGCGGCGCGTCTCACCGATGCCAATCAGGATGCCCGAGGTGAACGGCACTTTCGCTTCACCCGCTAGACGCAGAGTTTCCAGCCGTCGCACCGGTTGCTTGTCGGGCGAACCGTAATGCGGCATCCCCTTTTCGCACAGGCGCGGTGAGACGGATTCGAGCATCAGCCCCATCGAAGGCGAGACCTTGCGCAGCATTGCCAGTTCAGTCGCATCCATGCAGCCCGGATTGACATGCGGCAACAGCCCCGTCTGGCGGAAAATCTCCCCCGCCACATGCGCGACGTAATCCAGCGTCGTGGCAAAGCCCATCTGCGCAAGTGCGTCGCGCGCCGCCTGATAACGCAGCTCGGGACGCTCGCCCAAGGTCAGCAAAGCCTCCTTGCAGCCCTGCTGTTTTGCGGCATGGGCAGCCGCCAGCACTTCGTCCAGCGACATGTAGGCACTGCTTACCTCGCGCGGTGTGCTGGCGAAAGTGCAGTAATGACAGACATCGCGACACAGCTTGGTAATCGGTAAAAAAACCTTGCGCGAGTAGGTGATGACGTTACGAAAACCCTGATCGCGCAACTGAACGGCAGAGGCCATCAGAGCCGCTGTATCCGTGACATCGGCCAGGGCGAGAGCTTGATCCGGGCTCATCGTGCCGTTGTAATCTGCTGCCCAGGGGCGCAGCAGATGGGGGGGGATGCTGTCATTCATGATGCAAGGGGGAGGTTTTGTGGTCACGCCTGGCGGGAGCGGTGGAAAACACGAACAAAATCCTGTGCGTGAGCTATGAGCTGAATCATCAATATAACCGACGATATTACCGTATTACGGCAGGTCGAGTGATCTTGCCAGCGGCTTGCCGCAGCCAGCCTACCCCAAATGGGCAGCAATTTTTCGCGTGAAAAATCGTAACTGTTTTATCATTGAGGGTTACGCATATATTGCCTTTATTCCCTCTTGCCCGCTTGAATCCCTCATGGAATCTTTACTGGATATGAACGCTGAACTGCAGGAGCTTGCAGCGATTGAAGCTGAAGCCATTGGCTGGCTTCCCTTGGGAGATCATGCCTATCTGCATACCGCCAAGCCTGATGAGCTCGTTGTGACGGTGGTGGGTGTCATGGATGCCGCCATGTCGAATGGCAATGTCTTGTGGATCGGATAAATCAGGCAATACAAGAGTCTTCCCTTCAATTTGTAAACTTATAAAAGGAGCGGGATCGCGCGAGAAGTCGGGGCTGTAGATGATTGATGATTGATCAATGATCGGCTTGCGCATTCCATCAATTTGCCATGATCAAGGTCGGTGTTGTCGGTGGAACAGGGTATACCGGTGTCGAACTGCTTAGATTGCTGGCGCGACATCCCCAGGTCGAGCTCAAGGCGATTACGTCGCGGGGTGAAGCGGGAACGGCGGTTGCCGATATGTTTCCGAGCTTGCGCGGGCATGTATCGCTGAAATTTTCAGACCCGGCGCAGTCTCCGCTGTCCGACTGTGACGTGGTGTTTTTTGCAACGCCCAATGGTATTGCCATGCAGCAGGCGCGCGCGTTGCTGGATGCGGGGGTTCGGGTCATCGATCTGGCTGCGGATTTTCGCATCAAGGATATTGCCGTTTGGGAAAAATGGTATGGCATGAGCCATGCCAGCCCCGATCTCGTGGCCGAAGCGGTTTATGGTTTGCCGGAAATCAACCGTGATCAAATCCGGAGCCAGAGTACGCGTCTCATCGCCAATCCTGGCTGCTATCCAACGGCAACGCAACTGGGTTTTTTGCCCTTGGTTGAAGCGGGTTGTATTGATCTGGCGCATCTGGTCGCAGATGTGAAATCCGGTGTTTCGGGAGCGGGACGCAAGGCGGAAGTGCACACCCTGTTTTCGGAAGCGTCGGATAACTTCAAGGCATACGGCGTGGCAGGTCACCGACATCTCCCTGAAATTGCGCAAGGTTTGTCGCGCGTGGCGGGGCAAGCTGTGGGACTGACGTTTGTGCCTCATCTCACCCCCCTCATTCGCGGCATCCATGCCACGCTCTATGCGCGCATCACGCGTGAGGAGGATTTTCAGGCGTTGTTTGAAAAACGCTATGCCGGAGAGCCTTTTGTCGATGTGCTGCCTCCCGGAAGCCATCCTGAAACACGTTCGGTGCGTGCCGCCAATCTGTGTCGGATTGCTATCCATCGTCCACAAGGCGGCGACACGCTGGTGATTCTCTCGGTCATCGACAATCTGGTCAAAGGTGCTGCGGGTCAGGCGGTGCAAAATATGAATCTGATGTTTGGATGTGATGAGTCTCTCGGACTCGACCTCGTCCCCGTGCTACCCTGATAGACGGCGCTGGGCGGTTTTTGGAACTCTCATAAACTCAATGAATCCAAGCCAGACCGACGAAGCCGCATGGTGAGTTGGTAAGTTGGTAAATTGATAAATTGGTAAAGGTGTGAAGTTTTGAATTTTTGAATACCAGTATCCAGAGTACAATAATACTTTCGCCGATTGTGCGTTGTTGTGCTTTAATCAAATCAGAATTTACCCTCAAGGAGTTCTCTCATGAATGCCCCCGCTGAAATGCCCATGCCCATGGTTTTTACCGATAAAGCCGTTGAGAAGGTTCGCGATCTCATGGCAGAAGAAGGTAACCCCGATCTCAAATTGCGCGTGTTTGTCAGCGGCGGTGGCTGTTCGGGTTTCCAATATGGTTTCACCTTCGAAGAAGAGATCAACGAAGATGACACCGTGGTAGAAAAAGAAGGCGTGCAACTGCTGGTTGATCCGATGAGCTATCAGTACCTCGTCGGTGCTGAAATCGACTATTCCGAAAGCCTGCAAGGTTCGCAATTCGTCATCAAGAACCCGAACGCCCAATCGACCTGTGGCTGCGGATCTTCGTTCTCGGCTTGATGGCTTGAGCGACTTTGAGCGTTGAGCTTCCTGACGTTTCTTCATTCAGGAAGCCGCCCCCGGAAACAAAAATTCCCCTTACCTGCTGTCATGCTGGTAAGGGGAATTGTGTTTGTACTATCGATTAGAGTGAGAGTGGGGTTCGGTCAATCGACGTCGCAATATTGCAACATCAGCCGACGATAGGCGTCAGCCGTCTGGCTTCTTGCAGATGTTCGCGGAACAGGCTGAGCATACGCGCCAGTTGCGGTTCTGCGGTCGCATTCAGTTGTTCCTGCGCCAGATCGAGCCAGGGCAGAAAGTAGGTTTTGCTTAAATGCTGAATGATGACGGGCTCTTCCTGTTCAACCGCCATGGCAAAGATTTCGCAGGCGGGCCCAAGCTGATCGGGTGACAGACGGGCATGTCCCCAGCTCAAGCCCAGATGGTCGGCGGCACGCATGAAGTCTTCACGCGCTCCTGCACCGTCGATGTTCATCAGGGAATGAATCAATGCAGGAATCGGTGCTTGCGGAATACCGACCTGAAAGGTGTTCCAGTAATTGATGCGTATCGACTCGAAGTCGCCGGGAAGCTCAAGCGCTTCCCAAGCGGCGGCACGCAGGTCGTCCTCGGTGAGCGTGCTCCATAGCGCGCTCCACGCAAGGAAATTGAGGGTCTGTGGGCGCAGTTGATCTGCCATATCGGCCAGCGCTTCTGCGGTAATTTCCGCTTCTGGCGGGGCTGCGGGCAAATCCCCAGGGGTTGTGTCCGACATCATCAGTCCCTCAATGGCGTGTCAAAATCAGGCGATGGCCAGCCAGCCCGGGCTGACCGACTTGAGTCCGCCACGATCCTGATGCTCGCCCAGCCAGATCGCGAAGCCTACTTGCTTGAATTGGGTCAGTACCGGCCATTCGCCAATGTCAAAGCGTACTGTCCAGCGACCATTGGCGTGTTCGGCTGCGACCGTCCAGTCGGCCGGGGCTTCGTTACGATGCATGGTGCCCAGACCTTCAGCCTGCATACGCCAGGGGCGTTCGCGATCTGCCTTCCACAACAGACCTTCGACCGGGTCTTCTTTTGAACCCATGGTGATCCACTGGGCGTTTTCGGTGGCAGGAACCAGCAGGGCGCAGCAGTCGAGAAACTTGTCGGTTTCCCGCGCAATGCTCTTTACGGGATTGGGGCAAGGCCAGGAGAGGGTTACTTTCCAGCCTTTGTCCGCAGCTTCCACGGTCAGATCAGCCTGAGGAATTCCCGGTACGATACGGTCTTCATAGGCTTTGGCGATGTAGCCACCGGGTTGGGGGGCGGTCGGTGCCGCGATCAGGGCAACAGTTTTTTTCATGTGAATGTTCCTCGTCTATCTTCGCGGGCAGATCAGTGGTGTTCGCCGAAAACTTCGCGCTGCTGCGGGGCGAGCTTGAAGTTGTCGTTCCAGTTGTAGGCAATGAGCAGATCCATCAGTTCGCTCTTTTCGCCACGCTTTTTCTTGTCGCGCTCGGCGTGCAGGATGTCGAGCACTTCCTTGACGCGCGGTCCGAAGAGTGACTCAAGATAGGCCAGCGGGATGCGCGGCTCATCGGTGGGCTTGCCGTTTTCATCCAGTTTCGGCGGGCTCATCGGCGGGACGTAGAACACATTCGGCCCCAGCCCCCATTCACCATGCAAGGGCAGTGCGACCTTGTATTTCTCGACCAGCTTCCAGATCGGACCGTCCTGGTCGTCGCGATAGCCGACGAAGCGCAGACGGCCGGGGCATTGGCGTGCACAAGCAGGTGCCACGCCTTCTTCCACACGCGGTGCGCAGAAAATGCACTTGGCGGAAACTTGGCGAACGTGATCGAAATACACCTTCTTGTAGGGACAGGCTTCGACGCAGAAACGATAGCCGTGACAACGATCCTGATTCACCAGTACGATGCCGTCATGTTCACGTTTTTCGATGGCACCACGCGGGCAGGCATCCTTACAGGCCGGATGCGTGCAGTGGTTACACAGACGTGGCAGATAGAAGTAGTGATTGTCCTTGGGATATTGACCGGTGCCTTCATCTTCATCAAAGTTCGGCCCCCACTTCACTTCTTCCTTGGGCTTGATCCAGATTTTGACTTCCTGACCTGTGGAGGCGAGGGCATCCTTGTGGTTGAAGCTCCAGGAGCGGCCATAGCCGGTGTCGAGATTCGGCACTTGCCCGCGCTTGACTTCGCCCTTGTCGGTGCGGCCACCAATTTGCGGATAGTTGGCGGGATAACCTTTGCCGGGCAGCGTTTCGACACTGTTCCAGTAAGCGTAATCCGTGCCTGGATCGGTATTCCACATTTTTTTGCAGGCGATGCTGCAAGTGTGACAGCCCAGGCATTTGTTTAGATCCAATATCATCGAAACTTGCCGCTGGGCGGGGGGTTTTGCGGGCGTGGGCGTTTGCGTGCTCATCGTGTCTTCCTCCTGTTCGTCGTCTTAATGTGCCCGCAACTCACAGGGGCTGTTTTGAATGTTTGTCGATGCTGGCTTGTTCTTCAGCGGTCACAACCACCGGCTTGACCGCCGTTTGCTGGCCGGTCCAGGGCTTGATGCCAATGCGCGTATCCTGCACGGCACTGCCCGGTTGGAAGCGGTTGAGCGCATGGTTGATGTGGCCATATCCACCGGCATAGTGCAGCGGCTTCACCAGACCTGGAATCAAGTTCTTGTAGGACTCGTGATTGGGGAACTGATGCGGCTCCCATGCGTGGTAGTAATAGGCCACACCCGGACGCACCATGGCGGTGACTTTTAGACGCATGCGTACCGAACCGTAGTCGTTGTGTACCTCGACGTATTCGAAATCCTTGACACCGATTTTCGTCGCATCGGTGGGGTTGAGGTAGACCAGCGGCTCGCCACGTTGCAGACGCAGCATCATCGGCGTGTCGCGCCAAGTCGAGTGGATCGACCAGCGGGCATGGCAGCTGACGAAAATGAAGGGGTAGTCGCCGCCCGCCTTGGGGCTGTTTTTGTGATTGGCGAACTGCTCGTGGGCTTCGATGAACCAGGGGTGGTCAATAAAGCTGGAGATGCGTCCGCTATAGGTGGGCCAGGGTTCCTTGTGCACCGTGAAGCGGGTCATGGTGGTGAGTACGCCTTCGCCTTTCCAGTCCGGGTTATTGAGCGCGGTGGCCTGCACGTTTTTACCGGTGGAGGTGTATTTGGCAATCCCTGTTTCACGTAGACCTTCGACGGTCATGCCCTGGGTCGATTCGGAACGCAGGATTTCTTCCGTGACTTTGTCTTGGTCATGCTGCCCCAGCGCCCCTTGATTGGTGTAACGCTGGTGAATGGTCTTCATGTCGATCGTGCCACGGCCACAGCCATCGAGGATGGGCTGGTTTTTCGCCTTGGCATAAGCTTCCATTTCCTTGGTCAACAACCAGTAGATTTCCCATTCGCCTTTGGACTCGGCCAAGGGTGGGACAGCGGCATCGCAGTAGTGCAGGTAGGGGATGTAGGACATCGTGTACTTGATCCCGGTCTTCTCGTACCAACCGGCCGAGGGCAGGATGTAATCCGCTTGGGTGCCGGTGTAGGAATACTTCGGGTTGATGTCGACGATACATTCCATCTGATCCCAGATATGGGCTTTCAGATATTGCGGCATGTTGTTACGGCGCAGCAGGTTGGAACCGCCGGAGAAGAAAATCTTCGGCGGAGCCTTGCGCGGCAGACCCGGAGCCCAGCCTTTATCGTGGGCTTCCTGGTAGTAGGAATCCAGATCGCGCTCGTACAGACCTTTTTGTTCCTTGTTGAGGGCGGCACGGTAGCCATCCGACTTCAAGTTCACCTCAACGACGTCACTGGTACACAACTTGTTGCGCAAGTAGTTGTTTTCACCTTCCAGTGCGACGTCACCTTCGGTTTTGCGCTTCTTGATGATATCGACGACGGCATTGAACAGTTCCTTGGGCGGCATGGCGTTCAACATTACGGCCAGACGGCCGGTCATGCCTTCCTTCTCCATTTGCATGGCATTGCCGAAACCGTCCAGATCCACCCAGCCGGTTGCCTGATAGCCCGCACCTTTTTTGCCCATCGCGCCTTTCAACATCAGCAGCAGCAGCTTGGTGCGGTTCATCAAATCTGAATGGATGTAACGGTTCGAGCCCCAGGAGGAGAGCACCATGGGGCGCTGTGCCTTTGCCCAACCTTCGGCAAACTTCTTGATCTGGTCGATATGCAGATGTGTCACTTGAGCCGCATGTTCGAAGGTCCACGGATCGAGGTGTTCCTTCAGCATGGCACCGACGGGCACGACCCCTACTTCCTTGCCATCGGCCAGTTTGACCTTCCATTGGCCATCGATGGGCGGCTCGAAATCGAGCTTGAGATTACGCGTGGTGTTGTGCAGGCAACCCGGAGCTGGCACTGGGGCGTTCTTTTGCGGATGCCACATGTAAAGTTGATCGGCATCGCCTCCGTTGACCATCTCGGATTCACGCAGGAAGCGACCCGTATCCAAGCGCGCCAACAGCGGCAGATCGGTCTGCTCGCGGATGTAGGGCAGATCGATTGCGCCGGTTTCCAGCAGGTGGCGTGCGACGGCCAGGCCTAATGCGGCATCGGTGCCCGATTCAAGCGGCAACCATTGGTCGGCGTGGATCGCGGTGGCGGAGTATTGCGGGTCGATGACCACCAGTTCCGTGCCGTTGTAACGCGCTTCGTAAAGGAAGTGGGCGTCAGGGATCTGTGTGACCGAGGGATTCATCATCCAGACGATGATGAAATCGGAAAGGAACCACTCATCGGAGGAGCCACCGAGGTGAGCTGCCCCGGTGGTGATGCTGGCACCCACGTTCAAGTCACCGATTTCCGCCCAGTTATCAGCAAAAATGCCGCCTGCCATGAACTGGAACTTGAAGCGACCGGCGGTACTCGCGCCGAAGTCAAAGTTAGGCCCGAGATCCTGATAAATCGTGTCTGTACCCCACTTTTCAGCGGCATCAACGGTCTTCTGGGCGATTTCTTTCAACGCCTGTTCCCAGGAAACTTTTTCCCATTTGCCCGATCCTCGTGCACCCACACGCTTCAGCGGCACGGTGGTGCGTGAAGGGCCGTACATGACTTCGGTGTAGCAAGCCCCCTTCTGGCAGCCGCGTGGGTTGAAGTCAGGAATTCCGGGCTCGGAGGCCTCGTAGGTCGCGGATTGCTCTTCGCGCACCACGACGCCATCTTTCACGTACAAATCCCATTCGCAAGCCGAGCGGCAGTTCGACCAGCCGTGCGAACCCTTGGCGACCTTGTCCCAAGTCCAACGCTGGCGGTAGAGATCCTGCCAATTATTGAGCTTGGGCGTGGTACGTGGGCCGAGATCGAAACGGCCAGCTGTTGTACCTTTGAAATGTTGTAGAGGTGCGCGGCCGCAGCCAAACAGGCTGAGTGCCGCACCTGCCGCACTGGCAGCACCCGCCATGACAAGAAATTTGCGACGGCTGGCCGATACGATACCGATGCCGGATTGGACGAGATTACCCATGGAGACTCCTGCTGGTTGCATGCCGAATCACGGTCGGCAAATGCCTGAAATCAAACTTCCATAGCCTCATGCATACGCAAGGCCTATGGAAGAAAGAAAGATGGATTGTAGATTGTACTCGGGTGAAACGAGGTTCACCAGCAGATGCATCTTTCAATAGATGCGTTTCTGCCTAATTTGGGCAAGTCAGGAGAGCACGCTTTCGATGACGTCCCCAGGAATATGCTGCTGTTGCAGACATGAAGCCAAGAATCCCCACGCAATGGGAGGAAGGTTGTAGCGATGAGCCATGCGCCGCGCCTGCCCCGTTTCGCCAGATTGAATGGCTGCGCCTAGCTGGTTCGCCAGTTGACGTAATTGAGGCACCAGACTTGTCCGGGTTCCTGCCGCTGAGGAGTGCTCAGTGCGTTGATGGTATGCCAGCGCTAAATGTTGCAAGGGTTGCATTGCTGTTCTCCAGATTCGAGCTGATGGATCCAGTGTATCGTTGAGTGTTTTTGTAAGTTATTTTTACGACTGAAATCGCGATGAACTTTAGTGGTAACGCTCAAAAGTCTATGTGAAAAAAATCACAGTACAAGTCTGTGTGTTGTTTGAAAACAACGTCTTTCAAGCAATATCTCATCAATAAAATGAAATTAATAGCTATTACAAAAGATAAAGCTCAGTCGCAAACAGCAAAATGAGTGCGCAGGGAGCATGATTGTGACTAGATGACTCCGTGAATTGTTCAGCCGATCAGTCACTATTCAAATAAAAACAGTCGGGTAGAATGCGCCCATCTTAAAAAGGGCGTGAATGTATGTCACACACCATTTTCTTATTCATTTCCCTGTACTGACAGCGACCGGAAACCATGACCCGTTCCAGAATCTCGTCTATTGTCGGCCCCCTGTTGATCGGGCTGCTTGTCATCGCGCTGGTGGGTGGTGCTTGGTGGTGGCTTTCACGTCCCAAGCCTGTCAGCGTCGTGTTCAAGGATATTGATACCGGCAAGGTGGAGTCTTCCATTGCCAATACGCGTGCCGGTTCGGTGGAGTCCTGCCAGCGTGCCAAGCTATCTACCTTGCTAGGTGGACGTATCGTGCAGTTGCCCGTCAAGGAAGGGGATCAGGTCAAGAAAGGGCAGTTGTTGATGAGCCTCTGGAATGATGACCAACTGGCTCAGAATGCGCTGGCGCGAACACAGGTTGAAACCGCACGTCAGTCGATCGCCGAGGCATGTACCATGTCAGCGAGTGCCGAGCGTGAAGCGCAGCGACTGGATTTGCTTCACGCCCAGAAATACGTTTCGGGCTCCAGAACCGATACAGCGCGTGCCGAGGCGGATGCCCGACGTGCGGGATGTGAAGCGGCCAAGTCACGCGTGGCACAGGCACTGGCACAGGTTCGTGTCACCCAGGTCGAGCAGGGGCGCACCGCTTTATACGCGCCTTTTGATGGTACGGTGGCCAAGATTACGGGAGAGGTGGGCGAATATTCCACGCCGTCGCCTCCAGGGATTCCGACGCCTCCGGCAATCGATCTGATCGACGAATCCTGCTTGTACATCAAGGCACCGATGGATGAGGTGGATTCACCCAAGATTAGCGAGGGGCAGCCTGTGCGCATCACGCTGGATGCCTTACCCAAGCGATCCTTTGCCGGTCATATCAAACGTGTGGCTCCGTATGTGTTTGCGCTGGAAAAACAATCGCGCACGGTGGATGTGGAAGCTGTTTTTGAAAATCCATCGGATGCAGGTCGTCTTTTGGTTGGTTATTCGGCCAATATCGAAGTCATCCTTGCTTCGCGTGACAATGCGGTGCGTGTTCCAACGTCGGCATTGCTTGAGGGCGGACGGGTTCTGGTCGCGGGTGCCGATGGAACTTTGGTGGAGCGCAAGGTCAAGACAGGGCTTGCCAACTGGGAATACACGGAAGTATTGGAGGGTCTGGCGGCGGGTGATCGTGTAGTGACATCGCTGGAACGCGAAGGTGTGAAAGCTGGGGCGCACTACACGGCGGAAGATGCGCCTGCAGGTTCTGCAACCCCGTCTGCTCCGGCAGCGAAATAATCAGCGGTTTGTTGATGGCGCCCCCCCTGATCGAGCTTGGTGGCATCCAGCGCGTTTTTCATCTGGGTGACAGTACGGTTCATGCGCTGCATGAACTGAATGTCCAGATCGATACGGGCGAATATGTTGCCGTGATGGGGCCTTCGGGCTCGGGGAAATCCACTCTGCTCAACTTGCTCGGGCTGCTGGATCGACCGGATGCCGGTATTTATCGTCTTGAAGGCCGTGATGTCACTACCCTGTCAGCGGATGAGCAGGCGCGTGTGCGCCGCGAGCGTATCGGCTTTGTTTTCCAGAGTTTTCATCTCGTCCCCCGTTTGACGGCGGCTGAAAACATTGCCTTGCCGATGACTTTGGCGGGCATCTCCCCTCGGGAGCGCGATCAGCGGGTTGCTCAGGCTTTGAAAAATTATGGTCTGGAAAATCGGGGCAACCATCGACCCAACGAGCTGTCCGGTGGTCAGCGTCAGCGTGTGGCGATTGCACGAGCATTGGTCATGCAGCCCGCAGTCATTCTGGCCGATGAGCCGACCGGTAATCTGGATCGTGCTACCGGCGAGGAAGTCATGCGCTTGCTTGAAGAACTCAATGCGGGTGGCGTGACGCTGATCGTGGTTACGCATGATGCGCATCTGGGAAATCGCGCACATCGTCAGTTGCGTATGGAAGACGGACGGCTCCAGCATGATAGTGCGGCATCCATCCGTGCGTCGGTACCATCGATGCCGGTATGGACACCGATGAAGACAGCTCCTATTGATGATAGTGATGGTGATGTGTTGATTGAATCCGTTCGCAAGGAGCCTTTCGAGCATGCTCAGGACAGGCTTGTCGAAGGGGATACACCGGAAATACAAGAGCGACAAGAACTTAGGCAGGCTCAGCCCGAATGGTTACAACAAATAAATCCGCGAAATCTGCGAAATTCGCAGTCTTCGGATGACTGAGTAAGGGATCGATGCGCATCTCGGACATCTTTCGCTTTGCTCGGGACGCCGCCTTGGGTAGTCCGCTGCGCACGTCTTTGCTCGTCTTGGCGATTTCCATCGGTGTGGCGGCGGTGGTCACGCTGACCGCACTGGGCGATGGCGCACGTCGTTACATCCTGAATGAATTCGCGTCTTTGGGAACGAACCTCGTCATCGTCATGCCCGGTCGCACCTCGACAGGGGGCTTCAATCCAGCGAATGCCATTACGGGAACCCCCCGCGATTTGACGATTGCCGACGCGCAAGCACTCCTGCGTTCCAATGCGGTGAGTCGTGTCGCGCCGCTAGCCATTGGAAACACTGAAATCGGCTTTGAGGGTCGTCTGCGCGAGTCGGTGGTATTGGGAACGACGGCTGAATACGCACAGATACGTTCGCTCACTTTGGCGCAGGGACGTTTCCTGACGCAGGAAGACTGGACGCGCGGTATGCCCGAGGTGGTGCTGGGTGCCACGATACGTAATGAAATCTTTGGTGCCGAGCCCGCTTTGGGGCGACTGGTGCGTATCGGCGGGCGACGTTTCCGCGTCATCGGTGTGTTCGCACCCTCGGGTTCGTCTTTGGGCATGAATACAGATGAAGTCGTCATGATTCCTGTTGCCGTGGCTCAATCCATGCTGAACAGCAACACTCTGTTCCGCATCTTTGTGGAAGCTCGCAATCGCGAGTTGCTGGAAGCCGCCAAAACACAGACGCTGGACATCATTACCCGAAGGCACGAACGTGAAGCCGATGTCACCGTGATTACACAAGATGCGGTGCTGCATACCTTTGATCGCTTGTTGACGACTTTGACTTTGGGATTGGCCGGTATCTCGGCGATCAGCCTCGTGGTTTCGGGCATTCTGGTGATGAATGTCATGCTGGTTTCCGTCGTTCAGCGCACTTCGGAAATCGGCTTGCTCAAGGCGCTCGGTGCAACACGTCGCAATATCGAATGGGCGTTTCTGACCGAAGCGGGCATCCTTTCCATTGCAGGTGCCGTCATTGGCTATCTGATGGGGCTGCTGGGCGCAGCGGTCATCCGTTCCCTGTATCCAACCTTTCCGGCCTATCCCCCGAGTTGGGCCGTGCTGGCGGGTCTGGGGACGGCACTCATCAGCGGCATTCTTTTTGGTGTGGCGCCCGCACGTAATGCGGCATCGATGGATCCTGTCACTGCGCTGGCCAAGCACTGAGGAATGTCATGAGACTGACAGACAGCATCCCGCTTGCTCTGCGTTCCATCACCGCGCACCGCCTGCGCAGTTTTCTGACGCTGCTGGGCATTGCGGTGGGTATTGCTGCCGTGATATTGCTGACTTCCATTGGTGAAGGCATTCATCGTTTTGTGCTGAGCGAATTCAGCCAGTTTGGAACCAACACCATTTTCATTTCACCGGGCAAGACAAAAACTGGCGGACAACATGCCAGCGGGATTCCCAGTTCGGTACGTCCTTTGACCATCGAAGATGCGCGCGCACTTGAAAGCCAGCCCAATGTACGCGCCGTTACCCCGTGGCTATGGGGAAACTCCGAGGTTTCCGGCAATGGTCGTGTGCGTCGAACGACACTCTACGGCGTGGGGGCGGACATGCCCAAGGTCGTCACTATCGCCGTGCGTGTCGGTCAGTTCTTGCCGCATGATGATACGGGCAATGCGCGATCCCTGGCGGTACTGGGTGCAAAACTGAAAAAGGAATTATTTAGCGATGCCAATCCGCTCGGTGCGCGTATTCGCATTGGTAACATGCAATTTACCGTGATCGGTGTGCTGGAAACCCGTGGGCAGGTGCTGGGGGTCGATGTCGATGACACACTGTTCATTCCAGCCGAACGGGCTATGGAGTTGTATAACCGGGATGGCGTTTCTGAAATCCGTGTCGCTTATTCGGACAATGCGACGGCGGAAGCCGTGAGTCAAACCATCAAAAGCACAATGATGGCGCGGCATGGCCGCGAGGACTTCACGCTGATAACGCAAGCCGACATGCTGAAATCCCTGTCGAAAATCCTCAATATTCTGACGATGGCAGTGGGTGCATTGGGGAGTATTTCCCTGCTGGTCGGCGGTGTGGGTATCGTGACCATCATGACCATTGCGGTGACTGAACGCACCAGCGAAATCGGGCTGCTGGTGGCTCTGGGTGCGCCACGACGCACGATTCTGGGTATTTTCCTAGGTGAAGCCGTGGTGCTTTCTGCCATTGGCGGATTGCTGGGCTTGCTGATTGGCATGGGGCTAGCGCAGCTTGCGCATGTCGCGATTCCGGCTTTGCCGGTACATACGCCATTCAAATTCGTGGCGATGGCCGAGGGGATTGCCATTGTCATTGGTTTGCTGGCGGGCGTGCTTCCGGCACGACGAGCGGCGGGTATGGATGCGGTTGACGCACTACGTACAGAGTAGAATCAGCCCCTTTGATTTTTGCATCACTTTTGATCGCTGGAGCACATTTGCGTCCAGCGATCAGGTGACAGAGACAGGATGCAAGCCCCATGAAACCGATTGTTGATGATGTCCGTATTCGGGAGATCAAGGAACTGGTCACCCCCGAGCAGATGCTGCAGGAAATTCCAGGTGGTGAAAATGGTGCTCAAACGACCAGTGCCGCTCGTCATGCCATTCATCGCATCCTTCATGGTGCGGATGATCGCCTGTTGGTCGTCATCGGGCCGTGCTCCATCCATGATCCTGCTGCTGCATTGGAATACGCGCATCGACTCAAAAAAGAATATGACCGTCTGCAAGCCGACTTGCTGATAGTGATGCGCATGTATTTTGAAAAGCCCCGCACCACGGTGGGCTGGAAAGGGCTTATCAATGACCCGGCACTGGATGGCAGCTTTAAGATTAACGATGGCTTGCGTCTGGCACGTCGCACATTGACTGAGATCAACGAGCTTGGCTTGTCTTGTGGCACGGAGTTTCTCGACACCATTACGCCCCAATACACGGCGGATCAGATTAGCTGGGGAGCCATTGGCGCGCGCACCACGGAATCCCAGATACATCGCGAGCTGGCATCGGGTTTGTCCTGTCCGGTTGGGTTCAAAAATGGGACAGACGGCAATGTGCGTATTGCCATCGATGCGATTCGTGCTGCCGCTAGCCCGCATCATTTTCTTTCGGTTACCAAGGCGGGGCATTCCGCGATCGTCGCTACACTGGGAAACGAAGATTGCCATCTGATTCTGCGTGGGGGCAAAAGCAGCAATTACGATGCAGCCAGTGTGGATGCAGCGTGCAAGGAACTGGGTAATGCAGGGATTGCTGCACGGGTGATGATCGATTGCTCACACGCCAATAGTCGCAAACAACACATCTTGCAACTGGATGTGGCACGCGATGTGGGTGCACAGATTGCAGCGGGTGACGAGCGTATTTTTGGTGTGATGGTGGAGTCACACCTCAAACCAGGGCGTCAGGACATCGTGCCGGGTCAGCCACTCGAATATGGTGTCTCGGTGACCGATGCCTGTCTGGGCTGGGAAGATAGCGTCACGATACTAGACACGCTGGCAGAAGCCGTGCAGCGTCGACGTTTGACACTTGCAGAACGATAGTTGGTGATGCTGGTTTTTGATATGGCTCGCGGCATGACCCGTAAACGGTTTTTCGCCTTGCTGGCGCTGACCTTGTTGTTCCGGTTCTGGCTGGCGGTCGCCTTGCCAATTACAGGCGATGAAGCGTATTTCATCTGGTGGGGGCAGATTCCCGATTGGGGTTTTTACGACCACCCGCCCATGATCGGCTGGTGGCTGGCAGCGCTGCTCAAAGTGAGCGATGCCGAATGGTGGTTGCGTCTGCCCGCGATACTGTTGCCTGCGGTGATGGCTTGCGCCACGGCACGGTTCTTTCGTGACCAGGGCGAGACGCTGGCATGGAGTCTGGCGACACTGGTGTTGTTGCTGCCCCTGAACGTCTGGAATGTCATCGTTACCACCGATACAGCACTGGTATTTTTCTCGTTTTTTTCCGGCCTCGCCTTCCTGCGTGCTGCGCGTGATGATGATCTCCGCTACTACGCATTGGCAGGTGGCTTGCTGGCGGGCGCAGTGCTGTCCAAATACTTTGCAGCTCTGCTGGGATTCGCCTATCTGCTGCATGCAATCTTTCGTCCGTCACGGCGTAAGTGGGCTGGCTTGCTGCTGTGTTATGCGATGGTCGTTCCCGCGCTATTGTTGATGGCGGTCTGGAATGCAGGGCACTGCTGGCCGAACTATATGTTCAACTTCGTCAATCGCAATGCCGATGCCAGCTTGTCGTTGAAAACACCGCTGCTATACGCGGCCATGATGCTGTATGCATTGACGCCTCTTTTCTTCTGGGTATTGTTCAAACGTCGCACACAGTTCGCCACGCTCTGGGCGAAAAACGAGCTTCGTGCATTGCTGCTCATTACTTTTGTTCCGCTGCTGTTGTTTGCCGGGCTTTCGCTCACCAAGCAGATTGGTCTGCATTGGGTGCTCTCTTTCCTGCCCTTCGCCATGATGCTGGTGCCGCATTTTGTAAACGAAATGGAACTGCGACGCTGGATCAATGTTTTCATCGGCCTTGCACTCGCGCACATGCTGCTGTTTTTCACTCTTTCACAGTTACCGCTGGAAACATGGAAGTCGATGCGTTTCTATGATGGCATCGTATTGACAGTTGAAACGCCCAAGATTCTTGAACAGCTCAAACCCTATGATCAGGATTACGTTTTTGCCAGCGATGGCTATTCAAATGCCGTGACCTTGGGCTACAACGCACGTCGGTATTTTCTGGTCTTTGGTGAAGCCTCCAGCCATGCGCGACACGATGACATCCTGACGGACTTCAGGACGCTGGCGGATAAAAACATACTCATCTTGCGCAAGAGTGCGCCGAAAGTGGGTGAGTACGACCGCTTTTTTGAGCGCGTGACTATCCGAACTTTCGACGTGCGAGGTGTCACTTTTTACATCGTACTGGGTCAGCACTTCCGCTACTCTGTTTATCGCGATGAAATTCTCGCCAGCGTTCGGCAAAAATACTATGCCTTGCCTCGCTGGCTGCCGCAGTCGAGCTGTTATTTCTGTGATCGCTATTTCTCGGGAACGGCATGTCACAAGTAACTGCCTTGCTACGCCTCTTGCGCCCCCATCAATGGCTGAAAAACGGCTTTGTGTTTGTGGGGCTGCTATTTGGTCACGCATGGTCTGATCCCCTGCGTCTGACACAAGCTGCTTGGGCATTTGCTGCATTTTCCTTGCTGGCCTCGGGCGTTTATGTCATGAACGACCTGATGGATCGTAAGCAGGATCGGCTGCATCCCACCAAACGTCATCGACCACTTGCCAGCGGTACCGTCAGCGTATCCATCGCGTTGATGTTGATGTTGATCTGCTTTGTGGGGGGCTTCGCCCTTGTCACATTTAGCAACAATCAGGCGCCCTGGGTGTTTTATGCTTATGTCGCAATCAATATCGCTTACACCTTGGGGCTCAAGCATGTGGTGGTGCTGGATGTGTTCATCATTGCCGCAGGCTTCATGTTGCGCCTGCTGGCAGGAACGCAAGGCATTGGTATCGAGCCTTCTTTCTGGCTGTTGTTGTGTGGTTTGATGCTCACGCTGTTTCTGGGCTTCGCCAAGCGTCAGGCGGAATTCATGGCACTGGATGATGGGGAGGTTAATATCAATGCCGCCGCGCATCGGCGCGTGCTCGAAGACTATACCCCGGAGATGCTCAATCAGTTCATTACCATCGCCAGTGCGGCGGTCATCATTTCGTACAGCTTATATACCGTGAGTGCTGAAACCGTGGCAATGCACGGGACGACGAAGCTGATCTATACCGTTCCACTGGTGATCTACGGCATGTTCCGGTATCTGTTTTTGCTGCATCGCCTGGGCGGAGGCGGTGATCCAGCGCGCCAACTCATGACCGATCCTCATCTGATGGGCGCGGTCGTGGGCTGGTTATTGCTGGTGGTGACTATTCTTCAGGGCTGGCTATAATCCCGCTCATACCCATGCGGAGAAGTGTGATGACGACGGCATTTCGAGAACGGTTTCCGACATTCGAATCTCTGGGCGTTGCCACTGGCATGCTCGAAGAGATCGAACCCATCATGCATCATGCACCCCTCTTTGAGGGGTTCAATCATGGTGATCTGGTGGGTGTGCTGCGTCATATGAAGTGCTATCGCGCGCCTGCGGGTAGTGAAGTCATCCGGGAGGGCGATCCCGGTGAATTTGCCATTCTGCTGATTGCAGGTTCCATTGAAATTTTGCGTCGCTGTGATAACGGTGTCCCCCAACGCATCAGTATCGTGCGGGCAGGCAATACGCTGGGAGAAATGGCGCTGGTCGACGGTGAAGCGCGGTTTGCCAGTTGTGTGTCGATGGAACCGATCGTATTTGCAATGCTCGACCGCGAAAACCTTCAAAGCATCCTTTCGGATGAGCCGCATCTGGGTATCAAGATGCTTTCCAGTCTGTTATGCCTGTTGAATCAGCGTTTGCGTGATACGGGACGACGCTTGGTCGAAGCACTGGCGCATTGATATTGATGCGGCTTTGAGTGTGCAGTACACGCTGAACACCCCATTCAGGATGCATGATCCTAGAAACCGCAGTTGACCGCGTATCACCATCACAAACTTCACTCATGCTGTGTGTTCTTCGCTATCTATCCGCTTCACCTTGCGGGTGAGACCGCTATGCCCCGCAGGAAATCCCCTCGGGGGGGGACACCATCGATTGCACACTCGAAGGTGTCCAACTACGGTTTCGAGGTTGAAAATACGGAATGGAAGATTGTTTCTGAAAGCCCAGCCTATCCTCTCTTCCAGAAAAATCACAAGATTATCTGACGAGGTTATTGAAAAATGACGGATGTATACCCGATAATTCCGCGATGGATTCATCATTCGACCTGAACGAAGATATCTGGTGCCTGGCATTGGGTGGGCTAGGTGCCGGTATCACTGACTGGAACATTGTCACCGGTGAAGCGATCTATTCACGGCAGTGGCATGACATGCTCGGTTATACACCGGGAGAAATTCCACCTCATGCCGATGAATGGAAGAAACGCATTCATCCCGAGGACATGCCTGCATTGCAGGAAGGGATGGCACTTCTTTTTGCAGATGAGCTTCCTTCAGCGCAACTGGAATTCCGGATGCGATGCAAGGATGGTCGCTGGAAATGGGTTCTGGGTCATGCGCTGATTGTGAGCCGGGATGCGGTAGGCACACCGTTACGTCTGATCGGCGTCAATCTTGATATCGATAACCGGAAGCGTGCAGAAACGGTGCGGGATGCGCTGTTCGAGGCCATCGGTGATGCGGGTGTTGGCTTGTTTGCCTTGAATCAGGGACGCATGGTTTTTGCCAACCCCACCATGACGACACTCACCGGTTATACCTCAGATGAGTTGTTGGCTTTTCCGAATGCCATTGATACCGGCATCCATCCGGATGAGCAGGAACGTATCCATCGCCTTTACGCGCAAAGACTCGACGGTAGCAAGGCAGGTATTAAACAGGAATCACGGTTGCTGATGCGCGATGGAGAAGTCCGGAATGTTGAAATTGCGGTGACGGGCTTGCCGGAAAATGCAGATTTTCAGCTGATCGGACTCATCACCGACATCACTGCGCGTAAGCGAATCGAGGAAGATTTGCGGTTGGCGTTGATGGTGTACGACCATAGCAGTGAGGCTATGTCTGTGACAAGTGCCAATGGACGCATCATCACCGTCAACCCCGCCTTTCTGCGCATCACGGGCTATACCCTGGAAGAAGTCATCGGTCGGAGCACTCGGAGTTTTGGCATCGAGCCTTCGGTGTTCAAGACCATCAAGAGTGATATTGACACCATCGGCCATTGGGAAGGCGAAATTCTGAATCGTCGCAAGGATGGTGATATTTATCCCGTTTCCATCAGCATCAATACCATTTTCGATTCCCAGCACCAGCCCTATCGTTATGTGACCCTGTTTTCCGATATTACCAACCGCAAGCAGACTGAAGCCCTGATCTGGCGTCAGGCCAATTTTGATGGTTTGACGCAACTGGCTAACCGCAGCATGTTTTACGAACGGGTGGGGCAGGAAATCAGAAAGGCCAATCGAACGCATACGCGACTGGCTTTGCTGTTCATCGATCTCGATCATTTCAAGGAAGTGAACGATACGCTGGGACACGATACTGGCGACCATTTGTTGCTGGAAGTGGCACGTCGACTCGTTGCCTGTGTGCGTGAAACCGATGTGGTGGGACGTCTGGGTGGAGATGAATTCACCGTTCTTTTGACGGGGCTGAATGAGAGTGGCAACGCCATCATCGAACGTATTGCCAGTGACATCATTGAGACGCTGGTCAGGGTATTCAAGCTGGGAAGCAATGAAGTTTATGTGTCCGCCAGCGTGGGTATCACACTCTACCCCAACGATGCTCACGATATCGAAGGTCTGTTTCGCAATGCGGATCAGGCTATGTATTTATCCAAGAATCAGGGACGAAATCGCTACAGCTATTTCACGCCTGCCTTGCAAGAGGCCGCCCAGCTCCGTCTCAGAATGATGACCGACCTGCGTAGTGCGCTCGTTCAGAATCAACTGGAAGTGCATTTCCAGCCGGTGATTGAACTGGCGACAGGGCGCATCGTCAAGGCCGAAGCCTTGTTGCGTTGGCGGCATCCCGACCGAGGCATGATCCTGCCCGCCGACTTCATTTCGCTGGCGGAGGAAAGTGGCCTGATTCACGAAATCGGCGATTGGGTTTTCCGGCAGGTGGCCTACTGGGTTCAACGCTGGAAACAGGGCGCGGATCGTGATTTTCAAATCAGCGTCAACAAGTCTCCCATACAGTTTCATAAAGATGCCAGCAGCCATATTGAATGGATGGAACATCTGGAATCCCTAGGGCTTCCAGGCAACAGCATTTCGATTGAGATCACGGAAAATGTCTTGCTGAATGCCGATCCCGCCGTCACTTCTTCATTGCTGGGGTGTCGCGATGCCGGTATACAAGTCGCGATTGACGACTTTGGAACGGGCTATTCCAGCTTGGCTTATCTCAACCGTTTTGATATTGATTACCTGAAAATAGACCGCTCTTTCATTGGTAATCTGATGCGAGGTTCCAGCGAACTCGCGCTCTCCGAGGCGATCATTGTCATGGCACATAAACTCGGGCTGGAAGTCATTGCCGAAGGCGTTGAAACAGAAGCGCAACGCGATCTATTGACCGCGATCGGTTGCGATTACATGCAAGGCTTTCTGTTTTCAAAAGCCTTGCCGCCTGAAGAGTTTGAAGTACTGCTGTTGGGGCAACGAAGCCCCAGTGTCAGTTGAGCGTCAGTGGTTCGTATGGTCGAGCGGTCAGGTGGTCAAGCGGTCAAGCATTCTTACCCTTCTGCCAAAGCACATCGCCACATCCGGCGGCATGATTGAGATAACGCGCCAGCACAAACAATAAATCGGACAGTCGGTTCAAATATTGTCGGCCTGTGTCCGAAATGCTTTCCTGATGCCCCAGGCTAACCACCACGCGTTCAGCACGCCGGCAGACGGCGCGTGCCTGGTGTGCCAGCGCAGCAGGACGGCTGCCTCCGGGCAGGATGAACTCCTTGAGTGGAGCCAAGTTGGCGTTGTAGTGATCGATGGCGCTCTCAAGACGTGCAGGTTGTCCCGTGCCCAGCAGTGCCGAGCCCGGAATGCAGATTTCACCGCCCAGGTCGAACAAGTCATGCTGGATGCCGGTCAGCAAGGTATGAACATCATCAGGGAGCGCCTCGCATAACAGCACACCGATGATCGTATTCGTTTCATCCACATCGCCCAGTGCCGCAATACGCAAACTATCCTTACTCGTGCGACTGCCATCCCCTAAGCCGGTTGTGCCTGCATCGCCGGTACGGGTATATATTTTTGAAAGCCGGTGTCCCATCGTCATTCTCCGCGACTAAAAACCGATCATTATGATCGGCAATCCTGATTTTTGACAGAATTCTGATTGACAAGCAGCGTGAATCCCGACAAAATACCGCGCTTTCGTCGACATGCGAATGTTGATGTCTGTCGAAGTTGGGGAGTCGCCAAGCTGGTTAAGGCACCGGATTTTGATTCCGGCATGCGAAGGTTCGAATCCTTCCTCCCCAGCCACCCATTTTCGGGTCGGGTGCAGGGTAGTTCGAAGCGCCTGACCTGACTGATGTTATCTCTTCAGCGATCACCCCAAACGAGTCTCACATGGCCTACGATAGCCTGATGGTGTTTACCGGTAATGCCAATCCCAAACTGGCTGCCGATGTCGTCAAGCCACTCAACATCGCGCTCGGACGTGCCGCCATCGGCCGCTTTTCCGATGGCGAGGTGAATGTCGAAATTCTTGAAAATGTGCGTGGTCGCGATGTGTTCGTGCTGCAATCGACTTGCCAGCCGACCAACGACAACCTGATGGAACTGCTGATTATGGTCGATGCGCTGAAGCGCGCTTCGGCCGGACGTATTACGGCAGTTATTCCCTATTTTGGTTATGCCCGTCAGGATCGTCGCCCGCGTTCGGCGCGTGTGGCGATTACGGCTAAGGTGGTCGCCAACATGCTGCAAGCCGTCGGGGTGCAGCGGATGTTAACGGTGGACTTGCATGCCGACCAGATTCAGGGCTTTTTCGATATTCCGGTGGACAACATTTACGCTGGCCCGATTTTGCTGGGCGATATCTGGAAACAACGCCACGAGGAATTGCTGGTCGTGTCGCCGGATATCGGCGGTGTGGTGCGCGCCCGCGCGCTCGCCAAGCATCTTGAATCGGACTTGGCGATCATCGACAAGCGTCGCCCGAAAGCCAATGTATCGGAAGTGATGAACATCATTGGTGAAGTCAAGGGTCGCACCTGCGTCATCATGGACGACATGGTTGATACCGCTGGTACGCTGTGCAAGGCGGCACAGGCATTGAAAGAACGTGGCGCGCTCAAGGTGCTGGCGTATTGCACGCACCCGGTACTTTCCGGCGCGGCGATCGAACGTATCAGCGAATCCGATCTGGATGAACTGGTGGTCACCGATACCATCCCGCTGCGCGAAAATGCCCGCGCCTGTTCGCGCATCCGCCAGGTTTCCATTGGCGGTCTGCTCGCCGAAACCATGCTGCGGATCAGTAACGAAGATTCAGTTTCATCGCTTTTCATGGAGTGATGCGCGCAACACAAGCGCAAGGCTGGCGTTCAGGCTTTTGTGTTTTGCGTTTCATTCATAACCCGCCTGTCTGGTCGCGGACAGGTTTTTTTCAGGAGCAACAGCAATGCAATACGAATTCAACGCGCAACCGCGCACCCTGCAGGGCACCGGAGCGAGCCGCCGCCTGCGTAGAACCGGTCGTGTACCGGGTGTCGTCTACGGTGGGGAAAAGCCGGCGCAAGCCATCGATATCGACCACAACGAAATCTGGCACAAGCTGCGTAAAGAGGCTTTCCATTCCTCCGTTCTGACCATGATCCTCGCGGGCGCAAACGAAACCGTGCTGCTGCGCGATATTCAAATGCACCCGTTCAAGCGTCAAATCCTGCATCTGGATTTCCAGCGCATTGATGCTACCCATGCGATTCACCAGAAAGTGCCGCTGCACTTCGTTAATGCCGATATCGCCCCGGGCGTCAAGCTGCAAGGCGGTCTGGTCTCGCACATCATCAACGAACTCGATGTCAAATGCTTGCCGGGCGATCTGCCTGAGTTCATCGAAGTCGATCTGAAGGAGCTTTCCGCAGGTCACTCCATCCACGTTTCGGCACTAAAGCTGCCCAAGGGCGTGGAAGCTGCGCTGCATAAGGGTGAAGACCCCGTCGTGGTGACCATCGCCGTTCCGCGCGGTGGTGTTGCTGAAGAAGCCGCACCGGAAGCCGCTGCTGCTCCGGCGGCTGATAAAAAGAAGTAATCCATCCGACACATCGGTGGCGGCTCAATGCGTAGCTCATATACGGTAACGACGGTATAGCATGCAACGACCGCCCCGACTCGTCATCGGCCTGGGTAACCCCGGTGCCGAATATGCCAAAACCCGGCACAACGCCGGGTTTTGGTTTTGTGAGCGTCTGGCAGACGATCTCGGGATTGCGCTGAGCAAGGAAACCCGTTTTCACGGCATCGTCGGTAGCGCGCGTGCCGGAACAACGACGCCACAGGGTTTGTGGCTGTTGTTGCCGCAAACTTTCATGAATCGCTCCGGTCAAGCGGTGCGTGCGCTGGCGCAGTTTTATCGGATAGAGCCCGATGAAATGCTGGTGGTGCATGACGAACTCGATCTGCCACCCGGTCAGATGCGCCTCAAGTTTGGCGGCGGTCTGGGTGGACATAACGGCCTCAAGGACATCACGGCGCATTTGGGAACGCAGGATTACTGGCGTTTGCGCGTCGGCATCGGACACCCTGGCGAACGTAACGAAGTGGTGAATTTTGTGCTCAAGCCACCGCAACGCAGCGAACAGGAAGCCATCGACACTGCGCTGGATCGCGCCTTGCTGGCGTGGCCCCAACTGGCGGCAGGTGATTGGCCCACCGCGATGCAGAAACTCAACATCAAGCCGGCCACCAAGGGCTAAGGCTGGAATTTATTTGACGGAAAAACGGAATAAAAATACGCCATGTCTCTCAAATGCGGCATCGTCGGCCTGCCTAATGTCGGCAAATCCACTCTGTTCAACGCGCTGACCAAATC
>CAYTHB010000010.1:0-60079 GCA_964437515.1 uncultured Sterolibacterium sp.
TCCTTCGGGCCGGTGTATTCCTTGCGCTCGGTGGCTTCCCAGATATCGGGGAAGACGCGCTGCATCTGCTGATCCATCTTGTCCCATAGGGCCTGGATTTCCTTGGCTTCCGGGTTGGCAGAACACACCGTGCCGGAGACCAGCACCTGCTTGCCTTCGGGCGCGGCATCGGGATCGAAGAACTTGTGATTCACCATGAACAGGATGACATCCTCAGGCAGCTTGCCTTCCTTCATGTCCTTGTAGCGTTCCATGTTGTACCAGGCATCGTCATTCCACATGACATACAGCCCGGTCTTCATGACCGGCTTGTTGAGGAAGTAACGCACGCTGGTAAACGCCCAGCCGGGGACGAGGCTCTTGACGTAGTTCACATACGCCTTGTCGAAATGCTCTTCGCCGACCAGTTTGACTACGGTCGGTTGCAGGCCGGCGTTGGAGACGACGACGGGTGCGTGGAACGTGCCCTTGGCGGTTTTAACGCCGGTGACCGTGCCATCTTCGACGACGATTTTTTCGACGCGACAGTTGTTGACGAGCGTGCCGCCGTTCTTCTTGAATTCGCGCACCATGACATTGGTCAGCATGGCAAAGCCGCCCTTGTATTGACCGCCGCCGCCTTGCAGCATCATTTGCTGCATGATGAGGATCATTTCAGAAGCAGAAACCAGATCAATCGGCTCGGCCAGCGAAGCATTTGCCTGGAAGCCCAGATAGCTGTAGAGCGGTGCGGGGACTTCGCGGGTGGACAGCCATTCTTCCATGGTGACGCGATCGAGCTTGGCGAGGTCTTCGGCGGTGAGGCTCAGCATTTCGCCGATTAGCATCATCGACTTTTCCTGCTCTTCCGGTGTGGCTTCCCAAGAATTGAAAAAACCGGTGGCATCGGTCAGTGCCTGCTTCTGCGTGGTGACCTTGTAGTCCTTCCAGCCGGGGCGGCGGTAGGCAAGGGTAATCATTTCGCGCTGGTCGTCGATGTCCAGTGCCGGTTTGAAGTCTTCGGGGCAGCCCAGTTCGGCAAAAATTTGCTCGAAGGCATTGCCGCGTGACGGTACTTGGCCGTGCGGGAACAGATCGTAAGCGTAGCCGTCGGCTTCGACGCTATACATCTTGCCGCCGAGTACTTCGTTCTTTTCGATGATTAAGGTGCGCACGCCGCGTTTTTGCAGCAGGCTGCCGCAAGCCAGACCGCCAGGGCCGCTACCGATGATGATGACGTCAAATGTGTTTTCAGACATTGCTTTTTCTCCTCGTGGTGTAAAAGGTGATTGGGGTGATGGGGTGAGGCAGTTACAGGGACGGTTTCAGGCTCGAGGTAGTCGAGAGTCCTGAATCGACAAACAGGCTACCAATCAGCGTTTCAACAAAGGCAATCTGTCGTCCGATGCGCTCCTTACTGAAGGGATCAATGCCAAAGGTCTGTTTCAGCAGGGGTGCAATGGCAAAATGACCGAATGACAAATGCCAGAACAGTTCGACAATCTGTGGGTAGTTTGGTCGTTCAAGCTGCGGGGCGCGTTTTTCAAGTTGCTGCGTAATGGCTTCGGCAAACGGCTTTAGCCAGCGTTCAACCAGGCGTTGCAGGTGTTCACCATCGGCAATGGCTTCGAGATACAGCAACTGGCTGACGTAAGGACGTTGCTGCAACTGGGTAATGATTTGTTGAGCCGCAGTACGGATGTTTTCGGGTGAGTTTTCGCCTTCGGAAGTACGTCTCACTGTGTCGATAATGGGTTGAATCCCTCGATCCAGCACGGCTTCATAGAGTGCTTCCTTGTTTTTGTAATAGTTATATAGCGTTGCTTCATTCACTCCGGCCGCGCTGGCAATTTCACGCACACGCGTACCACGCAAGCCGTGACGGGCGAACAGAAGTTCAGCTGCATCAAGGATCTGGCCATCCGTAAATGCCGCCCGCTCTGCCAGCGCAGCAGCGCGCGTCGGAGTGATACGTGAACGGTCTGCGCTTGAAGTCGCCATAAAAAGATACCGAAAATAAACACATGTTTATCGGATTAAACAGGTGTTTATTTTCGATGTCAACTACGGTTGAAAAGAATAAGTGATCTGCCCGGAGTTGAGTCTGAAATTATCCTTGAAAAGGAAAATCGCATACCCTGTGTGAGCAATTTCTGTGAGCAAGGCACCATTCGACGGTGGGGGAGGTCGTAGGGGTGAGTGGAGAAGTTGATGGAATGCCGAGAACCCTGACTTAACGCGCAATGAGTAGCCAGAGCAGGAATAAATTCAGTATCAGCGAGACGATGGTGAGGAGTTTGAGTGCCATGTGCGGGTCGCGTTCAAACAAGGGGGTGCGGCGCGGTACACGTAGCGGAGCGAGGGCGCCGCGTTCGAGGGCGAGAATGAATTCCTCGGCGGTCTCGAAACGCTGTCTGGCCTCCCGCGCTACGGCCTTGAGCATGATGGCTTCGAGCCATTCGGGAATGTCGGGACGGTAGCGCAGGGGCGTGACGGGATCGCCGAACTTGGGATGCTGGAAGGGTTCGATCTCGCCGTATGGATACTTGCGCGTCAGCAGTTGATAGAGCGTCACGCCGATGGCATACAAGTCGCTGCTCTCGTTGGCGCGGGCGTGAGCGCGACCGTCGGCCACCGGCGCGGCCAATAACTCGGGCGCCATGTAGCTGGGCGTGCCGGGATTGTTGATCTCACCGAAGCGCTCGTCGCTGCCTTCTCGTTCGGCGTCGGCGGCGGCTACGCCGAGGTCGAGGATGCGCAGGCGGCCGTCCTGGCCGATGTGCAGGTTGTCGGGCTTGATGTCGCGATGCACGATGCCGAGGCGATGCAGCGCCGCGATGCCCTTGAGCACGTCGAGCACGATCTGCACGGCCTCGCCGATTGAATACTTCTGGCCGCGGTCGAGCAGCTGGCGCAGCGTCGCACCTTCATGCCAGCTCATCAGGTAGTAGAGATGGGCGCGCTGCCCGTGATCGACGATCTGCGGAAATTGCTGCGAGGTCACGCGTCGCGCCAGCCACTCCTCGTAGATCAGCGCGTTCTGTGCCTCTTGGTCGCAGGCGTCAGCGCGCAGCGTCTTGAGCACCCAGCGTTGCCCCGCAGCCGAGGTCAGATCGACAACGCGATACAGCAAGGTGACCAGTGACTCATGCAGCAGCGTCTCGATGCGCAGGCCGTCGATCTCGTCGCCGGGCTTGAGGCGCGGCAGCGGCGGCAATGCGCGGCCGGCCACCAGCCGGTCGCGCAGACTGGCAGTCGGCACCTGGTCTACGCGCAGCACCACGGCTGTGCAGTTGTCCTGCGCGCCATGGTCGAGCGCGCTCTGGGCGAGCGCCGTCGCCGCCGCCTGAGGTTCGGCGTGCTGACGCAGCAGCGCATTGATGCGCGCGTCGCCGAGCGTGTTCCACACGCCGTCGCTGGCGAGCATGAACTGGTCGCCGGAACACAATTCGCCATCGCCGTGGTCGAGTTGCAGCTGCGCATCGAGGCCGATGGCGCGCTTCAGCACGTGCTGCATGTCGGGGTGTTCCCAGACGTGGTCGTTGGTCAGGCGTCGCAGTTCGCCGTTGCGCCGCAGGTAGATGCGGCTGTCGCCGATATGCACCGTGTAGTAGCGGCTGCCGCGCAGGATGACGGTCGACAGCGTCGTCGCCATGCCGGCCAGCTCGCGCCGCACCGCGCCTTGCGCCATCAGCCAGCGGTTCTGTGCCTTGAGGACGGTGTCGAGAGCCTTCGGTGGAGCCCAAGTCTCCGGCGTCGCGTAGTAGTCGGCGAGCAGACCGCGCACCGTGTATTCGGATGCCTCACGGCCGCCCTGCTGCCCGCCGACGCCATCGGCCACGGCCGCGAGCACGCCCTTGGTCTGCAGGTCGGAGCCATCGGGCGTCACCAGCCCGCAGAAGTCCTCGTTGCGCGGACGCGGTCCGGTCAGCGAGGCATAGCCGGCGGTGGTGGCGAGCATGTCGATTCAGTGAGGCGTGATGAGTGAGGAGTAGGTGTGCCGAGTTTACTCCTCATGCCCACTAGATCTTGGCGCCGCTGCTCAGAGCCACCGCGCCCCAAGTGGTGCGCCAACGGGTCTTCACGCGGGTCAGGCCGATCAGTGCCAGGGAGCCTAGGGTGGCGAAGATCAGGAAGCCAATCTGGTAGTTGCCGGTCATCTGTTTGGCATAGCCGAGCGAGGAGGCCAGATAGAAGCCGCCGATGCCACCGGCCATGCCGACGAGGCCGGTCATCACGCCAATTTCTTTGCGGAAACGCTGCGGCACCAGTTGGAACACCGCACCGTTGCCGAAGCCTAGTGCCAGCATCGCCAGCACGAACACCAGCAGCGCGAGTTCCTTGGTCGGCATGCCGAAGCTGACGATGATCAGGAAGGTGACGGCCAGGCTGTACATGATGCTGAGCGTGCGGATGCCGCCGATGCGATCGGCCAGTGCGCCGCCCATGGGTCGCACCAGCGAGCCGGCAAACACGCAGGCGGCCGTGAAGTAGCCGGCCATCACCGGATCCAGGCCATACTGGTCGTTGAAGTAGATCGACAGCGAGGAGGCGAGGCCGACGAAGCCGCCGAAGGTGACGCTGTAGAAGAACATGAACCACCAAGCATCCTTGTTGCGCAGGATCTTCAGGTAGTCGGAGAACGGCTTCGGTGGCGGGCATTCGGGGCTGTCCTTGGCCATCACCAGATACAGCAGGAACACCGGCACCAGCGCGATCAGTGCCAGGCCGAAGACGTTCGTCCAGCCGTAAGCATTGGCCAGTGCGGGGGCGAACAGCGCGGCGAGTACGGTGCCGGAATTGCCCGCACCGGCAATGCCCAGTGCTTTGCCCTGATGCTCGGGCGGATACCAGCGCGAGGCGAGGGGTAGTGCAACAGCGAAAGCTGCGCCGGCAAAGCCCAGCGAAATGCCGAGGAGCAGTGCCTGCTGGTAACTGTGAATGCCAAACTGCCAGGCGGTGGCGAGCGCCGCAATGACGATCAGTTGGCCAATGGCACCGGCCATCTTGGGTTTGAGGTGGTCGACGAGCACGCCCATGACCATGCGCAACAGTGCCCCGGCGAGTACCGGGGTGGCGACCATGAGTCCTTTTTGTGCCGATGTCAGGCCGAGATCCTGGGCGATCTGCACCGCCAGGGGGCCGAGCAGAACCCAGACCATGAAGGCGAGATCGAAGTAAAGGAAGGCGATGAACAGCGTCGGCGGATGCCCGGCTTTGAAAAAAGACTTGTCCATGATGCGACTCCTAGAGTTTTAGATACACGTTGCCGCTTTCAAGCTTGATTTCGATGCACGGCGTATGCCCCACATCTGGTGCGACGGCTTGGCCGTCGTCGAGGCCGATATTCCAGCCGTGTAGCGGACAGGTGACGCGTCGACCATGGACGATGCCCTGCGATAGCGGCCCGCCCTTGTGCGGGCACTTGTCATGCATGGCGAATACCTCGTCCTCGGCGTTGCGGAACACGGCGATATCCGGCCCGTCGGTTTTAATGATGCGGCTTCCCAGGCGCGGAATCTCATGCACCGCGCAAACTCGTTTCCATTCCTTCATGATGATTTTCCTTATGCTTGAGCGATTTCAATGATTTCAAACTGACGACGCAAGGGCTGATCGACGGCCTGCGTGGCGGCTTTCTTCCACGGATCTTCGTAGTCGCGCAGTGCATCGAGCAGACGCTCGCTGAGTGCCTTGCGCTGGGCGGCATCCTCGACGACGTTCTTCTTGATGTAATCGAGGCCAACGCGCTGCACGTAATGCACGGTGCGGTCGAGATAGAAGGCTTCTTCGCGATACAGTTGCAGGAAAGCGGCGGAATATTCGAGTACTTCCTCGCGCGTCTTGACCTTGCAGAGGAACTCGGCGACTTCGGTCTTGATGCCGCCGTTGCCGGCGATGTAAATTTCCCAGCCCGAATCGACACCGATCACGCCAATATCCTTGATGCCGGCCTCGGCGCAGTTGCGCGGACAGCCGGAGACGGCGAGCTTGACCTTGTGTGGGCTCCACATGCCGAACAGCATCTCTTCGAGGTCGATGCCCATCTGGGTCGAGTTCTGCGTGCCGAAGCGGCAGAATTCCGAGCCCACACAGGTCTTCACCGTGCGTATGCTTTTGCCATAGGCATGACCGGTCGGCATGTCGAGATCTTTCCATACCTTGGGCAAGTCTTCTTTCTTCACGCCGAGCAGATCAATGCGCTGGCCACCAGTGACCTTGACCATCGGAATCGCGTATTTGTCGGCGACATCAGCGATGCGGCGCAATTCGGCCGGGGTGGTGACGCCGCCCAACATGCGTGGCACGACTGAATAGGTCCCGTCTTTCTGAATGTTGGCGTGGCCGCGTTCGTTGATGAAGCGCGACTGCGGATCGTCCTGCGCCTCATGCGGCCAGCTTGAGATCAGGTAGTAATTGAGGGCGGGACGGCAGCTCGCACAGCCATCGGGTGTGCCCCATTCGAGAAAGTGCATGACCTGCGGAATGGAGAGCAGTTTGTGCTGACGGATGGCCTGACGGACTTCGGCATGGCTGCGCTCGGTGCAGGCGCAGACCGGCTTGGTTTTGGTGTCGGCGGGTGTGTAAGCCCCGCCGATGGTCGATGCGAGGATCTGCTCGACCAAGCCGGTGCAGGAACCACAAGAGCTCGATGCCTTGGTGTGTTTGCGCACCTCGTCGAGGGTGAATAGGCCTTCTTCCTTGATCGCCTTGACGATGGTGCCTTTGCAGACGCCGTTGCAGCCGCAGACTTCGGCACTGTCAGGCATCGCCGCCGCCTTGTTCTGCCCGGCATGGCCGGCATCGCCACTGTGGCGATTGCCCCCCGCGCCGCCAAACATCAGGTGATCGCGGATTTCATGGATGTCCTGACCATCACGCAGCATCTGGAAATACCATGCGCCGTCGCTGGTGTCGCCGTAAAGCACGCCACCGACCAGCTTGTTGTCCTTGACCACCAGTTTTTTGTAAATGCCGCCGGACGGGTCGCTGAGGATGATTTCCTCGGCATCCTCGCTGCTGCCAAAGTCACCGGCGGAGAACACGTCGATGCCGGTGACTTTGAGTTTGGTCGAGGTCACCGAGCCGCCATAGCGGCCGATGCCGAACTGGGCGAGATGATTGGCGCAGACCTTGGCCTGCTCGAATAAGGGGGCGACTAGGCCATATGCCGTGCCGCGATGGTTGGCGCATTCGCCCACGGCGTAGATGCGCGGATCGTAGGTCTGCAGAGTGTCATTGACGACAATGCCACGATGACAGTGTATCCCGGCAGATTCGGCGAGTTCGCTATTGGGGCGGATGCCGACGGCCATGACGACGAGGCTCGTTGCTACTTCTTCGCCATCCTTGAAGCGTACGGCCGCCACCCGTCCATCCGCGCCGGCAATGAGTTCGCTGGTGTTTTTGCCGAGCAGGAACTGAAGCCCCTTAGCCTCTAGTGAGTGCTGCAGCATCTTGGCGGCCGTCTTGTCGAGCTGGCGTTCCATGATCCAGTCGGAAACATGCACCACGCTCACATCCATGCCACGCAGTTTGAGACCATTGGCGGCTTCCAGCCCGAGCAGGCCGCCGCCGATGACGACCGCATGACCGCCGCGTTCTGCCGCAGCGATCATGGCATCGGTATCCTTGATGTCGCGGTAGGCAATGACACCGGGCAGATCCTTGCCGGGGATGGGCAGCATGAAGGGAATCGAGCCGGTGGCGAGTAGCAGGCGGTCGTAGTCTTCCTCGCTGCCATCGTCGGCGACGACCTTGCGTGCACGGCGGTCGATTTTGACGATTTTTTTGTTCAGGTGTAGCTGGATGTGATTATCTCGATACCAGTCGAGATCGTTGAGTACGATGTCCTGCAAGGTCATTTCGCCAGCGAGCACGGGCGAAAGCAGAATGCGGTTGTAGTTCGGGTGGGGTTCCGCACCAAATACGACAATCTCGTAAAGATCCGGAGCGAGCTTGAGTAGCTCCTCCAGTGTGCGGCAACCTGCCATGCCGTTACCGACGAGAACCAGTTTGAGTTTTTTCATGTGTGCACCTCGATTGCGTGTGAGCCAGATAGTCAGAAGGCTCTTAAGCAATCGCCGTGCCAGCGTGCTACATCGCGTATTGGCAAGGGTTTACGCAATGTGACCGGGGTGAATGTGGCTTCAGTCGCACTTCACCTGCGGGCGTGAGCACCAAAATGGTGCCGTAGCGTGGGGCTGCCAGTGATGCGCCTGAATTTGATCGTTATCTTTTTTGTTTGATCACTCACAGCAAAAAAACATTCCGTGGGTATGAGGCTCAAGCCTGTGTCGTCACGGGGTGAATCGCAAATACCGTTGGATCATCGCCATGTTCCAGCAAGATGCGTCGTACCCGATCTTGCCATTTCATGCCAAAAAGCCGTCTTTCTTCGGTGCTGGCACTTCCTTGGAGGCATCGTTGCATCAGCGCAGGGATATCAGGATCCATGGCAATTTGTCGCAAATGGGCAGCACCATCAACCTGAGTACCGGTGTCGAGTCGGGTAAAGCGGATTTCCAGCGGAATGTCGGCATCAAATGCCATCAGATCCCGACGATCAAACTGGCCGCCAAGACCTTTGAATCCCGTATCGACTGTGGCACCTGTCAGCATCGTGACCACATTGGCAATCACGCCGGTAACCCCATTCAGGAGGCTGTCTTTGAATTCGACTCGCACAGCACCCCGTTCGGGAAGTTCATTTTTGTAAAGGTTGTGCAATGCTTTGTGCGTCAGCATATAAGCCCCCGCAACGGTGGGGCAGGAGTGACCAGCCAGTTTGACGACATCGAGATAGTGGTATTCGATGATGCCATCAGTTGCAGCACCGAGGAAGTTCGCAAGAGGATCTCGCAGTGTCAGGGATGGAACCGCAGCAAAAAAATCAGGTGATTGCATGATGGGAACTCAATGTTTTTTAGGGTTTTTGCGTACAGACAGCAGCATGGTCAGAATGAAAATGGCGAGTGCGAATGCATTGCCGAGTCCTGCAAGCTGGTGCCATGAAATCACGACGTTTGAAGAGGGCAGAAAATCGGTGACGAATCGCGCCAATGTGGTGAGGTGCAGCATAATTAGCGGCAAATAGAAGATGGGATGATAGGGAATCCGGATGCGGACAATGGCAGGAAAGATGATGGGCGCGTGTCCTATTATCATCGAAAAAACAAAGCCAAGAAAAATGCTATGTAAAGCCGCATCACGCAAAGCGGTTCCGGCGGCTTCACTCTCAAAACCACCCATCAGGCCAAGTACGCCACCCGTTGCCAGCCAGAGATAACCTCCCATGAGGCAAAACGCAATGAATCGGGTGAGTCCTGTTTGCTTGATGGTGCGTCGTGCAATATCGTAGCGGAGTAGCCATCCGGCGAGCACGACAAGCATGAATGCGTAAATTTTTAATCCGACAGATTCATCCCAGAATGCGAACGTCAATCCGAAAAGAATCATGCTCGTCAGCAGGCCGAAAAATTGTTGTGCGCGGGGTGGGGTGGGCATGTAGCGCGTCAGTTCCAGGCGCTCTCCTGCGATGGTAAGAATCAAAAAAGCCATCCACCAAGGGACGGATGGTGAAATCAGTCCACTGACCAGCCATGCCATGCTTCCAGCCAGCCATCCGAATGCGCCGAGTGTCAGTGTGGCGGTATAAAGTGCTGTTTGTTGGCGAAATATCAGCACGCTTCCTTCAAAAAGTATCGAGCCGCCGAGTATGCTGAATCCCTGCGCAATGACAATGGGTAATCCGACGATGAGGGCTAGGCCACTTAATCCCGCACTCAGTGGTGCCAGATAAGCCCATGGGCGGGCTAGGGCGACCGCGCGCTCCAGACTGATGACAGTTCCGAAAAAAGCGGGAATCATCAAGATGCCATGCCCCCATGCCCAGTTGGAAGCTATTTCAGGGAGAGGTATTTGTGTGACGGAAAGGCGCATCAATCCTGCCACCACGCCTGCCACCAATGCAAGCATGCCAAAAAACAGCAAGGGCAGACGCGCGAGTGGGCTCATGTTTTATTCACTCAATGACCACAGGCTCGGGGTGGAGCGGCATTTTCTGTTTTGCCGATTCGCACACGCCAGAGGTTCGGCCCTTGTTCCAGATAATCCCAAGTGAACTCCCCTTTGGATTGCGCCTGGAATTGATAAAAGAGAGGTTTGGGATCGTGGTCGTTGATTAACAGAAAAGCATCCCCTGATGAAAGACTGTCGAATGTGTTGAAAATCAGCGGATGACGATCTCGTGGAGGGATCGCCCGCACATCGACGATGGTATTGATGTTTTCTGTGCTTGTATTCATTAAATCACCTACTCAGGAACAAGGAAAAGATTTACCAACCAAAGTGCTTGCGTGCCTCTTCACACATCATCGACGGATGCCAGGGGGGTTCCCAAACCAGGCGAACTTCGCGTGCCACAGATTCAGATAGCTGCTCGTTCAAAACCACGTCGACATCGTCAAGAATCATCTCACTCATGGGGCAAGCTGGTGATGTCATGGTCATTTCGATCGTTATCTTGCGGTTTTCTGTATCGACGTCCAAAAGGTAAATCAATCCGAGATCAACGATGTTCATGCCAATTTCCGGATCCATCACCCGGCGCAAGGCATCGAGCAAGGTATCTTGTTGCGGGAGGGGCTCTAAAATGGGATGTGTTTGTGTCATGGTCGATAAAAGATTCATCAATGGTACGTTGTCATCCTATCATCGAAAATCCACATAATCAATATAAAAAATACATCTTACTGGGGTCATATTGGATCCGACGGACGAACGCTAACACGTCATTCCGCATTGCGTATAATCTGCATTATGTTAAATAACGGATGGTGCGTAATATCTGCTGTTTGAATTTTCCACTTTTGATATCTGTTTGAACCCCGCACCGATCTGATGACTGGCTGTTCGGTACGGGGCTACATTCTTACAGCACTGCCGCGATGGAATCTGCGACGTAGTCAATGTTACGGGTGTTGAGTGCAGCCAGACAGATGCGGCCAGTACTGACGGCATAGATTCCAAACTCGGTCTTTAGCCGTTCTACCTGAGCGGCATTGAGCCCGGTATAGGAAAACATACCGCGTTGCTGAGTCACGAATGTGAAGTCCTGTTTAACACCACGTTCCTTCAGCTTGGCAACCAGACTGACTCGCATGCTGCGAATACGATCCCGCATACCGGCCAGCTCGTCGTCCCACATTTTGCGTAATTGAGGATCCGACAATACTGCAGCGACCACAGCACCGCCGTGTGTGGGTGGATTTGAATAGTTGGTACGGATGACACGCTTGACCTGGCTTAATACACGTGCACTTTCGTCTTTGCTGGCGGTAACAATGGACAATGCACCAACCCGCTCACCATAGAGTGAGAAAGATTTTGAAAATGAACTGGATACGAAAAACGACAGACCTGACTTGGCGAACAAACGTGGGGCAATGGCATCGGCTTCAATATCTTCTGAAAAGCCTTGATAGGCCATATCGATGAAAGGAATCAACTGACGGCTTGAGCAAAGATCAACCACTTCACCCCATTGCGCTTCGGTCAAATCTGCACCGGTTGGATTGTGGCAGCAGGCATGTAACACAATGATGGAACCTGCGGGCAGATTGCCTAGTGTTGATTTGAGACCCGAGAAATTCACGCCACGGGTTGCGGCATCGTAATACGGATAGGTTTCCACAGGGAAGCCTGCGGATTCAAACAGCGCGCGATGGTTTTCCCAGCTGGGATCACTGATATAGACACGGGTGTCAGGCAGCAGACGCTTAAGATAATCTGCCCCCACTTTTAACGCGCCTGTTCCTCCAAGTGCCTCTACCGTCAGCACGCGACCTGCCGCCAACAAGGGAGAGTCTGCGCCAAACAGCAGATTCTGTACTGCTTGATTGTAAGCTGCTAACCCTTCGATCGGCTGATAGCCACGTGCTGGCATAGCTTCAAGGCGTGCTTTTTCAGCCGCCTTGACCGCTGCCAGCAAAGGAATCTTGCCGTTATCATCAAAAAACACACCCACGCCAAGATTAACCTTGTTACTGCGCGTGTCGGCATTGAAGGCTTCATTCAACCCCAGAATAGGGTCGCGCGGTGCCATTTCCACAGCGGCGAAAAGGGAGGATGTCGTCGAAGTGTTCATGTTCATACAGGTTCCATGATCTGCCGTTAGTCGCGGCTTATGTGAAAATAGGACATTTTACTCAAGAACTACGTTTCTTCATCAAGCAAAATACCCATCTTGCCGAATATACAAACCTTTCCCGATAGCCCCTTTCGCCTCCACCTACCCTTCCAGCCGGCGGGCGATCAGCCGACTGCCATCGCGCAACTGGTCGAGGGTATCGAGGATGGGCTGATGTATCAAACCCTGCTGGGGGTTACCGGCTCGGGCAAGACCTTTACCATGGCCAATGTCATCGCCCGCACCGGGCGACCGGCGATTGTCATGGCGCCCAACAAGACACTGGCGGCACAGCTCTACGCAGAATTCCGCGAGTTCTTTCCCGAGAACGCCGTCGAGTATTTCGTCTCCTACTACGATTACTACCAGCCCGAAGCCTATGTGCCCTCGCGTGACCTGTTCATCGAAAAGGATTCGAGCATCAATGAGCACATCGAGCAGATGCGTCTTTCCGCCACCAAGGCTTTGCTGGAACGCCGTGATTGCGTGATCGTGGCAAGTGTTTCCGCCATCTACGGGATTGGCGATCCGGTTGATTATCACAGCATGATTTTGCACCTGCGCGAAGGCGAAAAACTCGCGCAGCGCGACATCATCCGGCGGCTCACCGAAATGCAGTACGAACGCAACGAGATGGATTTCCAGCGCGGCATCTACCGTGTGCGCGGTGATGTGATTGACGTGTTTCCCGCTGAAAATGCGGAACATGCCATACGTATCGAGTTGTTTGATGACGAAGTGGAATCCCTCACCCTGTTCGATCCACTCACTGGCCATACGCGGCAGAAACTCAGCCGTTTCACGGTGTATCCCGCCAGCCATTACGTCACCCCGCGCGCCACCGTGGTTCGCGCCATCGAGCACATCAAAACGGAATTGCGCAGCCGCATCGAGTTCTTTCAAAGTGACCAAAAACTCGTCGAATGTCAGCGCATCGAAACCCGCACCCGTTTCGATCTGGAAATGCTCGATCAGCTCGGTTTTTGCAAAGGCATCGAAAATTACTCGCGTCACCTCTCCGGTCGCCAGCCCGGCGAAGCCCCGCCGACGCTGATCGACTATCTGCCTACACAAGCCCTGATGTTTCTTGACGAAAGCCACGTCACCGTGCCGCAGATCGGCGGCATGTACAAAGGCGACCGGGCGCGCAAGGAAAATCTCGTCGACTACGGTTTTCGCCTGCCTTCCGCGCTTGATAACCGCCCGCTGCGCTTCGAGGAATTTGAACGGCTGATGCCACAAACCATCTTCGTCTCCGCCACGCCCGCCGATTACGAAGCCCGTCATCAGGGGCAAGTGGTGGAACAGGTGGTGCGTCCGACCGGGCTGGTCGATCCGGTACTCATCGTGCGCCCAGCGATGAGTCAAGTCGATGATCTGCTCGGGGAAATCAAGCTGCGTGTCGCTGTTCAAGAGCGCGTGCTGGTGACCACGCTGACCAAGCGACTCGCCGAACAGCTCTCCGAATATTTTGCTGATAATGGCATCAAGGTGCGCTATCTGCACTCCGACATCGAAACCGTCGAACGCGTCGAAATCATCCGCGATCTGCGCTTGGGCGTGTTTGATGTGTTGATCGGCATCAACCTGCTGCGCGAAGGGCTGGATATCCCCGAGGTTTCACTGGTCGCCATTCTCGATGCCGACAAAGAAGGCTTCCTGCGCTCTACCCGCTCGCTGATTCAGACCATCGGCCGCGCTGCCCGTCACATCCACGGCACCGCCCTGCTCTACGCCGACCGCATCACCGACTCGATGCAACGCGCGATGGACGAAGCCGAACGGCGACGCAACAAACAGCTCGCCCACAACGCTGAACACGGCATTACTCCACAGGGGGTCAGCAAGCGCATCAAGGACATCATCGACGGTGTTTATGAACATGACGATGCACCGCAAAAACTCAAGGCCGCGCAGCAGCAGGCACGCTATGAAGTCATGGGCGAAAAAGAACTGGCACGGGAAATCAAACGGCTGGAAAAAGCCATGCAGGAATACGCCAAAAACCTCGAATTCGAACAGGCGGCTGCTGCGCGTGACGAGTTGTTTCGATTACGCAGCCAGGTCTTTGGGGCGGATGTGCATGGCGGAGATACTGCTGAGCGATAACAACCGGATTCACAGAAGCTTATGTTGTATGTAGTTCCTCGCGGATCACGCGGCGAAGCGTAGATTCGATTTGCTCTCCCATCATGGCCTGATGCAGTGCCTGATTGATGAGTGTCTGATAGCCGCGCTCCCCGGCCTTGGCTTTGAAGAACGCGATGACTGAACCATCCAGCATGATCGAAACGCGCTGCTTGCCCAAATGTGCATTGACGGCAGTTGCGAATTCTTCCCGGCTCACATCCTTGCCGCCAACCCGCAATTTCGCCCGCGACAAATCGCTGGCCGTCAGCTGCGGTGCATCGTCAGAAGACACCATAGGTTTGGTAGAAGAGGCTGATTTCATCGTTGTCCGCCTTTCGCATGGAAATGATACGGATTGTCTCGTCAGATTCAACATGCACAATCAGCACCACCAGACAATCCAGATGACCGATGCCGATCATGCGCTGCTCGCCGTAATCGTAGCCGTCCCGCGTATCCTCAAATACGGCCATCGGACTGTCAAAAACCTTTTCCGCATCGGCAAAATCCAGCCCATGCTTTTGCAGGTTAATCTGGCGTTTGGCCTCGTCCCATGTGTAGCGCATATTTTGTATTATATATATATTTATATATACGTCAAGCCATTTTGTTGTGGCTTGTCAGCAGAGCAATTCCATCACTTCCTCGCACGATCTGAGGCACATCGAATAAAATGCCGAATTCTTCGCTGACTGACGGCTCTGATTCTTTAAGTATTCAGTGTGCCATGTCCGCGCTCCCTTGCTTCAGGAATTTCTCATGACCCAAATCCACCTGTTCGACTCCACCTTGCGCGATGGCGCGCAGGCTCAAGGGATTTCTTACTCTGTTGAGGATAAGATCAAGATTGTTCAAGCTCTCGACGATCTGGGGGTGAGTTATATCGAGGCGGGCAATCCTGGCTCGAATCCCAAGGATATGGAGTTCTTCAAACGTGCTGCAGCACTGAAGCTGAAGAATGCCAAGATCATTGCCTTTGGTGCGACGCGCAAGGTTGGCATCGAGGCGGCGGCGGATAGCAATCTGCAATCCCTGCTCAAGGCAGGGACGGACGCACTCTGTATTTTCGGCAAGAGCTGGGATTATCAGGTGACCGATATTCTGCGTACCACGCTGGACGAGAACCTGGCGATGATCGGTGACACCATTCGTTATCTCAAGCAGCAGGACAAGGAAGTGGTGTTTGATGCCGAGCATTTCTTTGATGGTTACAAGGCCAACCCGGAATATTCCTTGCGGGCATTGGCGGCAGCGGCGGATGCGGGAGCGGACTGTCTAGTGCTGTGCGACACCAATGGCGGCACTTTTCCCGATGAGATATTCAGCATCACCCAGACGGTGCGCCAGCGTTTCAAAACCGCGATCGGCATCCATTGCCACAACGACGGCGAAATGGCGGTCGCCAACTCCATCCGCGCGGTGCAGGCTGGGGCGACGCAGGTGCAAGGCACAATCAATGGCATCGGCGAACGCTGTGGCAACGCGAATCTTTGCTCCATTCTGCCCAATCTGCAGCTCAAGCTGGGCTATAGCTGCATCTCTGCTGAAAACATGCGTCATCTCACGCCAGTGGCGCGCTTTGTCAGTGAGATTGCCAACATCATTCATAACGAAAAAGCACCGTATGTCGGCAACGATGCTTTTGCCCATAAGGGCGGCATGCACATTGATGCGGTACACAAGAACCCCATTTCCTACGAGCACATCAACCCTGAAACCGTCGGCAATGCGCGGCATATCCTGATGTCCGAAGTCGCTGGACGCAGCACCTTGCTCGCCAAGATCAACGCGCTTGATCCTTCACTGAAAAAGGATTCGCCACAAACCCAGAAGGTACTGGATCGGCTCAAGGAGCTGGAGCACGAGGGCTATCAGTTTGAAACAGCGGAAAGCTCCTTTGAACTGGTGCTGCGCAAGGAGCTGGGTTTGTATCAACCGTTCTTTGAACGCAAGGACTTCAAAGTCATCGTCAGCGAGCCGTCTGATAATGCCCACGGCATCAATTCGTCGGCAATGATTAAAATTGCCGTCGGCACGCAGGAAGAGATCACCGCTGCCGAAGGTGACGGCCCGGTCAATGCACTGGACAAAGCAGTACGCAAGGCACTGGAGCGGTTTTATCCGGCAGTCAAAGACATCAAGCTGACGGACTACAAGGTGCGCGTGCTTAATTCCGATCAGGCTTCCGCAGCCAAGGTACGGGTGTTGATCGAAACCACCGATCATCAAAGCAGCTGGACGACCATCGGTGTTTCTACCGACATCATTGATGCTTCCTGGCGGGCACTGGTCGATGCGATTGAATACAAATTGCTGCGCGATCAACAAAAAGTCGTACAATGATGTTGTCTTGTCGACATTAAATGCGGACGATGTCGATGTAAACAACGGAATTTACGGAGCTTGATCATGTCGCCCGAACGCCGCCAGTTCATCCGGTTTCCCTTGCACTCCCATGTAGAAGTGCAGTTTCGTGGCATGAACTGTGTAGGTTTTTTACAAGATATTTCCCTGAGTGGCGCGCTCTTCTCCTACGGGGAAGCACAGCCTTGCTGCAATGCCTATCTGCGTCCCTGCCGTGTTCATTTGGGGCATCCCGATCAAAAAGACAACGTCCATCTCATTTTCAACGGATTGGTCGTTCATGCGGAAGATGGCATCCTCGGAATCAAATTCATCGGCGTCGGCGAGAAGGAACGTAAAGGCTTGATACGCCTGTTCGACATGAATCAAACTGATATGGCACTGCTTGATCGTGACGTGGCGGCATTGATGAAGTTTCTGGCCAGCATAAAATCTGCTTCTACCTCCCCTACCCCCACCGCTCCCGTAAAATCCTGAATACGCATTTTCATGAGTGTTCAGCTCAAGCGTGTGTATGAAGCTCCTGCTCCAACGGATGGTAAACGCATACTGGTTGATCGACTCTGGCCACGGGGGATGACCAAGGAAAAGGCGCACATCGATTTATGGCTCAAAGACATTGCACCGAGTACAGCGTTACGCCAGTGGTTTGGTCATGAACCTGAGAAGTGGCCAGAGTTCAAAAAGCGTTATACCACCGAACTCAAAAGCAACCCCGCATTGGATGAATTAAAAAGACAGATTCGTGAAGCCGAAGGAAATGTCACGATTCTTTATGCAGCCCGCGACGAACTGCATAACGAGGCGGTTGTCATCCAACAGATACTGTCACACAAATAACAGCTTGCTATAACAGCGCGTCTCACTCGCCTGTTTCGCGCCCCAACACTTCACGCGCCTGATTCTGGAATGCGATGTAGGATCGTTCCCATTCTCCGTTGCGCGGAGTCGTCAAGGCGACCCGTTTGAGTACGGACTCCAATTGCTGTATGCGTTCAAGTGACGCCTCATAAGTTGCTGCATCGACCAATTCCACCGGACGATCCTGACAAACACCGATGCAGGGACGAGGTGCTTCGACCTTGCCACACCCGATACATTGCCAGGCCTTGATGTAAGGAGCTGTCATTTTTGTTCATCCTGGCTGACATCAACTGGCTCAGTTTTTTTTGTGTCATCACCTTCAGCAAGGCTGCCTGCCTGCGCGGCTTCACGTGCACGCTTGATACGCAAGCGCTCATTTTTCGCATCATCACCTTCACTGAAGAACATGTATCGCCCTGCCAAAATACAGCCCTTCATGCCCGGGTCACAGGGTAAATTATTGACCTTGGTGCATACATCGTTCTGCTCATGAGGACAGCCCCACGCCCCAGCCATGATTCACCTTCCTTTCTGTTCTTTCCGCTCTTTCCGTTCTTTTTTCACTGAAAAATACAGTTTATGGCCATATGGAAGTACTGAATTCATCACGCAGCAGTTTCAATTCATCCTGATGCAGCAAGGCGATTCGTAACAAAAGTGCCTCGCCTTCTGGCATCAAATGGACTTCAACCTGTCGCCGGTCTTCACGACTGGGACGACGTTCAACGAGCCCCAGTTTGACGCAACGATTCACCAATGCAACGACACCGTGATGTTTGGCTTGTAATTGTTCTGCCAGTTCCCCGATCGTGGCCCATTCCCGCGTTGTCCCACCCTTCAATTGCAGCAACAACTGGTATTGCAAAGGCGTCGTTCCATTTTCCTGACAGGCCGATTCGCTTTGGCGCAAGAAGCAGCGCAAGCGATATCGAAAATGTGCCAAACGCTGAAAATCAAGTGTGGAAGCCAACATGTCTTCAGTAACATCTCGAAGTGATTTCTTGGTTGACAAAATGCTCTCCTTACCCTTAAATTGTATCACGTCGTGATATTTGTTGTCCGTGTCTTGTTCGTGCTATGGTCACAATGTCGATGTAATGATGTCATCTACAGAAACAAGACCCGATATCGAGGTCATAAAAAGGGGAACGATCATGAAAATCAGCACACTGACCAAAATGCCGTTTTCGGCTGAAGCCGCCTGGCCCGAAGTGGCTAAATTCGATGCACATATTTTTCGGCTTTTCCTGTCCGTTGTTGTCCCGTTATCCCTACTACCCCCGGTCATGATTTATCTGGCTGGACACCATTACGGCGATATCTTTCTTCAAGGGTTTGGCAGCATTCAGTCTGTGGGAAACAAGGCTTGGGGTCAGATCGCTGTGACATTTTTTTTAGGGGAAATTCTTTCTGTTGGCCTGATGGGATGGCTGATACGACAAGTGGCATCCAACTGGAATGGTAGCATCAACTATCGGAGCTCTTATCTGCTGGCAGCCATCGCCCCCATCCCTCTCTGGATCTCCTCTCTGGGGCTGTTGGTACCCAGTATCGCTTTGAATGTTGTGCTCTCCTTCATTGCATTGGGATTGGCCTGCGCCTTGATTTATCGGGGCGTGCAGGCATTGTGCAAAATCAAGGAAGACATCGAAGCCGCAGCGGTAACTCAGGTTGTCTTTGGCGCAGGAATGATCGTTTGGGGATTGCTGCTATCTCTGGTGATGCTGCCCCTTTGAGCATGATGCATCGCATTGACAACATGCACAGCACATTCAATCTCTTTTATTGATCGATGCTGAAAGACCAGGAATTACAGTCGCTCGCTTTTGCGACGCGTGCTGTGCATGCAGGGGAAGTTCATGATGCCTTTGGCTCTCCGCGAACGCCTCTTTATTCAACGACCACTTTTCGTTTCGATACCACGGCAGACCTTCTGGATGTCGTAGAAGGTCGCAAACCGGGCTGTCTGTACACACGATACGGTACCAACCCGACGATCAATACCCTAGAAACCAAACTAGCCGCGCTTGATGGTGCAGAGTCGGCATTGGCTTTTGGTGCAGGGATGGCTGCCATTTCCGCGTTGTTTCTGGCGCATGGTCAGCGTGGTGTTCTCAGCATTGGCGATGTTTATGGAGGAACATGGCAATTACTCAGTGAGCAGCTTCCTCAACTGGGTATACGAACCCAAAGTCTGCTCGCTAGCGAAGTGGATCGATTGCCTGAGTTGCTCGGAAAAGAAGTTGGACTGCTCTACTTTGAATCTCCCGGGAATCCAACACTGGAAATCCTTGATATTCCCAAGCTCGTTGCGATGGCTCGAACGCATGGGGTACTCACAGCGATAGATAATACATTTGCCTCTTCCGTTAATCAGCAGCCGCTTGCATTGGGTGTTGATCTGGTGGTTCAAAGTGCCACCAAATATTTGGGGGGGCATAGCGATATCACGGCAGGAGTCATCAGTGGCCGTCGCGAATTAATGGCACCCATTGCCGCGTGGCGCAAAAATCTGGGGCAAATCATCAGCCCGGAAACAGCGCATTTATTGGCTCGCAGCTTGGGAACACTGGAAGTTCGGGTTCGGCAGCAAAATGAAAATGCCGTCATCGTGGCACGGGCATTAGAGCATCACCCGCGTATCCGTCGCGTACTTTACCCCGGTCTTACCTCATTTCCGGGGTACGAACTGGCTCGAAAACAAATGCAAGGCTTTGGTGGGATGATGACGATTGAAGTCAATGGTAGCGGTGAAGATGCCGCCCATGTGGTCGATCATCTACGTATCATCAGCCTGGCGCCGAGTCTGGGAGGGATAGAAAGTCTGGCAACTCAGCCCAGTACGACCTCTCACCGGGACTTCACACCTCAAGAGCGTTTGCGACGTGGCATCAGTGATTCCATGATCCGGATCTCAATTGGTCTGGAATCACCGGAAGACTTGATTAGCGATCTAAGACAGGCGTTGGACAGTCTGCCCTGATAGAGCAGCCTCCTCCATCAAGTTGGTGCCATCAACCATCAGGAGGAAATTAAACGCGATGCAGCAATACCGTAATCAATAATGATGCGTTTTCCAGTGCTCTGACCGCATGGGGTTCGGCATCTGCCAGATAAACCATATCACCCGAACGCATCTGTTGCGTGTGACCATGAGCATCCAGTTCGATCACCCCCTCAAGGCACTGTATCGTAATGGCACCCGAAGCCTTGTGTTCTGGCGTACCTTTCCCTGCTGGGAGCACCAAACGAAAAACTTCAAGATGTTTGGCACGCACCAGCGTAACGGAAGCCTTATCGCGTAATTCGTTGCCGAGCGGACGAACATCGAACAGCTCACCGGATGATGCATGAGGGATTGCCATATGAATGCCTTGATGGAAAATGGTTAAAAATCAAACAGACTGGTTTCGTGCATCAAGCTGCCGACTAGCTGCCTCAATTTTGCTCAGGATGTGAGGCGAAAACACACTTTCAATAAAATCGAACAATTCTCGCTCTTCAAACCGAACATGAGTCGCCAGTAATTCTCCCCACGGACTCAAGCAGGAAAAATCCTGATGGGCGATACGTTGCGTCATCTGGCGCAGCGCATCATGTTCATCTCGTGTGCGCTGTGCTAATTGCTGTGCTTTTTGTACGATTTCTTGAGCATGGGTGCTAGAAGAAAGTGCCTCCAGCTCATTTAACAAATACGTTTCTTCAAGACAAAAATGAGGCTCCAGTTCGTTTGAAAAACGGCTCTTTAGGGTGCGCATGAAATTGGCTGTTTCCGACGATACACCCTGCTCCTGTTCTGATTGCATCCCCAAGCGTTGAGCCTGTTTTGCCAGCACCAATGCCGTATGATGCTCACGCGAAAGCTGTATCAATGCGGGGTCACGCTTCATAAATGATTCCTTGTGTATCCTGAACTGAAATTTTTACCAGTAATTTTCAAAAGCCATCTGCCCCGGTATTCCCCGTCGCCCGACCTGAAACCCTCGTTGTTTCAACACTTCCCGCACATCTAGTGCCATCTGCGGATTACCGCAAACCATTAGTCGTGAATGTTCCGTGTTAAGCGGCAAATCCAGCTTTTTCTCCAGTGTCCCTTCCGTAATCAAGCGGGTGATTCGGGTTGAAAGTGTTTCGGGAAGCGATTCACGCGTCACAACAGGAATGTAATGCAGACGCGCCTTTCCGTCACACAAAAGCGGATGTTGCGGAATTTCGGCGATCTGCTTGCGATAAGCCAGTTCATTGGCCTCTCGCACGCTATGAACAAGGATGATGTTCTCGTATTCGTTCCATACCAAGGGATCATGCAATATCGACAAGAAAGGTGCCAATCCTGTTCCGCTGGACAACAACCAGAGATCACGACCACCGACAAAACGGTCGGTGGTCAAAAATCCATAACTGACTTTTTCAACCAGAAGCGTATCACCCGGCGCGAACCGGGCAAGCCGGGAAGTAAATGCCCCATCAGGAACCACGATGGAAAAAAACTCGAGATGATCCTCATAATTTGCTGAGGCCATGGAATAAGCACGCCAGACGATTTCGCCGGTTTCAGAAATGATCACACCCAAACGGGCAAATTGACCGGGAACAAAACGGAACGATGCAGAACGCGTGGTTGTGAACGAAAACAGTTTGTCTGTCCATGTATGAACTGACAAGAGAGTTTCTGTCGTCCATTTTTCTTGAGGTGCTGCCACGTTCATTTGTTTTTCTACGACAGGGGGCGATAAATCAAGAGACATATCCATCTACCTTCTCCTCAGTGCAAGCCTTGCTCAGATTGGCTGAACGATGGCCGTTTGCAAATCCTGATGCGCCAATAGTCGGGACCTTGCTCAAGATAATCCCAAGTGAATCCCAATGGTGCCTCTGCCAGTAGCAAATAAAAAAGAGGGGTTGAATGATGCGAATGCATCAAGAACAAAATGTCGCCTGCATTCATGAGATCAAAATGTTCAAAAACCCGAGGCCTGCGTTCATCAGCTGCCATCTGACGCAAGTCCATCGTCGTTACCTGTGCTACCTGCTGTTGTCCTGATTCCATGAGAAAATCTCCCGTAATCGAATATATAAGGTATATTGGATATACGGTTTCATCATAGCAATTCGACGCGTTCAAATCAACATATTTTATACATCTTTACGGCGGCGCATCATGAGACTCACTACTTTTTCGGACTATACCCTTCGGGTATTAATGTATCTTGCTCTGGATACAGAACGACTCGCCACAATCGCCGAAATCGCTGATGCTTATCATATTTCTGCTAATCACTTGATGAAGGTGGTTCACCAACTCTCACGTAGTGGAGTGATTGAGTCCACGCGCGGTAAAGGGGGCGGCATTCGTTTGGCCAAGCCAGCAGAAGACATCCGCCTAGGTGACATCATTAGAGCCAGCGAAGGCAGTGGCCCCATTGTGGAATGCATGTCAGCTGCTGAAAACAATTGCTGTATCGCCCCTGCCTGTCAGCTCAACAGCATCCTTGAGCGTGCTTTTGAAGCACTCTACGCTACTCTGGATGAATATACCTTGGCTGATTTGATGAACAAGCAGGGCGCCATGAGCAAATTGTTGAAACGTACAGCCAGTTGTGCATCACTCAATCAGCCCAATTAGGTCTTGATAAAAGCGCTGGAAGCGTTGCGGTAACGGATTACGGATTACGGGGCTTCATTGTGTATTTTGAATCACTTTATCCGGATTCATCAGGCCTTGTGGGTCGAGTGCGCGCTTAAGAGACTGCATCAGCTGGATTTCCAGCGCATCCTTGTAACGTGTGATTTCCTCGCGTTTGAGCTGCCCCAAACCATGCTCGGCTGAAATACTGCCGCCACAGGCGTGGACGAGATCATGCACACAGCGATTCACAGCAGGGGTCGCTGCCATAAAGCGGGCGTTATCCTCTGACCCAGGCTGTGAGGGGTTGTAATGCAGATTTCCGTCTCCGATATGGCCGAAGCAAACAATACGTAAGCTGGGATAAGTATTTTTCAGCTTCTGCCCGGCTTGTTCAATGAAGGATGCAATCTTTGAAATAGGTAGAGACACATCATGTTTGATGCTGAGTCCCTCTATTTTCTGCGCTTCTGAAATGCTCTCGCGTAATTTCCAGAGTGAGCTTGCCTCAGATACGTTACGCGCCAGGATGACCTCTTGCACACGCTGGCTTTCAATTTCTGCGGCGAGTATTTCTGACAAGGCATCCGCTATCTGCCCCGACACACTCACATCCGTGAGTTCCAACAAAACCTGCCATTCATCTACGCGCTGAAACGGTGCGCGTGTATCGGGAATATGGCGCAACACCAACTCTAAGGCAGCACGATTGATGATTTCAAAAGCTGTGACTCGCTCGCCACAGGTTTGGCGCAAACACCCTAGTAAATCCACCGCTGCTTGCGGGCTGGCAACGGCAATCCAAGCTGTCACACGGTCCAAGGGCTGTGGGTAAAGTTTGAGTACAGCCCCCGTGATGATGCCCAGCGTGCCTTCAGCACCGATGAACAAATGCTTGAGATCGTACCCTGTATTGTCCTTGCGTAAGCCGCGCAGACCATTCCAGATTTGCCCATCCGCAAGCACCACTTCCAGCCCCAGGGTCAGGTCACGCATCGTGCCGTATCGGAGCACCTGCACCCCGCCAGCATTGGTCGACAGATTGCCGCCGATGGTAGCACTTCCCTCGGATGCTAGAGACAAAGGAAACAGACGTCCTTCTCGTGCAGCGGCTTCCTGAACCTGCTGCAACACACAACCAGCGTCGACCGTAATCGTGTCATTTTCAAGATCGATGGCGCGTATGTGGCTCATTCGCGTCAAGCTGATGAGGACTTGTTGTTTTGAAATCTGTGTATCCGGTAGCGGAATCCCCCCGCCTACCAGCCCGGTATTGCCCCCTTGTGGAACGAGAGCCACACCCGCCGCAGCGCAATGTTTCACAACACTGGCAAGCTCATCGGTCGTCGCTGGGCGGATGACACAAAGTGCTTCTCCTTTGTAACGCCCCCGCCAGTCTGTCAGATAGGGCGACATCTGCGCTGCGTCCGTCAACACATGAGCATGGCCTACCGTACTGCGCAATGCTTCAAGCAGGGCGGTATTTTCAGACACGGCAAACCTTTCTAGTCCGGCACCCGACGTGCGTAATAGTCGTGCACATCACAATCCGTCAATTCGACCTGGGCATAGTCTCCCACCTGAAGCTCATGCCCATCGGTGATATAGACCACGCCATCAATTTCAGGAGCATCCCATCGAGTACGAGCAATGGCACCATCTTCATCCACATCATCCACCAGCACTTGCACGATTCGTCCCAATTTAGCTTCGAGACAACGCGTGCTGATGTCTTCCTGAAACTCCATCAACTGCAAACGGCGTTCTTCACGCACTTCGTCGGGTACAGGATCGGGAAGATCATTGGCGGCAGCACCTTCAACGGGAGAATAGGCAAAAGCACCCACACGATCAATTTTGGCTTCTTCGAGAAAGGTCAGCAATTCTTCAAATTCGGCCTCGGTTTCGCCTGGAAAGCCGGTAATGAAAGTGCTGCGTATGCTGATATCCGGACAAATCGAACGCCATGCCTTGATACGTTCCAGATTATTTTCACTGCTGGCCGGACGCTTCATGAGTTTCAAAATACGAGGACTGGCGTGCTGAAATGGCACATCGAGATAAGGCAGTATCTTGCCTTCCGCCATCAGGGGAATTAGATGATCGACACTCGGATACGGATACACATAATGCATTCTCACCCAGATACCCAACTCTCCCAAAGCCTGGCACAACTCCAGCAAACGCGTCTTGACCGGTCGGCCACCGTGAAAGCCGGTACGGTATTTGACATCGACCCCATAGGCACTGGTGTCTTGTGAAATCACCAGCAACTCTTTGACACCGGCACGCGCCAGCGTTTCAGCCTCCTGCAACACATCACCAATCGGACGACTCACCAGATCACCACGCAAACTGGGAATGATGCAAAAGCTGCAACGATGATTGCAACCTTCGGAAATTTTGAGATAGGCATAGTGCGGCGGGGTCAGACGAATGCCCTGCGGCGGTACGAGATCGATAAAAGGCTCATGCATGGGCGGCAACTGGGCATGAACAGCCTCCATTACCTCTTGTGTGGCATGGGGGCCTGTTACTGCCAACACCTGAGGGTGGGCGGCACGCACGACATCCGCCTTGGCACCTAGGCATCCCGTGACGATCACCTTGCCATTTTCAGCCAACGCTTCACCGATGGCATCGAGTGATTCCTCCACCGCTTCATCGATGAAGCCGCAGGTATTCACGACCACCAGATCAGCCCCATCGTAAGAACCCGAAATCTGATAACCCTCAGCCCGTAGCCGGGTCAGAATCAGTTCGGCATCGGCCGACGCCTTGGGGCAACCGAGAGAAACAAAGCCAACAGTAGGATCTTTTTTCTTGCGTGACATGAATGAACCATTCCGGAGCGTTGAACTCAGCAATCTTGATTAAAAAACGTACTATCTACAACAAACAAAAACGGCAGCAATGCTGCCGTAACCGTGATACCGGAAAAAAAACCATCATAAGATGATTGGGGAACATCAGGAACCTTTCGCGCCCCCGCCTCCACGCCCTTCATCCGTTGTTCCAGGCGATGCAGCAAAGTTTGGAAACTGGAATCCTGAAAACATATTGCGGGTCTGCCCCTGCATCTGTTCCTGCATCTGATGAAACATCTTCTGGCTTTGATCCATGTAAGCCGTCATCATGTTTTGCATGGCCGGCCCCTGAAAATTGAGAAATTGCGCCCACATATCCTGGCTCATCGGCGAATTTTCGCCGTACATGCCACGGGTCTGCTCCTTGAAACGCGACTGCATTTCAGTAAATGTCCGCAAGTTGCCTTCCAGATAGCGTCCCATGACACCTTGCATGGCATTGCCATAAAAACGGATCATCTGCGCCAGTAAATCGCTGGTAAACATCGGGGCACCCCCCGCCTCTTCTTCAAGGATGATCTGCAACAACACGCTGCGCGTCAGATCTTCACCGCTTTTCGCATCGATGATCGTGAAGTCTTCGTGATCCAATACCATCTGTTTGACATCAGCCAAGGTGATATAAGCACTGCCCCGTGTATCGTACAGACGACGGTTCGGATACTTTTTGATCAGACGAACAGGAGAAGATTCGGTTTCAGCCATAGGAGAACATCCGGCAAATACCACGAGTCACCGACAGGCAACCCGTGGTACAGGCAATCAGCACATGTGCAGACCACCATTGATATTGAAAGTCGCACCCGTCATATAGCCTGCCTTGTCGGAAGCGAGGAAACTCACCAGATGGCCGATTTCTTCGGGTTGACCGAAGCGCCCCATGGGAATGGTCGCCACGATTTGATCGCGCACTTCTTCCTTGATCGCCATGACCATTTCGGTGGCGATATAACCCGGGGCAATGGCATTCACCGTCACACCCTTCTTGATGACTTCCTGAGCCACGGCCTTGGTGAAGCCCAGTACACCGGCCTTGGCGGCGGAATAATTGGCCTGACCCAGCTGCCCTTTAACGCCATTGACCGAAGCCATATTGATGATGCGGCCCCAGCCGCGTGCCGACATGCCTTCGATGACCTGACGTGTCACGTTGAACAGGCTGTCGAGATTGGTGTTCATCACCGCATCCCACTGCGCCTTTTCCATCTTGCGTAGCACTGTGTCGCGTGTGATACCGGCGTTATTGACCAGTACATCGACGGGACCGATTTCTGCTTCGATCTTCTTGACCATCGCGGCACAGGAATCAAAATCGGAAACATCCCCCTCAGCGGCATGCACGTTGTAGCCCTCGGCCTTCATCTTGGCCAGCCATTCATTCTGGGGCGGAAAGCCCGGCAAGCAGTTGGCGACCACAGTCATGCCATCCTGCGCCAGTGCCCTGCACATTGCCGTGCCCAGACCACCCATGCCACCCGTCACTAATGCTACTTTTGCTGCCATGTTGAACCTTCTTTCTTGACGACCAAAAACTTGAAAAAGTAAATTAAAAAACCATCCGGTTACAGATGGAACGATGGTGAAGTTTTATGCGGAACTCTTATTTTCCTGTTCCGCACAAAACTTCAAATCAAGATCACGACATATGCTGTCCGCCATTGATCGAGATATTCGCGCCATTGACGAACGCGGCTTCCTCGGAGCTCAGATACGCCACCAGACCAGCGACTTCTTCCGGCTTGCCCAAGCGACCCGTGGGAATCTGCGGCAGGATTTTTGAATCCAGCACATCCTGCGGAATCGCCGTCACCATCTTGGTGCCGATATAGCCCGGCGAGATGGTGTTGACGGTCACACCCTTCTTGGCAACTTCCAATGCCAGCGACTTGGTGAAGCCATGCATCCCTGCCTTGGCTGCCGCATAGTTGGTCTGACCAAAAGCGCCTTTCTGACCATTAACCGAGGAAATATTGATGACACGTCCCCAGTTACGATCCACCATGCCATCCATGACCTGCTTGGTCATATTGAACACGGAATCGAGATTGGTACGAATGACAGCATCCCAATCGGCCTTACCCATCTTCTTGAAAGTCATGTCACGCGTAATCCCCGCGTTATTGACCAGCACTTCGACTGGACCCATGTCTTTCGTCACTTGCTCGACACAGGTCTTGCAGGAATCAAAATCACCCACATCACAAGGATAGGCTTTGAAACCATAGCCCATGTCATTCATGTGCTTGAGCCATTCCTGAGCCCGCGTATTGCTGGGGCTGTAAGTCGTCACAACCTTGTAACCCAGTGCTGCCAGCTTGACACAGATTGCTTCACCCAGCCCACCCATACCGCCTGTTACCAAAGCTACTTTAGGCATGACCGCCTCCTTAGGATTGATTGAAACATTTGCTCTTATTTGCTCTTATTACGCCCAACAAAAAGTTTTCGATTCTCTGTTATGGTGCATTTGCTATTTTACGACGATTTTTCCTTTACATAGTGTCCCGGTGCCGGTTCCAGAACCTTGTATTGACCTTTCCCAAAACGAGAACGTGCCGCGTGACGCTGGCCGGAAAACGCGGATAGCCATTCCATCCAGACAGGCCACCAGCTTCCACGATGTTCTTCAGCCCCGGCGAGCCACGCATCATCACTTTGTTCATGAGACGCATGAGAATCACGATTAATCCAGTAACTGCGTTTGTTTTTGGCAGGTGGATTGATCACACCTGCAATATGGCCACTCGCCCCCATGACAAAGGTGGTTTCGCCCCCCAACAAAGCGCGTGAACGATAGGCAGATCGCCAGGGCACGATGTGATCTTCTTTGGATGCGTACAGAAAAACGGGCATTTCCAGCAGCCCCAGATCGAGTTTTTCCCCGCAGACTTCCAGCCGCTCAGGGTCTCGCAAGGCATTTTCAAGATACATGTGACGCAAATACCATGCTGCAAAAGGGCCGGGCAAGTTCGTCGAATCCGCGTTCCAGTAAAGAAGATCAAAAGCGGGAGGCTTGCTGCCCTTGAGATAATTACCCACAACGTATTGCCAGATCAGCTCATTGGCGCGCAGGCTCGAAAACACCGAGGCCAGCTCGCTTCCTTTCATCAACCCGCCTTGTCCGATACTCGTTTCACGCGCTGTGACGAAGGTCGGATCGATGAACACACCCAACTCTCCCGGATCTTCAAAATCCAGCAAAGTGGTCAGCAAGGTCAGCGACATGGCCGGCTGCTCCCCTCGTGCTTGCGCTACGGCCAAAGCACTGGTCAGCAGTGTTCCACCCACACAAAACCCGAGTGCATTGACTTGTTCGATGCCGCAAATTTCTCGGGATACGGCCAATGCCTTCAGCACCCCTTGCTCGACGTAATCGTCCCACGTCAAATGCCCTTGCGCCTCCTGCGGATTGCGCCACGACACCAGAAAAACAGTATGCCCCTGCTCCACGACATAACGAACCAGCGAGTTCTCGGGCTGAAGATCGAGGATGTAATACTTGTTGATGCAAGGCGGCACGATAACCAAGGGCCGTTCACCCACCTTGGCAGTCAAAGGGGCGTACTGAATGAGTTGCATCAACTCATTTTCAAAAACCACGGCACCCGGTGTCGTCGCCAGATTACGCCCCACCTCGAACGCGCTCTCGTCACTCATCGAGATACGTCCTTTGTGTATGTCTCCCAACAGATTTTGTAAGCCCTGCGTAATACTTTCGCCCTGTGTATCCACCGCCGTTTTGATGAATTCCGGATTGGTCGCTGCAAAATTAGCGGGCGACATGGCATCCACATACTGGCGTGTCACAAAACGTAATTGCTTGCGTGCCTGTTCATCACGCACTGGGAGTAATTCGGACATGCGCCCCAAAAAATCGGCATTGAGCAGATAGGCCTGCCTCAAATAATCATATATCGGGCTTTGCGCCCATTCGGGTGCGGAAAAGCGCCGGTCTCCTGCTGGAGGCTGAACGGTCTGAGCGCCATCAGGGGCTGACTGCGTGGAGTGACGTTGCAACTGAGCCTGCCAAAGTTCGCTGTGACGCGATGCAAACTCCTGCTGTAATTGACGCAACGCATCATTTTCAGGAATCCACGGCATCTTCTGTGCGATCGCAGCATTCTGCGAGGCAACACCTGCTTGTGTTGCCGTCCACCACTGCGACACCCCCTGTGTCCACGCCTGCCCCATCTGCAACAGGGACTGCATGGCTTGCGGTGAAAAGCCGGGAACATCAGGAGGCATACATCATTCCTTGGAATTGATATCGCATCGCAAAAAGACGCACCGAAAAGCGGTGAATTTTGCGCTGCACAATTTTAGGCGTCAAGGAAAAGCATGATTTGAGTCGCCCGCATTGAGCACTTTTTCACAAACCGACGTCTTCGAAAGCCAGAAATCAGCCGTAAACAATCTGCTTTATTTCGATTTCACGCCATCCGGACGGGCTCTGAAAACGGACGACTTCTCCTGCATACGCCTTCATCAATGCGCGTGCCAGCGGTGAAATCCAGCTGATGCGCCCCATGGCAACATCGGCCTCATCCACGCCCACGATCTGGTAGGTTCGTTCTTGTTCTTCTTCTTCAACATCATTGGGGTCATATTCGATGAGGGTCACCGTCGCCCCAAAGAATACTTGCGACAGATTCGTCTGCTCTACCGGATCGACCACTACAGCCGTTTCGATGCGTTTGGTCAGATACCGTATGCGTCTGTCCATTTCGCGCAGACGTTTTTTTCCGTAGATGTAATCCCCATTTTCAGAACGGTCGCCATTGCCCGCTGCCCATGAAACGACCTTGACCAATGCCGGTCGCTCCGTTTTGACCAAGTGCTCGAATTCTTCACGCAAACGACGGTAACCAGCGGAAGTCACATAATTGACAGCACCCGAAGGCAAAGAGGGCATCCCTGCGGGCTGATCTTCATCATCGTCCGATGTTTCTTTGACAAATGCCTTACTCATCATTACATGGTTTGCTTAATGGCCAGCACTGCCTGGTTGCGCAAGGTTTTGAGCAAGGTCAATTCTTTGGCCGGGATGAGGATACTTCCTGCTTTGCGTTTATCGCAATAAATCAAGGCAATGGGCTTTCCTTTGAGCAACAGGGGAAAGAGTACGAAGGTTTCTGCCAGCAAGGATTGCCGATGCCACGCTGGAATACGGTCATGGATTTTGGGGTCGTTGATGTCCGTAATGATGATATCCACTCCTTTTTGTACGGCCACGCTGAATACATCCGCCTCTCCCGCAAGTGCAAAGCGGAACTTACGCACGATTTCAGACGTATCCACCCCAAAACCGAAACGTCCCATCATGGTATTCGTCTTGGCATCTCGCAAACACAGAATCACTCGATCAAAACCCATCGCGCGATACATGGTTTCAAGAATGATCCGGAGCAAATCATTGAGCGAGAAATCCTCCAGTAGCGCATTGCTAATATCCTGTATTCCTGCAACCAACGTTGCATGAATCTGCGCATTGTCATGGTCATGATCATTGCAAGACTCACTCGTTGTCGCCTCCACAGGCGTCTCGCCGCCTTCAGCAGCCCCCAGGCTGAACTGGGTAACACCTGATACAGGAGCTGTTCCCGCAAGAGTCGATGGATTCGCGGCCGGGATGCCCTGTGTTTTCAAGGACAAACCTTTTTCGGTCAGCATGGTCTGCGCCATATCGGCATCCAGACCATGAGCCTCTGCTTGGCCTTCAGTAGAGGGTGCCCCTCCCTCACCCGACCATGCCTGAGCTTGGCGTGCAAATGGGCTTTGTTTCAAGCTGATATGCAGATTCGAGGCCATCTGATTGAGCGCGTCATACGTTCGCTCCATCAAGGCCTTGAACTGCTCATTACTAAACTGCACCCCGGCTGAATAACGATCGGCAATCTGCTTGAGTGCCCGTGCACGTTGCTCCGGCGGTGTACTGGCAATGGCATCGCACAATTCGTTCGAATAACTGGACACCATGTGCAAGGTGTCATGTTGTGTCCCCGGTTTTCTGACAGAACCCGGGGGCATACGACGCATGCTGCTGATTACATTGGGCGGAAAGCCCCAATGACTTGCAATGGCGGTTCCAATCTCTTCAAAAGAAGTTCCCAATACCTGCCGCACGGCCGCTTCATCGCTGCAATTTTTCTGTTGAATGACCCGACGTATCTCATCGACTTCTTCTGGAAAATAATATTGCACCAGCATGCGTCCCAAGCCATGAAACATGGCGCAAATAAAAGCTTCCTCCGCCAGTTTGGGGATCATCTTCTGGGCGATATCACGGCCAATCAAACCCGAAAGATTTGCACGGAGGAAGGCCTCCTTGATTTCATTGATATTTGATTTGCTCTGCAAATGCTCGAACATCATCACTGTCAGGGCAATATTACGGACGGTATCGAACCCCAGCACCATAACAGCGCGTGACACAGTGCTAATCGCCCCGCTTGTCTGGCCATAGACCGGAGAATTGACGGTACGCAGTATCTTGGAGGTCAGCGCATAATCCTTGAGGATGGAATTGGATAATTTATTGATTCCCTCCTTATCCGAATGGGTCAGACGGTTGATGGCCAATACCGAATCTGAAAATGCCGGAAAATCTGATTTATGCCGAATGCGACGCAAAAGAAATTCAACCGCAGCGGCTCCACCAGCGCTGTCGGCACTGGAAGAAAGAGCCCCGCCGTCATGATGGGAGACAGGCTGAAGATAGACTCTTAAAGCATCACGCATCCGAGCCGCACTTTCAAAGCGCATTTCGGGATCTTGAGCCACAGCACGCATGATGGCACTTTCAAGCAACTCATTGACGCCCAGGTTTTTGGGGAAGTTGACCGGCTCTGCCACAATGGTGGCCAGCATGCTCTGCAAATCCGGTGCCTTACGGGCCCGTTTCCCTGTCAGCATTTCAATCAGGATCAAGCCCGTCGCATACAGATCCATTTTTTCACTAATGATCCGGTCACGCACATACTCGGGAGCCATGTAAGGGGGGGTCCCCATCAAGCTGTCTGCATTCGGTAATGTGCTTTTTTCGCTGATGCGACAAGCAATTCCAAAATCCATGACGTGGGGCGATCCCTTGGCGTCCACAATGATATTGGAAGGCTTCAAATCCCGATGAATGACGCCCCGGCCATGAGCTTCACTCAGTGCGTCAAGAATAGCCATGCCCATCTCGGCCGCCTTCAAGGGATCCATCGGGTTTTTTGCGAGTATTTGTGCCAGGCTTTCGCCCTCGATATACTCAAAGACCAAATGAAGCTCGCCCTCAGACTCACCGACCTCGAAGATCGGAACAATATTGGGATGACGCAACTTGCTGACCGTGCGTGCTTCGGAAAGCAACACAGCACTATCCCCGTTGCCAGACTGCGCAAAATGCACCGTTTTGATGGCGACTTCGCGTTGTAGCTGAGGATCATTGCAAAGATACACCACACTTTGCGCACCACGACCCAACTCACGAACAAGCTCGAAACGTCCGATTTTTTGTGCCATTATTTTGTCTTTTTGTCTCTGGGAGACGTCTGAAATGCGTCCATTAATATACCATCGCAACACGCAGCAGCCAGCGAGAAATATTGCATCTTCAGCAATATCTGCGTGCTAGACTATTCTGCGTAAGCTCGCCGCATACATACTGTATATCCCATTAAATATTGAAATATTGATTACGGCAGCAATCATTGCTGTCTTTACCGGAGGATGCCTCATGTCACTCATGGACTTTATCAAGAAACAGTTTATTGATGTCATCGAATGGCAGGAAGCCGAAGATGGTGTGCTGGCAATGCGTTACGCGATGGCAGATAACGAAATCCAGTACGGCGCGCAGCTCACGGTACGCGAATCGCAACTGGCATTGTTCGTCAATGAAGGAACCTGTGCCGACGTGTTCCAGCCCGGCCTGCACAAGCTGGAAACGCGCACTCTGCCGGTGCTGACCAACCTGAAGAACTGGGACAAGCTATTTGCATCGCCCTTCAAGTCGGATGTCTATTTCTACAGCACCCGCCTGCAACTCGACCGCAAATGGGGCACGCCGCAGCCGATCACCATCCGTGACAAGGATTTTGGCGTGGTGCGTCTGCGCGCTTTCGGCATTTACTCGTATCGCATCAGCGATCCAAAAAAGTTTTTCCTCAATGTCTCCGGTACGCGCGAAACCTACACCACGGACGAAGCCGAAGGTCAGCTGCGTAACACCATCATCGGCTCAATCAGCGATCTATTTGGTGAATCCGGTGTGGCCTTCATCGACATGGCTGGCAATCAGGAAGAATTCGGCAAGCGTATCAAGGAAAAAATGCTGCCGCAGTTTGAAAATTACGGTCTGACCCTCGATACCTTCGTGCTGCAAAACATCTCCTTGCCGGAAGAATTGCAGAAGATGCTCGATGCCCGCATCGGCGTGAACATGATGGGCGGCATGCAAGGCTTTACCCAATACCAAGCTGCCACGGCGATTCCACTGGCCGCACAAAACGAAGGCGGTATGGCTGGCATTGGTGCAGGTGTGGGCGTGGGGCTGGGCATGGGACAACAAATGGCACAAGTACTGGGGCAAAGCCTCAATCCTGCCGCTGTCACCGCAGCGCCTGCGGCTGTCGCAGCCGCAGCGTCAGCTCCGGCTCCGGCGCAGTCAGCCGATGACATTGTCGCCACCCTGGAAAAACTCCACGGACTAGTCGACAAAGGCATCCTGACCCAAGCTGAATTTGATGCGAAAAAGACCGATCTGCTGCAAAAACTTGCTTAAACAACCTGCTTAAACAACGCCAGCATCCCCTACCCTTTTCGGCGCTTTCATGCCCATCAAATCAGCGAACTGTCCATCTTGTGGCGGCCCGGTCGAATTTCGCTCGGGTGAATCGCCCATCCTGATTTGCCCGTTCTGCCGCTCCACACTGCTACGCAGTGCCGAGAAAATCGAAAACCTGGGCAAGATGGCCGACTTGCTGGAGGATTTTTCGTCCATTCAGCTAGGAACGGAGGGGCATTACCGCAAGCAGCATTTCACAGTGATTGGCCGCATCCAGATGAAATACGCCAGTGGCGTCTGGAATGAATGGCATATTTTGTTTGATGATGCCAAAACCGGCTGGCTTTCCGATGCCAATGGCGACTACACCGTCAGTTTTGCTGAAGCAAGCCCGATCAATCTGCCCGCTTTTGCCGACCTGCGTCCCGATCAGGCCATCAATCTGTCTGGCCAAGGCTTTACCGTCACCAACTTGGAGCAGGCCACCTGCGTCGCAGGCGATGGCGAACTCCCCTTTCAGGTCGGCGCTGGCTTCCCCGCACCGGTGGTGGATCTGCGCTTTGGCAGCCTGTTCGCCACGCTCGACTACTCCGATACGCCCCCGCTGTTATTCATCGGCGAGTCGGTCGAACGCGAAAAACTCAAGCTCGCTCATCTGCGTCAAAATATCCCCGCTGGCGCAGCCGGGCCGACAGAAACCGGCTTGCGCGCCTTTGACTGCCTCGCTTGCGGTTCACCCATCACGCTCAGCTCAAATGCCATCCAGCGCGTTGCCTGTGCCAGTTGTGGCAGCTTGCTGGATACAGGCGACCAACGGCTGGCACTGATTGAAAAATCACATGAGGGCATGAGAGTCATGCCGCGCTTGCCTTTGGGCAGCAAGGGCAAACTGGAGGGAGTGGATTACGAAGTCATCGGCTTCATGAAGCGCATGACCGAATCTAACGGGGTGAAATACTATTGGGATGAATACCTGCTGTTCGACCCACGCGGAGAGTTTCGCTGGCTGACCTGTTCGGATGGACACTGGAATTTCGTGCGCGTCCTGAACAAGCCCCCCACAGCAGGTGGTAGAGAAACACTGCTCAAGGGGACAAATACCTTTGCCATCAACTACGAAGGGGAGCCCTACAAACACTTCCAGCACTACAAGGGAACGGTCACGCATGTGCTGGGTGAGTTCTACTGGCAGGTGAGTGTGGGTGAAACCGCCGACATTCAGGATTATGTTGCCCCGCCCAAAATGTTGACCAGCGAGGCCACCCCCAACGAAATCACATGGAGCCAAGGTGTTTATATTGATCGACAGGTCATTATCGACACCTTCAAGGTCAAGCAGCAATTGTTACGCCCAATAGGCGTCTATGCCAATCAGCCGAACCCCAGAGAGAATGACCATAAAAAGCTCTTTCCCTATTTCTGGAAACTGCTCGGGGCAGGCTTCCTGCTACACCTAGTGCTGCTGATGTTCAGTCTCGGAGGAACCCTGGACGACCAGGTCTTCGTCTATAACGGTACGGATAAAACCCAGACCAGCAAACCCTTCGAACTCAAAGGTGACTCATCAGTATTGCGCGTGGAAAACTCAGCCACCTTCAACAACGCCTGGCTGGGGCTGGACATGACGCTGGTCAATGAAACTACGGGCGCAACATGGACGACACAACGGGAAATCAGCTATTACTCGGGAACGGATTCCGATGGTTCATGGAGTGAAGGCTCGCAAAGCGATGATGTGGTCTTTGCCGATCTACCCGCTGGCAAGTATCACCTTGCCATCGACGGCGAGCCTGCGCCCGAACTGAACGGCAGTGCCACGGCGCGTGTGCATGTGGAACACAGCGGTGCGCTCTGGAGCAACTTTTTCATACTTTTACTCGTGCTGCTGATCGGCCCCCTCTGGCATGGCTGGAAATGGCATGCCTTTGAGAACAAACGTTGGCAGGAAAGCGATCATCCTCCCGTATCCGCTTCCTCATCCGACGATGATGACTAACGTACATGGTAGCCGTCTCCACCCACAGAAGATGAAACAAACGTTACCCTAAACACCCACCCCACCCATCCGCCCCTCAAGGGGCGGCTACTAATTTGCTCGCTACGCTCGAAGCTTCAACCCGACTCCGTTTTCGTTATTTCACGCTAAAACCTAATCCCCCAATCACCCTCCATCATGTTCGCCCGCCTCTATCTCATCTTCGGCATATTCGCCATGGTACTGTTCAGCTACGCGCAGTATCGCGGGGTGGGGCTGTTCGACAGCTATGCCACCGATACCCGCAGTGTGGGCGGACGTACCGGCAATTCGCACACCTACCATAAATAGGAGCTCCTCCATGGATATCAATCTGCATCAATTTGCCAATTCGCTCATCTACTCGCTGCTCGGCGTGACCGTTTTCTGGGTGTCATTCATCATCATCGACAAGATCACCCCCTACGATCTCTGGGGCGAAATCAATCGCGAGAAAAACGTTGCCCTCGCCATCGTCGTCGGTGCCATGTGCCTGGGCATTGCCATCATCGTGGCATCAGCAATCCATTAACGCGCCGACATTGAGAGCCTTCCGTTCATGGTGAGCCCGTCGAACCATGAACGAGCGCACTGTGCGGGCCATTCCGGCATCGCTCGCCACCTAATCTGACGGCATCACTTCCTTGCAACTCGCTCTTCTCGCTTCTGTCTTTATCGTTGCCTCCTGTGGTCTGGCTTATGAGCTGATCGCGGGCGCGCTCGCCAGCTATCTGATTGGCGACTCGGTCACCCAATTTTCCACGGTCATCGGCACTTACCTGTTTGCCATGGGTATCGGCTCATGGCTATCCGGCTACATCGGACGAGGATTGGTGACACGATTCATCCAAATAGAAATACTGGTGGGCGTACTGGGGGGCTATTCCGCCACCGCCCTGTTTCTGGTCTTTGCCTGGCTCTCCGCGCCATTTCAGCCCCTGCTCTATATCGTCGTCCTGCTGCTGGGCATCCTCGTTGGCATGGAAATTCCGCTGGTCATGCGTATCCTCAAGCGCGACTTGGAATTCAAGGATGTCGTTTCGCAGGTGCTGACCTTTGATTACCTCGGCGCGCTGCTGGTCTCCATCCTCTTCCCACTGCTGCTTGCCCCGGAACTCGGGCTAATCCGTACCGGCCTACTGTTCGGCCTGCTCAATGTCGCGGTGGCACTCTGGGCGATTCACCTATTCCGCGAACATCTACCCAGCCACCATGGGCTGCGACTGCAAAGCGTGCTGGCTTTGCTCTTGCTGCTGGCAGGCTTTGCCGGAGCAGAACGGCTCACCAGCTTTGCCGAACAGCACGTCTATGCCGACAGCGTGATTTTTGCCAAGAGCACGCCCTACCAGCGCATCGTCGTCACCCGCTGGAAGAACGATCTACGCCTGTTTCTCAATAACAACCTGCAATTTTCCTCGCACGATGAATATCGTTACCACGAAGCCCTGATCCACCCCGCGCTCGCTAGCCTGCCGCATGCGCGCCGAGTGCTGGTGCTGGGCGGAGGCGACGGCCTGGCTCTGCGCGAAATTCTCAAGTATCCCCATATTGAATCCGCCACCCTGATTGATCTGGATGGCGAAATGACGCAGCTATTCAGCACACTACCGATGCTCACCGAGCTCAATGGTGGCGCGCTGACCCACCCGCGCGTCAAGGTCATCAATGCCGATGCCATGCGCTGGCTGGAGGAGCACGATGAGGCTTACGACCTCATCGTGGTGGATTTCCCCGACCCCTCCAACTTCAGCATCGGCAAGCTCTACACCAGTGCCTTCTATCGTCTGCTCGATCGCCACATCGCACCACAAGGGCTGGCAGTGATCCAATCCACCTCACCGCTGTATGCGCGCAAATCCTTCTGGTGTGTGGTCAACACCCTGGAAAGCCTGGGGCTGCAAACCACGCCTTATCATGTGCTCGTGCCTTCCTTTGGCGAATGGGGCTTTGTCATTACCGGGCGTAGTACCTACCAACCGCCCACCCGCTATCCCGTCGCCACCCGCTTTCTCGATGCCGCCACCACCCCACAACTATTTCATTTCCCCAAGGACATGGCACGGGAAGGTGTCGAACCCATTGAAGTCAATCAACTCAATAATCAAGTGCTGGTTCGCTATTTCGAAGAAGAATGGCGCAAAGTGATTCGCTAACGATCATGGTAGCCATCTCCACCCACAGAGGATGAAACAATCGTTACCCGATACGCCCACCCCACCCATCCCCCACGGACGGCTTTGCACAGCCGTCCGGCTTCGGCGGCACGGAGCAATGCTCCGTGAAACCCCGCCTACGCCCCCTCAAGGGGCGGCTACTGATTTGCTCGCTACGCTCGAAGCTTCAACTCGACTCTAATTTTTGTATTTCACGCTATGAAACGCAGGGAATTTCTCGCAAGCTGCGCCGCACTGGGTGTGGCCGCCTGTACGCGCAAAAAAGCCGCACCGCCCCTGCCCCCCGGCGAACTCTCCGGCAGCGGCTTGGCACGCGGTCACGCATTGCGCGCTGATTCATCCGCACACTTTCCAGCCGCTGCCGAAACCCGCCAGACTCCCTTGTTGATTATCGGCGGTGGCATTGCCGGGCTTTCTGCAGGCTGGCGGATGCAGCGTGCAGGGCACCATGATTTTCTGATTGCCGATCTCGAAGATCGCGTCGGCGGCAATTCACGCTATGGTGAAAACGCCGTTTCACGCTACCCGCTCGGTGCGCATTATCTGCCGCTGCCCGGCGTAGAGACCCGCGCCGTGCGCGCCATGCTGGCGGATTTCGGCATCCTCCAGGGCGACCCGCACGCCTTGCGCCCGACCTACGATGAACGCTATCTGTGCGCCACACCGCAAGAACGCCTCTATCGCAACGGCACTTGGCACGAAGGCTTGATGCCCGCCCCCGCCGATGCCGCCGAGCTGAAAAAAATAGCCGAATTCCAACGTCGCGTGGATCAGCTACGTCACCAACGCGATGCGCAGGGGCGACGCGCCTTCGCCATTCCGATGGAATACTCATCGCGTGACCCGGCACTGCTCGCACTGGATCGCATGACTTTGGGCGTATGGCTACGCCGTGAAGGGCTGGATTGCCCGGCTCTGCGCTGGTATCTGAATTACGCCAGCCGCGATGATTTTGGCACCGGCATTGATGCCGTTTCGGCATGGGCAGGCCTGCATTATTTTTGCTGCCGCGATGGCGAGGCACAGAATGCCAGTAGCGACATCGTTCTCACCGCCCCGGAAGGCAACGGCTGGCTGGTGCGCCGTTTGGAAGAACGCCTGCAAACTCATCTGCTGTGCGGCCATGTCGCCACCGCACTGCGTCAGGAAAAACAAAAAGTCATCGTTGATTTATGGCAGCCCGCACAGCAACGCAGCCTGCGTATCGAAGCGCAACAGATCATCTGGGCAGCCCCCCTCTTCGTCCTCGGCCACGTCTGGCAAGAAGCCCCTGATACAGTGCGCCGCGCCGCACAAAACTTCGACTACGCGCCTTGGCTACTCGCCAACCTCACCCTCAGCGAGCAACCCCACACCCGCGCAGGTACGCCGCTGGCGTGGGATAACGTGTTATTCAATGGCACTGGGCTCGGCTATATCGTCGCCAACCATCAGCAAATCCGCGTGCACCCGGCGGCCACCGTCATCACTTACTACCACGCCCTCAGCCACCCGGACAGCCAAGCCACACGCCGACAACTACTCAATCGACCGCGTGAAGCGTGGATGCAGGACATATTCAACGAACTGGCGATTGCCCACCCTGAACTGCGCGAAATCACCACCCGCTTTGACGTGTTTCGCCACGGCCACGCCATGATCCGCCCCCTCCCGGGCGTGTTATGGGACAACCTTTCACCACGTCATGCGTTAAGCAAAAGTCTCGGACGCATCCATCTTGCTCACGCCGATCTGTCAGGCATGTCGCTGTTTGAAGAAGCCAACTATCGGGGAGTCAAGGCAGCAGAGCAGGTTTTGGGCTTATCGGGACGTGAAAGCAGTTCGCTCGTCTAAACGCTCTATCCCGATTGTTTTAGTCTGGTATCTCGGCTCAAACCGTTCTATCATTCTGCCATTCCACCCTTGCGCGGCTTCAACAGCCTGGAACTCAAGCCATGAAACTCAAACCACGTTATCTGCTTGCGACACTCGCCCTGTCCACGTCCCTGCTCGCCCTGCCTGCAATGGCTGCTGAAAAGCCCGGCATCTCCAAACCGCCCTCGCCCAACATTCATGTACTCATCATGGCGATTGGCGCGTATAAAAACGGAGTTACCCCGCTCAATGGCGTGCAGTTCGATGTGGAAACGGCAACACAAATCGCCAAGAAAATGGGTGCGATGGATAACAATATCCGCGTTTATCGTGACGACCAATTAACCCTAAACGGTATGCGTAAAGCCTTCGACGAACTGGATGCCCGGGTACATCAAGACGACCAGGTGCTCATCTATTACTCGGGGCACGGTGGCCGCCAAAAGTTTAATGATCCCACCCTTGGCGAACGTTGTGCCGCCGCCTTCATCACGGTGGATGGCGATGGCTTTATGGATGCCGAGGTCAAGGAAAAACTCAAACATCTGTCTGAAAAAGCACAAAAGCTGATCGTGATGATCGATGCCTGCCACTCCGGAGGCATCGCCACACGCTCGCTCAATGATGCCAATGCCGAATTCACCCCCAAATTCTGGTTCAAGGGCGGTGCGGGCGATACCTGTGCCAGACCCGTGAATATCGTGACGCGCAGCATTAGCACCGATCTCAAAACCCCCGGCAGCGGAGCAAATAATTACACCTACATCGCTGCCGCGCGCGAAAATGAAATCTCCCTCGACCAACCCGGCAAAGGGGGCGTGGCTTCGCAAGCTTGGCTGCAATGTATGAATGGCGATGTACAAGACCTCGACGGCAGCGGAGATATCAGCGCCGAAGAAATCCGCACCTGTGCTCAAACCAAGATCGACGAGAAACTCTCCAAAGCCAAAAGCGTGCGCCCCCACCATGTCACCATCACCGGCAACTCAGATCTGACCGTTGGTTTCATGGAGAAAGCCGCGACCGCACCAGCCCCGACATCAACACCGGCAACACCCGTTGCCGCCAGTAAACCCACAGCGGCAAAGCCGACGGCCGCACCCAGCAAGCCCAACCCGCTGGCCACACTCAATTCGATCTACAACAACCGTGACGACAAACGTGTGGTCGAATTCAAAGCAGCCAAACCCAAACTCGTCATCGACAAAGATAGTTTTGATTTCACCCTGAAATCCAGTCACGACGGCTACGTTTATCTGCTGATGGTGGGCTCCGACGGCCATAGCTTCGACCTGCTCTTCCCCAATCAACTCGATCACAAAAACGAAATTCGTGCCGGCGAAACACTCAAGCTGCCCCGCGCCACCTGGGAACTCGGCGTGCAAGGCCCGCCGGGCAAAGATAATCTGCTCGCTATCGTCGCCGAATCACCGCGCAATTTCTCCCAGATTGGCATGCAGCCTTCCGGCCCGTTCTCCTCCATTGATGCCCAGACCAGCCCCGGCAGTGGCCGTGACATGCAAATGGCTTCTGGAAGCTCCGCCAACGCCAACAGCGAAGAATGCCTGATGCCCAAAACACGCAACATCACCATCCGCAAACGCTGCTCACCGGCTTACGGTGCAGCTTTGCTGACTATTGAAGAAATCAAATAACCCTTGATCCAGAAAGTCTGAAATGCCTCTGCACACCCCGAAAGACCACCAAAACCATAGCCCCAATGAACAATGTGGCTGCTGGACACCTGAAGCCTGCCCGGAAGACGAAACCCTCGTATGTCCTCAATGTGAAGCCGCCTATCAACGCGCTCCCGTCATGCAAATCGGACGATGGCATTGCTATGACTGCGAAACCTTGGTCTATGCCGAAAAAGTTGTTCAACGTGCCCGCGACTACGACGAAATGGACGAGGATTACGAGTAATTTGCAACTCGTAACATGTAACGCATAACAATCCGGCTCTTGTCGCATCGCCGTCTGTCCATGCTGGTCTTTCTTGCTCCCCTTGCGCTACTACTGATTGCCTTGTGGCTGTGGCATCCTCTGCGTGCCACCCACAAGCATTATTTTGCGTTTGCCGTTGCGATTACCACACTTCTGGGTGCATTGCCTGTGCTCCTGATCTGGGCGGCACGCAACACTTCACTCAGTTATTCGACCATCGCCTGGCTGCAAGTCCCCGCCGGCGCTCTTTTCGCCAGCATCATCGCGACATGGCTGTTCGCCATGCTCCGCGACATATTTGCCCTGATATTCAAACGAATCTCTCGGCCGGCCATCGCCCAACGCCTCTGGCAACCGCGTTATACCGCCTTCGCACTGAGCCTGATGCTGCTGTTGTCCAGCTATGGCGCACTTCAAGGCCTGAATTTACCTGAAGTCCATGAGCAATCGCTCCAACTGCCACAACTCCCCCCTGAATTGGAGGGCTTGCGCATTGCCGTCATCGCCGACCTGCACGCCAGCCCTGTCAACAATGCCGCTTATGTGCGCGAAGTCGTCAGCCGCGTCAACGCCGCCCACCCCGACATCATCGTCCTTCCCGGCGATCTGGTTGATGGCGATGCAGCAAGCCAAGCGCACAACATTGCCCCACTCGCCGATTTACGCGCACCTGATGGCGTTTGGGCTGCCCCTGGCAATCATGAGTATTACAGCGGCTACGATGCCTGGGCAAAGGTATTCGCTCAATCAGGACTGCACTATCTGGCCAATCAAGCCCAGACACTGGACGTACGTGGCCAGCGGCTCACGCTCTCGGGGATAGGTGATCCTGCCTATGCGCAAAGCACCAATCACAGCGCAGGCGGCGTTCCACCCGACATTGTCAGTGTCACCCAACAAGCCCGTGCACAACACGGGCAATTTCACATCCTGCTCGGCCATCAACCCAAAATGGCGCGCATTTACGCCGACCAGCACAGTGTGAATCTGCAAATCGCCGGACACACCCACGGCGGCCATATTCTGGGCTTTGACCGATGGATCGTCGCCCCTGCCAACAACGGCTTTGTCCGTGGCATCTACAAAGTTTCCGACATGACACTCTTCGTCAGTCGCGGTGCGGGGCTGTGGGCCGGTTTCACGCTACGATTGGGCGTGCCGGCATCGATCGACATACTGGTCTTGCACCGGCAACCCTGACTTGCGCCGGCAGTGCCGATTTTTGCCGGGAGAAAGCGAGTAATCCCACCCTGCATCAATTGCACGTTTTTGGGTTACTTGGCTGAGTTGCTCTTCCCACAGGGATTTCCTTCGGTCATCGTTGCAGGGAGCGCAGCCATGCGCCTCATCGCGCCTGTTCTATATAAAGTCTATCGGAAAGACTCTGCCTACTTGACCCAAAATCAAAAAGCCACCCAAAGTAACTAGGGTGGCTTTTTGATTTTCTGGTGGGCGCTGACGGGGTCGAACCGCCGACATTCTGCGTGTAAGGCAGACGCTCTACCAACTGAGCTAAGCGCCCTGAAAACACAATGAAACGCAATGAAATACGATAAGCCCGCTATTTTACAGCATCTTTCAATGCTTTACTAGGGCGAAATTTCGGTGCTTTGGTGGCATTGATCGTAATGCTGGCCCCTGTGCGGGGATTGCGGCCTTTGCGTGCTGCACGTTGGGTCACATGGAACGTCCCCAGTCCGGTCAGGCTCACGGTTTGACCTTTCATCAACGCGCCCTTGATGAGCGCAATCGCCGCATCGATGGTGCGCGTCGCCGCTGCGTTGGAAATATCGGCCGATTTTGCAGCAGCATCAATCAGTTGTTTCTTATTCATGCTTTTCCTCCTTTTAGGGTGAAACCAGCCGATTCTGTCTCATTCAGTCTCAATGGGCAACAACACCCCCACCAGAGACATCTCCTTTAGGAAGACTTGCGGCATCGACGGTCGCTGCCGGAACGGCAGGTATTTCTGCGGCAGGCTCAGGCATGCGTTCCAGTGCCAGTTCGAGCACCTTATCGATCCATCGTACCGGCACGATCTCGATGCGACTTTTGATCGATTCCTGTATCTCGACCAGATCCTTGACGTTTTCCTCGGGAATCAAGGCCGTCCCAATGCCACCTCGCACGGCTGCCAGCAGTTTTTCTTTAAGACCACCGATGGGCAAAATCTCGCCTCTCAAGGTAATTTCACCCGTCATGGCGATATCCGCGCGCACCGGTATGCCCGTCAGAACAGACACCAGTGCGGTAGCAATGGCAGCCCCTGCAGAAGGCCCGTCTTTGGGCGTAGCACCTTCAGGCAAGTGAATGTGCAGGTCGCTTTTCTGATAGAAATCTTCGGCAATCCCAAACTGTTTTCCGCGTTTGCGCACCACGGTGAGTGCCGCTTGTATCGATTCTTGCATGACTTCACCGAGCTTGCCGGTGGTCATGGTCTTGCCTTTGCCGGGAACGGAAACCGCTTCGATGGTGAGGAGCTCCCCCCCGACTTCCGTCCATGCCAATCCCGTGACTTGACCCACCTGGTTTTCTTTTTCGGCAATGCCAAAAGAATAACGCCGCACGCCCAGATACTTGTCCAGATTCTTGGCATTGACGATCACCTTGGTCTTGCGTTGGCGTAATACCAGTGCTTTCACCACCTTGCGACAGATTTTCGAGATGTCGCGATCCAGTGCCCGCACACCCGCTTCCCGCGTGTAGTAGCGCACGATGTCACGCAGGGCATCTTCCGTCACTGTCAACTCATCGCGCTTGATGCCATTGGCCTTGAGCTGCTTGGGCAACAGATAACGTAGGGCAATATTGATTTTTTCGTCTTCTGTATAACCTGACAGACGGATGACTTCCATCCGATCCAGCAAGGGTGCAGGAATATTGAGGGTGTTGGCGGTTGCCACGAACATGACATCGGAAAGATCGTACTCCACCTCGACATAATGATCGACGAAGGTCGAGTTCTGTTCAGGATCGAGCACTTCCAGCAAGGCTGCGCTCGGGTCACCCCGGAAGTCCTGTCCCATCTTGTCGACTTCGTCGAGCAAGAACAATGGATTACGCACACCCACCTTGCTCATGTTCTGCAATATCTTGCCGGGCATGGAGCCAATGTAAGTGCGTCGATGGCCACGAATTTCTGATTCGTCACGAACGCCCCCCAAGGACATGCGCACAAACTTGCGATTGGTCGCCTTGGCAATCGACTGCCCCAGCGAAGTCTTGCCGACCCCCGGAGGGCCCACGAGACAAAGAATCGGTGCCTTGAGCTTATCGACGCGTTGCTGCACCGCGAGATACTCGACGATGCGTTCCTTGACCTTGTCCAGACCGTAGTGGTCCTTGTCCAGCACCTTGACGGCGGCTGAAAGATCTTTATCTGTACGGCTTTTTTTCTTCCAGGGCAGACCAATCAGAGTTTCGATGTAATTACGAACCACCGTGGCTTCGGCCGACATGGGCGACATCAATTTGAGCTTTTTCAACTCACCCTGCGCCTTGGCCAAGGCCTCCTTGGGCATACCGGCTTCCTTGATCTTCTTTTCCATCTCGTCGAGTTCGGCACCCTCTTCGCCCTCGCCGAGCTCCTTCTGAATTGCCTTAACTTGCTCGTTCAGGTAATACTCGCGCTGGCTTTTTTCCATCTGGCGCTTGACGCGACCACGGATGCGCTTCTCAACCTGCAGGATGTCGAGTTCGGATTCCAGTTGCGACAATAATTTATCCAGACGTGCTGCCACATCAAAAATTTCCAGTACTTCCTGTTTTTGCTCAAGTTTGAGCGGCAGATGAGCAGCGATCGTATCCGCCAGACGCCCCGCTTCTTCGATTCCTGAAAGTGAAGTTAGTATTTCAGGTGGAATTTTCTTGTTCAGCTTGATGTATTGATCAAACTGCGCAAGGATGGCGCGGCGCATGGCTTCGACTTCATGGGTTCCCACTTCATTAGGTTGCAGCGGCATCGTCTGCGCCACGAACAACTCACGCCTGTCCTCAATTTGATCGATACGCGCCCGCCGCATACCTTCAACCAGCACCTTGACGGTACCATCCGGCAATTTCAGCATTTGCAATATGTTGGCGATGCACCCGATGCGGTACATATCCTCAATATCGGGCTCATCCTTGGCCGCCGATTTCTGAGCTACCAGCAAGATACCCTGACCACCCTCCATCGCTTTTTCCAACGCCTTGATTGACTTAGCACGCCCCACAAACAAGGGAATGACCATGTGCGGGAAAACGACGACATCGCGCAGGGGCAACAAGGGTAATTCAAGGTTTTCGGGAGAGAGTTCCTGTTCGCTCGACATGAGGTCATCCTTAACGTAAAAGCGCTTTAGCGACTATAGCGACTGCGCCCTGCCCCTGCAAAATTGGCGGGGCTTGGCTTGTGGTGAAAAGTGCAACCTGATTCATATTGGGATGGCTTTGAAAATATCAAGCCACCCAATCACATTGCACATTGGCATGAATACGCATGAATACACCTGACTCAGGGAAAGAGTCTAGCCCATCCTCACAGGCAAAGAAACAAAAGAATCAGCGTCGAATCTTCGACCGATATCGAACTATTCACCCGATAATTAAGGATTGCGCCGTCATTCTGCGCATCGTCGCAGAATCCACATAGACCCTGCGACGATGCGCAGGGTAACCGTGGTATCGCACAAGATAATCGCAATCAAACCTTAATTGCCGGGCGAGTAATAGTGAGGATCATCAGTCCGACATCAACGCCGCAAATTCAGCCATGACCTTGTCGAACTGCCAGTAGGCTTTCAGCGAGACAATTTGCCCCGCGTCATTGACGCGATAGACGCCGACAAAATGGACATCAAACGCCTTGCCATTGGGCAGCGTCTTGCCCAGGGTGATGACATTTGCGCATTCGTCTGCGGCAGGATAAGACTCGCGTATCCGGAAAAGACCGCCATTGGGCTCGATGACGTTATCCCAGAAAGCCCCGATGGCTTCCTTGCCCTTGTGTCCCTGCCCGCTTGGGTCAAAGGGTGAAACGCCGACGGGGTCTTGCAAAAGGGCATCTTCAGCAAACAGCGCCAGCCACCCCGCACGATTACGCGCTTTGACGTTTCTCATGGAGTTGAAACTGGCTTGTTGTGCGGGGAAAGAGGAATCTTGGGTGAAATCGACGTCGCTCATAAGTTTTCCAAATAAAGATCAATAGTTGAAAAGAATCAGAACCTGAGTCAGACGGATGTCGCCAGATGACGACCCGCCAGACGACCGAAGAAGCTCGCGTCGCTCAAGGACATGCCCGAGCTATAGCCTTCTCCCCATCGGGGCAAGCCACAGGCGGTGCGACCGGCTGCGTAAAGACCAGGAATGATCTGACCTTCCGGATTGATGACCTGCCCTGTTGTCAATGTCGCCAGTCCTCCCAACGTAAATCCTGCCGCTGGCCAACTGGCATCTCCGATGGACATGGCTGCGTAAGGCGGTTCGTTCAGCGGCTTGAGCCAGGTGGCATTTTTGTGGAAAAGAGGATCTGCGCCTTGTGCTGCATGACGGTTATAGGCTTCAAGCGTGTGAACCAACTCGCCTTCGGGTAATTGGAGTTCCCGTTCAATCTCATCCCAACTTTCACCCACGGCGGCAATTTCAATACCCGGATTGAACATGGGACGCTCAAAAATGCTTTGATCGACCAGCAACCAGGCATTCCCATTGGGTTGCCGCATGAGGTGCTGACCAATACGCCCATGATAGGCATCTTCATTGATGAATCGCTGCCCACGCTCGTTGATGAACACGCCCTTGATGAGGCATTCCGGTGGAATGAAGGGGCGTGTCGAAAAAAACTGATCCATGTGAATCGCCGCACCGCCCAATGCCATCCCCATACGGATACCCGAACCGTTGTCATTCCCTGCACTGACATGCATTCCCAAACGCAAGGCATCGGGGGTGTAGCGACGCAGCATGTCTTCATTACTCACAAAGCCCCCGGCACAAAGAATGACCCCTTTGTTTGCCCGGTAATACTGTTCAATCCCTGCGCTACGAACGACCACCCCATGCACTCTCGGGAGCGGCACTGAATTTTCCGTATTCCCTGCATTCTCCACAATCAGCGCAATAACGCGGGTATCCGTCTTGACGACGATATTTTCATGCGCAGCGATCTTCTCGGCCAGTTTTTCCATGAGCACTTTTCCAGCACCCTTGCCTTTTTTCTGAACGGCATGGCCCCGAGGGGCGGGCTTTGCACGTTCACAAAAAGGCCAGGCGGCCTCACTGCCGCTCCAGAGCAAGGTGTCGTCCGTCATGGGTTCGACTGTACGCTCCTGATGAAATGTCCCCTTGAACGGTACGCCCTGAGCCATCAGCCATTCGTAGTGCTCCAGTGCCTGATTGGCAAAAAGCCCTACCCGTTCAGCATCCGCACCCGGCCCACCGACCATCATCATGTATTGATAAAAGTCCTCGGTAGCATCCTCATAACCATGCGCACGCTGCACAGCAGTGCCACCATTACCCCCAAAATAGAACTCCCCTCCCGACATGGCAGTACTGCCGCCGGGGGCAGAAGCCATTTCGAAAAGAGTGCACTGTGCTCCCGCAGCGGCTGCCTCCAGAGCAGCGCATGCACCCGCAACGCCAAAGCCGACAATCAGAATATCGGACGTATCTTCCCATTGCGGTACGTCTGACAAACGACAAGGCTGCGAGGGTGAATATGAAGGAGGCTTGGATGTCATGCGAAAGTCCTTACTGAACAATAATTTTCAAACTGTGATCCGGCATTTCAGAACCCGAATCCCCCCCCTCACGAGCAGGATTCAAAAAGGGACTTGAAAATGGATTTCTGTTCTCGGCCTGCTTCTGGCGATCTTCTGCCAGCTGCAATAACTGTGCAATCTCAGTATTCTTGCTCTTTTTCGCCAATTGACGTGCCGTCAAACCATTTGGATTCTTGAGACGGGAATTGGCACCCTGCTCTAGCAACATTTTGACCGCATCCAGATGCCCTTCGCGTGCCGACAGCATCAATGCCGTCATGCCGTTCCGCGCCGGTTTATCGATCTGGGCACCTTGCTCCAGCAAATACTTCATGATGGGCAGATGCCCGTTGAAAGCCGCATATGTCAGCGGACTCCAGTTATTCGCGCCGTCCGTCGCAGCAGGATTGATCTGTGCCCGCGCCTCCACGAGTTTTTGCACGGCTTCCAGATGGCCATTCAAGGCCGCCAGCATGAGCGCAGAATCATCATATTTGTTTGTTTTCAATATATTGGCACGATTCTTGAGCAGATAATCCAGCATTTCGAGGGCGTTATTGCGCGCTGCCATCATCAACAGGGTATTGCCATCCTTGTCCGATGTATTGACATCCATGCCTCGCTCCAGCAACTGCATGACCTTAGGGATATCGTTCTGAGCCATCGCCGTCAGCATGTCATCGTAAGCCCCGGCATAAAGCGAGCCGGAAAAAAATAGCAACATGGCGAAGCAAGCGGTTCGCCATAAGTCAGGTCGTAAAAAAGAAATGGATTGCATGGGAATCGGGAATGATGGCCGAAAAAATGACATCAAACAGCATCAATACATGAAGAAGTAGAAGTAAATGATGGACTGCATCCGACGCAAGCCCTCTGTTCGTCCCACGAAACGACCGGAGGCATCATAGATTCTGTCGCCTTCTATCCGCCCCATGGAGATACCGGAACCGCTATAAAGACGTTCGCCTTCGAAACGCCCTGTCTGGCGTCCCGATGCGTCATAAACACGCTCACCCTCGATACGTCCTAGTTGGCGTCCGGTGCTATCGTAAATACGCGAACCATCCACTCGACCGATCTGAAGCCCAGAACCATCGTAATAGCGTTCAGCATCCACACGCCCCACCATCCGGCCGCTACTGTCGTACATTCTCTGGGCAAAGGCAGAAGAACAGAGAAGGAAAATTGATAAAACGGCACAAGAAAACTTGAAGTGTAGCCTCATGATATCAAAGAAATTCGTAGTTTAAGTTATTGTTTATCATGTATTTTATTCAAACTCAAATACAGGCTTGCTTGAACAAGCCAAAGAAATTCTCAGTCGTTGCCCGCCCCACTTCCTCGACCGTCATCCCCCGTAAGCGGGCAATTTCTTCAGCGACATGACGGACATAAGCAGGTTCGTTGAGCTGGCCACGATGAGGGACGGGCGCCAGATAAGGGGCATCGGTTTCTATCAACAGACGATCCATTGGAACCCATTGTGCTACTTCTTTCAAGGCTTTAGCATTTTTGAAGGTCACAATCCCCGAGAAAGAAATATAAAAACCCAAGGCCAGCGCTTGTTCTGCGACTTCACGAGTTTCCGTGAAACAGTGCATCACGCCCCCCACCTGATCCGCATTTTCTTCGCGCATCAGGCGGAGCGTGTCTTCCGCCGCCGAACGGGTATGGATAATCAAAGGACGCTGGATTTTTCGTGCGGCGCGGATGTGTGTCCGGAATCGTTCGCGCTGCCATTCGAGATCCCCTTGCAAACGATAGTAATCCAGCCCTGTTTCACCGATCGCCACCACACGGGGATGATTCGCCAGCGACACCAAGGTATCCACATCCGGCTCTTGCGCGGCTTCTTCGGTATCGGGATGAACACCCACCGCAGCAAAAATATGGGGGTATTTTTCCGACAGCGCACGCACCGCCGGAAAGCGCTCCAGCGTCACACCCGCACATAGAGCATGGCTTACATTCTGCTCACGCATATTGAGCAGCATTTCATCCAGACGCGCTGCAATGTCTGGAAAATCGAGGTGGCAATGTGAATCGATAAACATGGAATTAACTTTAAGTTGAGTATTTAACTTGTTGTTACAACGTTGTTTATTTTGTTTTCAGAGCCCGCAAATAAAGGGCTGCCAGACTCTCAACGAACAACTGGGCATTCAGGGGATGCCTGACCATGCCTCTGAGCTTCAGCAAATCAGCATGGCAAGCAAACAGCGCCGATAAATCCGCCTTGCTGGCCAGTGCCTGTATCTGCTCTTTCCAGTTCAAGTGATAACGCAAGCTGCCGGTCATTTTCCATTGAACCATGTCCAGTATCCATTTTTGAACAGACTCGACGAGTTGCTGCAAATCAAAATCATCCTTTCCATTGATCAATACCATCCATCGCGCCGCCATGGAGACGGGATCCGCCGAGGGATGAGTCAAACCCTCTACCGCTTTTCGATAGACCTCCAGAAAATTGCCTTGAGCCCAGTCTCGTGCCAATAAAGGCGCACCTGCCGCCAGCGGAACCAGCATGGCCGCATCGCGCAAGCCTTCAGATGACAGCCAATCCGTTGCCTGTTTCAAGGAAGGTTGCTCAAAGGTGATGTGACGACAACGGCTGCGTATCGTGGGTAGCAAGCGTCGCCATTCATGTGACACCAATATAAAACAAATAGATGCAGGAGGTTCTTCAAGTATTTTGAGAATAGCGTTGGCCGCTTCCAGCGTCATGGCTTCGGCAGGATGCACCACTACGATACGTCGGCCGTGGCGATGACTCCCCAGATAAATGAAGTCGGAAAGATCGCGTATCTGTTGAATGCCGATTTTGGTGGATTTCTTGCTTGCTTTGGATTTACTCTCAGTATCAGCGGCTTCGGATTTATTCTCGTCCGAATGACTCGCTGAACTTTCCTCATTCGTGTTTTCAGCACCCTCGCCTTCAATATCTACCCACCGGAAATCGGGATGACTTTCGGCCGCCATCCAGACACAAGATGTGCAATGCCCGCAAGCCACACTCAAACCGTTTTCTTGAGTTTTCGGAGTTTCACAAAGAAGGCGCGCAACTAAAGACAAGGCAAAATCGAGTTTGCCCAAGCCCTGCGAACCCGAAAGCAACAAGGCGTGAGGTAGCGTATCGGGGTGATTCAAAAGGGAGCGCCAGCGCCCCTCATTCCACGGATAAATGTTCATTAACAAATAGATGCAATTTGTTTTTCAAGTTGTACACGAATTTCATTGAGCGTCTGGGTGGCGTCGATGCGAATGATGCGACGAGGTTCATGGCGGGCACGATCCAGATAAGTCTGACGCACCCGTTCGAAAAAGGCTTGTTGTTCCTGCTCGAAACGATCCAGCGCCTGTCCGGTCGTTTGCAAGCGGCTTCGTGCCGTTTCTGTCGGCACATCGAACAAAAATGTCAAATCCGGCTCAAAACCTTCCTGCACCCATTGCTCCAGTTGCGTCAGCTTTTGTAGCGACAAGCCCCGCCCGCCCCCTTGATAGGCAAAACTGGCATCGGTGAATCGGTCGCTCACCACCCAGTCACCCCGTCGCAATGCCGGCAATATGACCTTGTCCAGATGTTCTTTGCGTGCGGCAAACATCAACAAGGCTTCGGTTTCGATGTGCATGGATTCACTGAGTAGCATTGTTCGCAGTTTCTCGCCCAAGGGGGTGCCGCCCGGCTCGCGCGTTGCCACCACGGATTTTCCTTGGCTGCGCAGATAATCAACAAGCCAAGCGTGATGCGTGCTTTTTCCTGCACCGTCGATACCTTCTAAGCTGATGAATTTCCCAGTCACAAAGACTTTCCCCTCTGAAATTTCGCTACGGCGCGGTTATGCTCATCGAGCGAGCGCGAGAACTCGCTGGAACCATCGCCCCGTGCCACAAAATAAAGTTTGTCGGTATTCGCCGGATGCAAGGTGGCCAGCAAGGCCGCTTTACCCGGCATGGCAATGGGCGTGGGCGGCAGCCCAAGGCGAATATAAGTGTTGTATGGGGTCGGTGCGAGTAAATCACGCTTATGGATATTTCCATCGTACTTTTGTCCGAGACCATAAATCACTGTAGGATCGGTTTGCAGCAACATGCCCAACCGCAATCTGTTGAGAAAAACAGCCGCCACCAAAGGACGGTCTTCGGGCTTTCCTGTTTCCTTTTCAACAATGGACGCCAGAATCAATGCTTCATAAGGTGTCTTTAAGGGAAGAGGAATGTCGCGCTGCGCCCATAGTGATGCCAGCTGAGTCTGCATGGCACGATAAGCGCGTTTATAGACATCGGTATCACTGGAATCCTTGTCAAAAAAATAGCTATCCGGAAAAAACAGACCTTCAGGATGTTTTTCAGCAATGCCCAGATGCGCCAGCAGTGCAGCATCGCTCATCGCTGCCGTTTCATGTTTCAGGTCGGGATGGGCATTGATGGCTTCGCGCAACTGCCTGAAGTTCATGCCTTCGATAAACTGAAGCTCCCCTTGACTCACATCACCTCGTGTCAGCTTGTTGAGCAGTTGCAGCGGTGTCACACCTTGCGTCACTTCATAGCTTCCCGCCTTAATGGCGGTCGATTGCCGCAACATCCGCGCCAGCAAGGTAAATTGCCAAGGTTCGAATCCCAATCCGGCGTCTGACATCAATCTGGACGTGACGCGCAGACTGCTTCCAAAAGGGATCGAAAAATCGATCGTTTGCTGGCCTGCCAACGGCAAGGGACGCAAGGCAAACCACAACCCGCTTCCCGCCAAAAGCACAATGATCGTCAGGGAAAAATACAGCAGCCGCTTGAGTGAACGCATTGAAGAAAATGAGAAAGTACAATGGACGACAGTCATTATCATCTCGAACTGCCGGCACATCTGCTTCAAATCGAATGAAAAACGCTGCAACCGGTATGTTATCCTTTCCGGCTTTCCCATGTAAGCCCGGAGCACGATCATGAATCAGGAATGGAACGATTTTCTGGCGCAACAAGGTGCCAACCCCTCATGGCTCGATTTTGGTTCTCCTGTCGATGAAGTGAAGCGTGCGCAGTCTGGTTCCATCATTGTTCCGCTTCAAGACTTGGGAATTATCCGCGCAACGGGTGCCGATGCTACGCCATTCCTGCACAATCTGCTGACCAATGACGTTGAAGCCTTGTCTGCCAACGCCGCAGGGCGTTTCGGATTTTGTACGCCCAAAGGTCGCTTGCTGGCCACTTTTCTGGTCTGGCGCGAAAACGACGATTATCTGCTGGCCGTTTCCGCCGATTTGCATGCGGCCATGCTCAAGAAACTGTCCATGTATGTACTGCGTTCAAAAGTCAAACTGACCGATGCCACACAGGAACGCTTGCTCATCGGCATCGCGGGTTCCCACGCCCTTGCGGCACTAAGCGAGCATTTTCCCCTGCCCCCTGCTCCCATGCACACCACCCACCATGACACGGCGACCGTCATCCGACTGGGAGAAGAACGCGCGATTGTAGCCGTCAAGGCGACACCTGAGGCTGATGGAAGCGAGGCTGCCCGCAAACTCTGGTCATTATTACAGACTCAGCACGCTATTCAGCCTGCCGGACTCCATGCATGGCATTGGCTGGATATCATGGCGGGCATTCCTCAAATTACCTTACTCACACAAGAAGAATTCATTCCTCAGATGATCAATTATGAAGTCATCGGGGGTGTGAGTTTCAAGAAAGGCTGCTATCCCGGCCAGGAAATCGTGGCGCGAACGCAATATCTGGGCAAGGTCAAACGACGCATGTATCGTGCCCATCTGGAAACAGGGGCACCCCAAGCCGGTGTTGCTGTTTTTTCAACGGAGACAGGCGATCAGGTGTGTGGCATGGTGGTGACTGCGGCTCCCGCGCCTCAAGGCGGACAGGATGTCTTGCTGGTCATTCCCTCCAACTGCGCCGAAGCGGGACAATTGCACCTGGGTTCCCTGGATGGCGCACTCATGGCGCTCCAACCCTTGCCTTACGCCGTTTAGCACCTCAGTTCTCAGACATCGACAATCCGATGTGCCTGATCTTATTGGCCTGGCAGGCACATCCGGATTATCCGCTTGTGATTGCGGCCAATCGCGATGAGTATTTTGATCGCCCCACAGCCCCCGCCCAGTTTTGGTCTGAGTCACCTCAGTTACTCGCAGGTCGCGATCTTCAAGCCGGAGGCACTTGGCTGGGCATCACGCAATCAGGGCGTTTTGCAGCACTGACCAACTTTCGGGAACCGGAACAATCCAGCAAAGCAGCCGCGCCTTCTCGTGGCGAACTGGTGAGCGCGTTTCTCATGGGGCAGCAATCTCCCGAGGCGTATCTTGGGGAACTCACGCAGCACGCTTCAAATTACCGCGCTTTCAATCTGCTGTGCGGAACCCTCGATGGTGAGCTTTATTATTATTCCAACCGTGAACACTCAGGGCGATACAGCCCCATCACATCGGGTATCCACGGACTCAGTAATCATCTGCTGGATACACCCTGGCCCAAGGTCACCCGTGGAAAAAAAGCATTGGAACAGGCTTTGTCTACCTTACCCAATACACCCCCCCTTTTTCAGCTATTGAGCGATGAAACCCCGGCGGCCGATCAGGATTTACCCCACACCGGCGTGAGCCTCGAATGGGAACGTGTGCTTTCCTCTGCCTGCATTCGTGCCCCTCACTATGGCACCCGGAGTACCACTGTGCTGATTTTTAATGGTCGAAACAATATTGTCCATTTTGACGAATTCAGTTTGCAGCAGACGCAACAAACGCAACATCGGCAGTTTCAATTCAGCCTGATGAAATAGTGCCCGCACTCACCTCTGCACCGCGCCACACCATTTTGACATGTGGGGCACCCACTTCCTGAAAAGGCTCACCTGACACGGTAAAGCCTGATTGCGCATAAAAATCCGCTGTTTCAAGACGTGCATGCAGATAAATCTGCCTCATTCCTGATTGATGCGCCTGATTCAGCAGATGCCGCAGCAACTGCGTACCGACGCCCCAGCCTCGCCAAGGCGGTAAAACTGAAACTCTCCCAATTCTTCCAATCCTGCCGTCCTTCAGCAAACGCCCCGTGCCAATCACCTGATGTTCAGCATCCAAAGCCAGCGCATGTTGCGCCGTGTCGTCCAGCGCATCCCATTCCAGCGAGGCATCTATTCCCTGCTCTTCCACAAAAACAGCTTGGCGAACGGTGCGTGCCTCCGCCTCACATTGCTGCCATTGAGCAGACGCCAGACGAAAATCGCCCAGATTCACGCGTGTTTTTACGGGAATGCAATCAAACAATTCAACAATCTCGGCATTACGCATTCGCACACAACCAATCGAACCCGGCACGCCCATTTCAGCCGTATCTGGCGAGCCATGCAGATAAATGTAGCGCCGCATCGTATCCACATCGCCCAGACGATTGAATCCCGATTTACAACCGGACAACCAAAGAATGCGCGTCAATATCCAGTCGCGCCCCGGATGCGCTGCCGCCAGTTCCGGCGTCCAGATTTCCCCTGTGGGACGGCGGCGGACAAATACCGTATTTTCAGGCTGATTCGCGCCGATTTTGGCTCGGATGATATGAAACCCTCGGGGCGTTTTGAAGCTTCCCTTCAACTCCCCGATCCCGTTTTTAGCGGTTGAAATGGCATAACGGCGTTGCAAAATGCCGGTTTCATCATACAGTTCGAGCTGCTGTTCAGGCAGGCTAATGAAAATTTCCATATTAGTGTAAAACAACGAAAACGGAGTCCGGGTGAAGTTTCGAGCGTAGCGAGCAAATCAGTAGCCGCCCCTTGAGGGGCGGATGGGTGGGGTGGGTGTCTGGGGTAACGTTTGTTTCATCCTCTGCGGGTGGAGACGACTACCATGGTCGTTAGGCGAATAAAGTTTTGCTACGGCGCGTAGCAAAAAACGAGCGCAGCAAGGCGCCACAGTTTTCAGCCATCACCCCGCCGGTGACTTTCGTGTGGTGATTGAGTCGGGATTCCGCAAAAAGATTGACGACACTGCCACACGCCCCCGTTTTGGGGTCATGCGCGCCAAACACCAGTTGGGCAATCCGCGCATGCATCATCGCCCCCGCACACATCACGCACGGCTCCAGCGTCACCACGAGCGTATGCCCCGGCAAACGATAATTTCCTGTTTGCAAGGCGGCATCTCGCAGCGCCATGATTTCAGCATGGGCGGAAGGGTCATGACGTGCAATGGGCTGGTTATATCCGCGTCCGACGATCACACCCTCCGGATTCACCACTACGGCACCGACGGGCACTTCGCCCAGACTCGCCGCCTCGCTTGCCAGCATCAGTGCTTCTTGCATCAGAGATTGAAAAACATCCATAGTCATGCGCGTTAGAATGTGTGCCTTTCATTGCACCTTTGTAAAACCTCATGAACATCGACATCAAATCCCCCGAAGACATCGAGAAAATGCGTATCGCTGGTCGTTTGTGTGGCGAAGTCCTCGATTATATCGAGCCTTACGTCAAACCCGGCGTTACAACGGAGGAACTGGATCGTTTGTGTCACGATTACATGGTGAATGTGCAAGGCTGCATTCCCGCACCGCTCAATTATGCGCCCTCGGGCTATGCGCCCTACCCGAAGTCGATCTGCGCCTCGATCAATCATCAGGTTTGCCACGGCATTCCCAATGATCGCCCGCTCAAGAAAGGCGACATTGTCAATCTCGACGTCACGACCATCAAAGACGGCTTTCATGGCGATAGCAGTCGCATGTTCATTGTCGGGGGCGATGCAGCGGCATCCATCCTGGCGCGACGATTGTGCACGGTAACCCATGAATGTCTGTGGCTAGGCATCCAGCAGGTGCGCCCCGGTGCACGTCTTGGGGATATCGGTGCTGCCATCCAGAAGCACGCGGAATCTCACGGATTCTCCGTTGTACGCGAATTTTGCGGCCACGGCATCGGCCGTCGCTTCCATGAAGATCCTCAGGTGGTGCATTACGGCAAGCCGGGAACCGGTCTGGAAATTCAGGCCGGCATGACCTTTACCATCGAGCCCATGATCAATGCCGGCAAGGCCGCCATTTCTGAACTCAATGACGGCTGGACGATCGTCACCAAGGATCGCAGTCTCTCGGCGCAGTGGGAACACACCTTGCTGGTCACTCCGACGGGTTGTGAAGTCCTGACGCTCTCTGCGGGCGCACCTTCCAAACCCGGCTTGACTCCATGAAACCGGATATCTCCAATCGCGACCTGGTGCTTCGTCTGCGTGAACGCTTGCAGACGGAACAGGCACGTTTGAAATCAGCTTATGAATCCAGTGCCAATGCCACAGCCATGCTCCGTGGGCGTAGTGCGCTGATTGACGATGTGCTCGATGAGGCTTGGCAACATTTCGCGCTCCCCGTGAAATGCGCCTTGGCAGCAGTTGGCGGCTATGGACGAGGGGAACTGTACCCGGCTTCCGATATCGACATCCTGCTGCTCCTGCCCGATGAGCTTGACGGAACGCACGAAGAATCCATTACAACCTTGATTGGGATACTTTGGGATATCGGACTTGAAGTCGGGCACAGCGTGCGCACAGTCACCGAATGCATCGTCGAAGCACGTCGCGACATTACCATTCAAACGACCTTGCTTGAAGCACGCTTGATTTCGGGCAACAGCAAGACCTTTGCCGATTTCAATGCAGCTATACGGACTGCATTTGATCCTCAAACCTTTGCCAAAGCCAAGCGACTGGAACAGCAGGATCGCCACTCACGTTATGACGACACGGCATTCAGTCTGGAACCGAATGCCAAGGAAAGCCCCGGCGGGCTGCGCGATCTGCATATTCTGCTCTGGATTGCACGCGCCGCCGGGCTCGGGCAACGTTGGCGCGAACTGGCCACACATGGAATTTGTTTGACCACCGAAGCCCATCAACTCGAACGCTGCGAACGATTCCTCCAGCATGTCCGTATCCGTTTGCATTATCTGGCGAAACGACGCGAAGATAGACTCCTGTTCGACCATCAGGAAGCCATTGCCCAGGCATTCGGCATCGAGCGCAACAAAGCCAAACGTGCCTCTGAATTGTTGATGCAGCGTTATTATCGCAATGCAAAATCCATTGTTCAGCTCAACACGCTGCTATTGCAAAATCTTGAAGAACGCTTGTTTCCTGCACATCAATCCGCCCCTATTTTCATCGATGCCCATTTCCAGATGCAGCGGGATCTGCTGGATATTCGGGATGAGACTGTTTTTCAAACCCACCCCCACACCATCCTGAAAAGCTTTTTGCTGCTGCAACAACGCTCCGAGCTCAAAGGCATGACGGCACGCATGCTACGCGCCGTATGGCGGGCACGCGGATGTATCAACGCTGACTTTCGGCGCAACCCGGCTCATCGCGCCCTGTTTTTATCCATGTTCCAGCAAAAACGGGGCATCGTGCACGAAATGCGGCGGATGAACCATTACGATATTCTGGGACACTATCTCCCCGCTTTCGGGAAAATTGTTGGTCAAATGCAGCATGACCTGTTTCATGCTTACACGGTGGATCAGCACATCATGCAGGTTTTGCGTAATGTGCGCCGATACACCATGCCGGA
>CAYTHB010000011.1:0-58296 GCA_964437515.1 uncultured Sterolibacterium sp.
AAAAAATCAATAGGTTATCATTGGTTTTGAGCAAGAAGACCACGGATTCAGGAATTCAGCTTGTGTCACAGCAGATACGACAACATCACCCATCGGTAATACCGCCAACCGTTGTCGCACTTCAGGCGGATGACCCTTGATGCATAGCTCACCATATGGGTATCCAGCATAAAGTCACTCAAAACAGATCCCTCTCTTCCGCCGGCAAATCGCTACGATCCGCCATGAAATTTGAACCTAGAAACCGCAGTTGACCGCTTATCATCATCACAAAGTCCGCTCATACTGTATGTTTTTCATTACCTATTACCTTTACCTTGCGGGTGAGACCGCTATGCCCCGCAGGAAATCCCCTTGGGGGACACCGTCGATTGCACATTTTACGGGTTGTCTGCCCGCGTTGCTCTTCGTTGCAGGGAGTAGCCATGCGCCTCATCGCGCCTTGTCAGACAACCCGTAAAATGCACACTCGAAGGCGTCCAACTACGGTTTCTAGGTTGAAGGAATTTCTGTTTAATCAGCAAGCTCAAAGAATTCTTGCCACGAGGTCGGCTTAGCCGACAACACAACCTCGCCGGTATCAAGATCGCGTCGAATGAAAACCTCTGTTCCCTGAAAACGAAACTCCATTGGAAGGCGTACCGCCTGGCTTCGCCCAGTTGTAAATAACTTGGCAGTCGATGACATTTTTCTTCTCCGCATGATATATATCGAAAATACATATCATCTTATGCAACATATCAATGATGACTATTGGCCATGCAAGCCGATTCGCCTGATGCACACACAGATCTGCGGTATCTGTTCAAGCACAAATACGGCAATCAGGCTGCCTGCTGTTCCGCCTGCACCGCAATATCAATCATCTCCCGATACGCATCTTCCAGTCGCCGGGTAAAGCCCGCATGATCGAGCAAGGGAGAAGCCTGCATCCGCTCACGCATTCCTGCTCGCACGGTCGCCAGCCGATCGAAATCGTTCGCCAGATCAATCGCACATTGCACATAGTCATCCACCGAATCAGCAATCAACTCCGTTAAACCCAGTTGTGTGAGCAAACTCGTACCCACGCGGGAAAGATGGCGATTACCTTTTAACGTAATCACAGGCACGCCCATCCACAAGGCTTCGCAGGTTGTGGTGGTGCCGTTGTAAGGAAAGGGATCGAGAGCAATGTCGATTTTTCCATATAACCCCAGATGACCATTGGAATCAGGATACCAATTAAACAACTCGATACGATCCGCACCCAAACCCTGCGCTTCAAACAGGGACTGGTAATACGCCTTGCCCCGCGCACTGGAAAACGTCACCGATTTCAACATCAGGCGACTATGGGGCACCGCCCGCAGAATCTGTGACCAGACTTCGACGACACGCTCCGTCACCTTGTTTATGACGTTGAAGCTACCAAAGGTGATGTAACCATTGTTCACGAAAGGTGCAACAGTCACCTCGGGCGCATCCGAAAAAGGCTGGTAGGTCAAAAAACAACCGGGGAGTCGCCAGAGTTTTTCTGTATAAAACTCCTCTGACTGTCCTTGGGGATCCGTCACAAAATCCACCAAGCGATAATCAATAGCCTTCATTCCAGTCGTGGCAGGATAGCCTAAATAAGTCACCTGCACCGGTGCTGACCTCGACGCAAACAAGGTAATCCGGTTACCTGCGGTGTAGCCTGACAAATCGACCAAAATATCGATTTCATCTTCCAACACCCGTTTTTCCAGCTCATCATCCCCCATCAAGCTGACGTCATGCCAAACATCGGCCAATTTTTTGAATCGCTCCGTTGCTTCGTCTGAATGAAAAAGATTGGCATAGCAATAAATTGAAAACCGATCCCTATCATGATGCTTCAGAATGGGTTCCAGAAAAAAAGCAACCGAGTGTTTTGCAAAATCCTTGGAAACATAGCCTATCCGGTACTTGCGTGCCGAGCTACGTTTCAGCAGAGGCAAATAAGACATTACTGTTTTAGTGTGGGAGTGATCGTTTTCTTCAGAAGCACTTGCTGCTGCGTTTTTCTGTTTGAGCTTATGTAATTCCAGTTCATAACGCTGCGCCAAATTTTGAGCGAATCCGTAGATGAGTGCATCATCGGTCTGATCGTCATAGAGCGAATTGAATACCCCCATCGTACCGGCCACCTGCCCGGCGCCCAGCTCCCGTGCCTTACGATTGATTTCCAGTGCGCGACGATTCAAACCCTGTGACGCAGTAATTGTAAAAAGGAAAATATGCGCATCCAGCGCATCCGGTTTGAGTGCCAGCACCTTGCGAACATAATCTTCTGCCAGATCATTTTCCCGTAAAACTTGATGCGCTTGCGCCATCCGCATCAAGGCGATATACGAATCAGGATGATGTTCCAGTACGCGACGGAAATGATCCATGGCAACAATCAAACGCTCCGGCTCCTCCACAGCAACAGCCAGATTGATCTGTGCCTCGATCAAGTCGGGTTGCAGTTCCACTGCCCGACGATACTCAGCCACCCCCTCGGCAAAACGCCCCTGATTGATCAGGATGCTACCCAGATTACTGATCGCTCCCGCAAAATCAGGCTTGTTTTCCAGTGCTGAACGAGCCGCCTGTTCAGCATCATCATATTTTCCTTTGCGATTCAGCAGCAAAGCCAGGTTGCACCAAGCTTCGGCGTAACGGGGATCGCAGACCAGTGCCTGACGAAAACACTGCTCTGCCGCCTCGAAATCATTCAAGGCCAACAAGGCATTGCCCAGATTATTGTGAGGTGCCGCCCAATCCGGTTTCAGGGTGAGTGCTTCACGTGCCAAACGTGCCGCTTCGTCGTAATGCTCTTCGACATAAGAGAGCACCCCTAGCAGGTTCAATGCCTTGACGTGACGGGGCTGGCTGAGTAATAACTGTTCGAGTTGCTGACGTGCCGTCGTGTAATCCTGCACCTGCCAATGCAGTTGTGCAGATTCATACAAACCATCTGATGCGCCCGGTGACAATCGCTGCGCTTCGGCAAAACACCAGGCAGCGACTTGGTGCACTTCCCGCCGCACCAGCAGGCGACCCATCTGGTTCAATACCATCGCCACAATAGCCTGGTGAATTTTTGTAAACATTTTTTTCAAGCCAACATTTCCAGCAATACCGAATGCCAGAGCCTGAGTTCAATTTCACCAATTTTGTTCAAGAGTCGTTGCTTGTCGACACAACGTAACTGATCCAGCAAAATTCGTGCAGGTCGTTGATCGAATAGCAACTCGGGTCGGCAACCCAAAGACTGCCCTTTGCGGGTCAAGGGAGCAATAATGACACGCGGTAACGCCTTGTTCATGCGTCGGGTGAAACCACCAGGCCGGGGCGGGGCTTTTTGATTTCCGTTCCTACCGTAGGATTCAGGTTGATCTAATAAACTTCTCCGCGCAGCACGATCCCTGACGGCTTTACCACTGCCAATCTCCATCACCTGCATCATCCGCATCCAACGGTAAGGTTTTCCACACATCGCTATCATTTTCGGCACGGTAGGCATCAAACCAACCAGCACGCCAGGTGCGAACCGGTTCGATGACAATTCGCCCCTCCTCTACATGGAGTTCGATTTCCCCAGAGAGGCTACATTCCGCAAGCAGATGCGCGGGAATTAGCACTCCTTGAGAGTTGCCGATACGCCTAAGTGTTGTCCGCATGACAAACGCCCCATGATGCACTTACATTGATTGTTGTTACATCATGATCTATTACAAGGTACAAATATTGCAATCATCGTTTCTGTGGAATCAGGGCATTCATGACCAGCGCGCTGGTCACTTTTGAAACGGCCTCGGGCGAAAATTTTTGTTCTCGCAAGGCATCCTGGATCGCAAAGGCAAAAGCGGCGCGGCGCACTGCACCGAATTTGTGTTCCTGAATATAGGTGGCAACTGCCGCGTACAACTGGTTGAGCGAACCATCGATCGCCTGAGCATCGATTCTGTTCTTGTTCTTCTTGGTGCACGCAAGCACATCCGCCATAAACTGCGCCACCAGAACAACCGCCTGCTCACGCAGGGACTTGGTTACGAAAAAACGGGCTATCCCCACCATGGTGCTCCCAAAAAAACAAAACCCCTCCCCCTGATAACAGGTGGGAGGGGCTCAAGAACCCGTATCAATCAGGCAATGCCGTGCGCCGTAAAGTTGGCTGATTTTGAGGGGCTACCACCACCGACAACGCAGTTCGTCACGACAGCGTTGGTTGCCACCGCTGCAGCGGTCACGCTATAACCCGAAGGAAGACCCGTATCCAGGAAATTGGTAATGATATTACAGTTATTCACAGAAGAACCTTGCGCAGCATTAATTGTACGCTTTGCCAGATTCAAGGCTGAGCCTGAAGACAATGACCCTGCAACCCCGGTTACTGCTGCCTGTGTTGCATCATCCTTGATATCAATAAACTTCGGCAATGCCGTCGCTGCCAGAATCCCGAGAATCACGATCACAACGACCAGCTCGATGAGCGTGAAGCCGGATTGCGCTGTTTTGTTTTGTTTCATCATATTGAATCTCCTTGAATTAAATATCAGAAAACATCCAGCTTCCATACAGGTGAGAACAATGCACAGCACACACGACCTGCAGCCAGAAGCACTTGACGAATGTAAAACATGTCACGCGACTAGTCTACTGCATTTTTGTGATTTTTTTCACGGTTCCACACATCCAACCCACCGGGTCTATTGATGGGCTTGTTTCGTCTGGTCGTGCTGCGATCCAAAGTCCAGCATACGCTTTCTACCCGGCACGGCTTGGTGCTGGCTATCGGGGGTCTTGACAGGCAACGAAGTCCTTGAAGATCAGCCGGACGGTTCCCTCGGTGTTTTCTGACTGGCAATGCGGGCAGGCTCACCGTGGCTCTACCGGCTCGGCGACGATGTGATAGTCGTGGTCAGTCGATTCAACCTTCAAGACGTTGTACGCCGGGAGCTGAAGAATCGTCAAAACTCCCCCTCCATCCAGAGCTTGACGGCCTGCTCGGTCAACTACCCCAAGTCCCATCGCGCAAGGTCAAGCGTGGCGGTGTTTTCCAGTATGATTCGATCCTTGTCAGGATCGGTCGGACTCAGCTGGACGCGGGCAGTGACGCCGCTCTTATGGACGACGGTGCGACTGACAGGCTCAGGCGTCCATTGGGCACGCCATGAGCGGTTGCGATGATTCTTGGACATTACGACTTGACCACAGCGGTGAAGTCCGACCACTGCTCAATGCGAAATGCCCGAATGTCGCGCACGGACTTTGGAAACCATGTGCGGGTTCGCAGCGCCTGAATGGCGAGAAACAGGTTCGCCATGTTCTCGTCGTCGGTGACGTACAAGCTGCCCTGCACACGTCGGAAGCCATGTTCACCAAGCACTGCACCAATCTCGGTATACGCCTGCGTCACACCCTTCGGGTAGTGTTTTTCGGTGTCAGCCACCACCAGGTCAAAAGCGACGGCGTACATCAGTGCGCCTCCGGGTCGTCGTTCAGGCGTGTCCAGCGGTATTCCGCCTTCTCGCCAGTTTCGATCATCGTGACCTCAATCATCCAGTCTCCATCGTCCAACTGGCGGAGGGCTTGACCGACCTCGTATTTCGGGCCGAACGGCCCAAAGCTCTTGATCTTGCCAACCGGGATAGCTGGCGGTGCGATGGCTACTTGCATGGCATTTCTCCTATGAAAAACCCCTAGCAAGTGCCGGGGCCATTCTGTGATGACCCCTGCGCTCCGAGGTGCGAGTTGGTTAAAACGACCGCCAACCACTGAATACGATTTAAGCATAAGCGGCATGTGGGCGCGTATCAGCAAAAAAATACGATTTATTTGTGAAGTTTACGCCAAGAGAAAACGCCAGATCAACGATCAATTACGAATACCCTTTATATTCACCCGGCAATTAAGGTTTGATTGCGATTATCTTGTTGCAATACCACGGTCACACGGTCACCCTACGTATCGTCGCAGGTTCTTGACATCTATGGATTCTGCGACGATGCGCAGAATGACGGCGCAATCTTAATTGCCGGGTGAGTAGGTTGCAAAATGGCTAATGGATTTTCTGGGTTTAACAAACAAATGGAGCTGCGAAGAGGACTGCATGTTTTAAGTTAAACTAACAAAATATTAATCATTGAAACAGACGCTCGGAGGCATCCATCATGCAAACTTTGACCCTTGACCAGTTGCGCATCGCTACCGAAGCGGGTGGCGTTTCTGCCGTGACGCTGCAAGCCGAAGGCGGGGAATTCTATGTCCGCGTCAAGACAAAGAACAACGCCGAAGCCATTCTTACGCACTCGCGTAGCAATGACCCGCGCCCCTTCGCGAACCCGCTACCAGCCATCACTTTGCTTCGCAAGCTGGGCCTTGTGATCGGCACCTTTGACGTGTCGAACTGGAACCCCGATCAAAAGCCGCTCGCGCGCAGCCGCCCTGATCGCGCCAAGGCCATGAAGCACGCAAACGAGGCCATCGAACACGATCGATGGTTCCGCGCCCAGGTAGCCCAAGGCATCGCAGAAGCCGACGACCCGAAGACCCAGTGGATAACGCATGAGGAAGCGAAAGAGAGCTGGGCCAAGAAACGCGCCGAGCTGGTTAAACGAGCCAAAGGGAGCGCTGCTTGATACTGCGCTGGCTCCCCAGGGCAATACGCGATCGCAACGCCCAAATCAACCACATCGCAGAGCGCAACCCGCTCGCCGCGATCGACCAGGGCGACAAGATCGAATACCAAGTCGGACAGTTGCTCGAACATCCCGAAATAGGCCGCCCCGGTCGTATAGAAGGCACCCGCGAACTCGTTATCAGCGGCACGCCTTTTATCATCGTCTACCGCTACAAGCCGCGCGCCAAGCGCATCGAGCTAATCCGCTTGCTGCATGGCGCGCAGAAGTGGCCACCCTTAGAAAAGTGACTATTGACTCTGTGTTTTTCTAGACATGAAGCACCAATAAAGCACTCGGGTTAGCCTCGACGATCTTCAATAGCGCACGTGCGGGGCCCGCCGGACGTGCCCGATGCTGTTCCCAGCTCTGCAAGGTCTTGGGCTTGGGCTTGGGCTTGGCCTCGATCAGATAAGCAAAGCGGGTCTGGCTCAAACCTGTACGCTCACGGATCGCCTTGACGTCAGGTTCTGGAAACACGCATTCTTTCACTCCCGCAACAACATCACCCTGCATATGACGCCCCATGTCACGAACGCTCTCCAATAACTCATCAAATTGCTTATCGTTCATGATTCACCTCCACATCAATCACATCAGCCAAGCGCCACAACAAACAATGTTGTTTGACAGCCCTTATTTGCTCCCCTTATAATGCGCGATTCCCGAAACGGTCTTGCCCTGCGTTTGATCCTTGATCTTCTCAGTGCCAGCCTCGTTGAGGACACAATCAAGGATTGCCGAGGATTATTTATGAAAACTTTTTCTGCCAAGCCGCATGAAGTCAAGCGCGACTGGTACGTTGTCGACGCATCCGATCTGGTGCTGGGTCGCTTGGCGACTGAGATTGCACGTCGTCTGCGTGGCAAGCACAAGACTGAATACACGCCTCACGTCGATACGGGCGATTATATTGTCGTCGTGAATGTCGAAAAGCTGCGCGTCACCGGTAACAAGCCGCAAGCCAAGATGTATTACCGTCACACCGGTTATCCGGGCGGTATTCGCGAAACCAATTTCACCAAGCTGCAACAGCGCTTCCCGGCACGCGTCCTTGAAAAGGCCGTGAAGGGGATGTTGCCCAAGGGACCTTTGGGTTACGCGATGCTCAAGAAGATGAAGTGCTACGCCGGTGGCGAACATCCGCATACCGCGCAGCAGCCGAAAACGCTGGTCGTTTAAATTTTAGGAAACATCATGGCCGTTACTTATAACTACGGAACCGGTCGCCGCAAGACTGCGGTGGCGCGTGTGTTCATCAAAAAGGGCAGCGGCAAGATCGTTGTCAATGACAAGCCGCTCGACGAGTTTTTCTCGCGTGAAACCGGTCGCATGGTCGTGCGTCAGCCGCTCGAACTGACCGAGCATACCGATAGCTTTGACATCATGGTCAATGTCGTCGGTGGTGGCGAATCCGGTCAAGCCGGTGCAGTGCGCCACGGCATTACCCGCGCACTGATTGATTACGACGAAACGCTGAAGCCCACGCTCTCCAAGGCCGGCTTCGTGACCCGCGATTCGCGTGAAGTCGAACGTAAGAAAGTCGGTCTGCACAAAGCACGTCGCCGCAAGCAGTTCTCGAAGCGTTAATCTGCACGGGAATTCAACAAAAGCCGTCAGAGGTTCTGGCGGCTTTTTGTTTTTGGAGTCACCATGTTCTTTCAGAAGCTCAGCGCGAAGATCATCGGCATTCTGGTGGCCTTCTTTCTCGTTGCCCTGATTGCCATCAGCCTTACGCTGTTCCTTTCCTGGCAGCTTGAGGGGAATGCAGCCGCCATCAATGATGCCGGTAGCCAGCGGATGCGTACTTACCGCATCGTCTTCCTGTTGTCACGCGCCCAGCAAACGCCTGAGGAAGAAGCCGTCATGCAGGCGACCATCACACGTGAGGTGGCGACCTTTGAACGCATCATGCGTGATCTGGAACAGGGCGACCCAAACCGTCCTTTGTTTCTGCCGCATGACGCGCCGGAGATCGACCGACTGCTCAAGCAAATGCGTCTGGAATGGAATCAGGAGATGCGCCCCCGCATCGAAAAAATGCTGGGGATGCCGCAAGAGCAGCGTTCCGTGCATCTAATGCAATATCGCGCCTCGGTCGAACAATTCGTTTCGCATGTCAATCAGCTCGTCGCGGCCGTCGAACATAGCGGGACGCGCAGCGCGACCTGGCTACGTCTACTGCAAATCGGTCTCATCGTGCTGGCCATGATCGGCACCACTTTGCTGATTGCATTCTTCTTTGTCATGGTCATTCGCCCACTGGAAGAAATGCGAGGGGGCATTCGCCGCATGGCCGAAGCCGATTTCCGCGTGCGCCTGCCGGTGCGACGTAACGATGAATTTGGTGAAGTGGGTCGCGGCTTCAATGCGATGGCCGATCGCTTGGAAGATATTTACGGCAAGCTCGAACAGCGTGTCGAAGAAAAGACACGGGATATCGAAATCAAACATCGTGAGCTCACCCTGCTTTATGAAGTGGCAGCGTATTTGAGCGTCCCCGTTCCGCGTGATGTCGCTTGTTATGCGGTGCTCGACAAGGTCATGCAACTGCTCGATGCGCAGGCCGGGCTGGTGCGTTTCGTCGAAGAAGGCGGCAAGCAGATGCGCATCGGCGTGCATCGCAATCTGTCGGATGACTTCTTGCGCTGCGAAGGCTGCCTGCCCGTGGGCGATTGCCTGTGCGGAGGAGCTGCAGCCAGCGGTCTGCCTGCTTCGTCACAATTGATACAACAGCCCGCGCTCGGTCAGGCAATGGCCTGCCGAGATCGCGAAGGTTTTGCCTCCATGGTTGCCATTCCGATTTCTTCAAAGAATCAGATTTTGGGGGTCTTCAATCTGTTTTTCTATCATCCACGCTCCTTGCGTGACAACGAGGTGCGCCTTTTGGAAACCATCGGGCAACATCTGGGGGTGGCGATAGAGAACCAGCGGCTCGTCGAACGTGAAAAGGAAATGGCGGTTTCGGAAGAACGCAACCTGCTGGCTGAAGAACTCCACGACAGCATTGCCCAGTCCCTCGCTTTTCTCAATATTCAAGCGCAAATGTTGCAAGACTCCCTGCGTCGCGAAGACATGCAGGAAGCGCAAGACGAGTTGGCGCGGATACGCGAAGGGATTCAGGAAAGCTATGATGATGTCCGCGAATTGCTGGTGCATTTTCGTACCCGCATCGTGGCAGGCAACGTCGAGATTGCGATTGCCAGCGCACTGGAAAAATTTGAAGGCCAGACGGGGATTGCCACCACGCTGGAACGCCGTGGCGACGAGCGCGAGATGCCCGCCCAAAATGCCATCCAGATTCTTCATATCGTTCAGGAGTCACTCTCCAACATTCGCAAACATGCCCAGGCAAAACAGGTCGTCGTGACGATCGAACGAAACGCAGACCATTCGACCATTACCGTTCGCGATGACGGACTAGGCTTCGACATGCGCGCAGCGGCCGATGAGGGTGATGTGCATGTGGGCATCAAGATCATGAGAGAACGTGCGCATCGCATTGGCGGCCAATTCACCATACAATCCGCACCCGGCACCGGAACTACGGTGATCCTGCACCTGCCGCAAGAAAAAAACTGAACATGTCCAACGAAAACCCCAACCGTATTCGCATCCTGCTGATCGACGATCACACGCTCTTCAGAAGCGGAATCAAGGCACTGCTTCAGCGTCAGCCCGGCTTTGAGGTCGTGGGGGAAGCTGGCGATGCGCTCGAAGGCATCAAACGCGCCAAAACCTTGCAACCCGATGTGGTGCTACTGGATATCCACATGCCGGGCATGACCGGACGCGAAGCCGTCAGCTTGGTAGCGGATGAAGCACCCGATGCGCGCATCCTGATGCTCACGGTGTCCGAAGATGTCGAAGACCTGCTTCAAGCTCTGCGTGCCGGGGCGCACGGCTATTTGCTCAAGAATATTGAAACCGATTTCCTCGTTAATGCCATTCGCAGCGCTGTCGAAGGTGAATCGGTCATGTCGCCGCAGATGACCAGCAAGCTGATGAAAAGTGTCAGCGTTCCCCAAGCCACGGCTGCACCCATTGCTGCTGATAAAGACAAGCTCTCGCCGCGCGAGCGCGAGATTCTCGGCTTTCTGGCACGCGGCGCCAGCAACAAAGAAATTGCACGCAGTCTGGATCTGGCTGAGAGCACGGTCAAAATTCATGTGCAAAATATTCTCAAAAAACTCAATCTGCTCTCACGCGTACAAGCCGCCGTCTATGCCGTCGAGCACGGCCTGACGGGACGTGAGGGGTCATGAGGAGTCATGAGGATTCATGAGGGCTCGTAAAAATCACCCGAACAAAATCCCCCACACACCAACCCTGATCGTTCAGCACCATGGATCTCACACTCTTACTGCACGCCCTGATTCTGGGTGTCGTTGAAGGCCTGACCGAATTCCTGCCGATTTCCAGCACAGGCCATCTGATTCTGGTGGGCGACTTGCTTCACTTCAATGATGAAAAAGGCAAGGTCTTTGAAATCGTCATCCAATTTGGTGCCATTCTCGCCGTCATGTGGGAATACCGCGCCAAAATCCTGACGGTCATCCGTGGACTGGGGCATGATCCCGTGGCGCGTCGCCTGATCCTCAACCTGATGATTGCCTTTACCCCCGCTGCCCTACTCGGGCTCGTGTTTGCAAAAGCCATCAAGGCGCATCTGTTTCAACCCGTGCCGGTCGCACTGGCTTTCATCGTGGGGGGATTCATCATCCTCTGGGCTGAAAAACGCTCGCATGTCGTCCGTGTCGATACGGCCGATGACCTGACACCGCTCGACGCGCTCAAAGTCGGTCTGGCGCAATGTCTCGCCCTGATTCCGGGGACATCACGCTCGGGTGCCACCATCATCGGCGGACTGCTGTTTGGCCTGTCGCGCAAGGCAGCCACCGAGTTCTCCTTTTTTCTGGCGATACCGACGCTCACCGCCGCCACTTTGTATGAAGTATTCAAAAATCGCACCCTGTTTTCTGCACAAGACATCGACTTGTTTTCGGTCGGCTTCATCGCCTCTTTCATCTCCGCCTTTTTCTGTGTGCGCTGGCTGCTACGCTTCATCAGCACGCATGATTTCACCCCCTTTGCCTGGTATCGCATCGCCTTTGGCATCGTCGTATTGCTGACATGGCAACTGGGCTGGGTGAACTGGACGACGGCATAGACACATAGACACATAAATACTCCCTTACATTGCACATCATCTGAGGGCTTGTTTCACGTTAAAACCCGGGCTTCATCTTGATGCCCGTTGTAAAATTCGCCCATGTCTTCCGGCAATTTCATTGATTTTGACGCTTGCGTCACGCCCTGCGTATCGCAGTTCATCACGCTACGCGGAATGCGCCTGCATGTGCGGGTGTGGGGCGATGACGATGCACCACTGTTGTTTCTGCTGCATGGCTGGCAGGACTTTTCCGGTAGCTTTCAGTTTTTGGTCGATGCCCTGCAAGGCCGCTGGCGTTGTATCGCTCCGGACTGGCGCGGTTTCGGGCAATCGCAATGGAATCATGGCGGCTACTGGTTTCCGGATTACGTCGCCGATCTGGATGGTCTGCTCGATCACTATTCGCCGACCGAACCTGCTCGGCTTATCGGGCACAGCATGGGCGGCAATGTCGCCTGTGTGTTTGCCGGTGTCCGTCCCCAGCGCGTCTCGCATCTGGTCTCGCTGGAAGGCTTTGGGATGCCGGGCAACGATCCAGACGAAGCCCCCGGACGTTACACGAACTGGCTCGACCAGATGCGTAAGCCCCCCAAGGCACGGCATTATGCCGATCGTGCCGCACTGGCGCAGCGTTTGCGGCGGATCAATCCACGCCTCACCGAGCCGCGTGCCGCTTTTCTGGCGCAGCATTTTGGTGCTGAACAGGCTAATCACATCGAGGTGGCGAGCGATCCTTATCACAAGGTGCTCACGCCCTATCCCTACCGGCTCGAAGAAGCCAAAGCCTGTTGGCGACGCGTGACTGCGCCGGTTTTGTGGGTGGAAGCCGATGATTCCACCGCGATGATGATGTATCGCGGGCTGGGCGATGCGGATTATCAGGCGCGCTGGAGCTGCTTCCAGAACCTGCGCCGCGTTTTGCTGGCAAACGCTAGTCACAATATGCATCACGACCAACCCGAACAGTTGGCGCAGTTGATAGAGGAATTCATGGTATGAACGCCGATTTACATAGTCACTCCACCGTCTCCGATGGCTTGCTGTCGCCTGTCGAACTGGTGCGTCGCGCCCATGCGAATGGGGTGGAGCTACTGGCACTGACCGATCATGATGAACTCGAAGGTCTGGCAGAAGCGCGCGCGACGGCGGATGCGCTGGGGCTGCGATTTATCGACGGTGTCGAGATTTCCGTCTCCTGGGGCAACGATGCCACCATCCATATCGTCGGTCTGGGCATCGACCCGAGTTATGCCGTACTCGATATCGGTCTGGCGCAACTACGCAGTGGCCGCGATGCCCGCGCCCAACGCATGGCCGATGAGCTCGACAAGGTGGGCATCCATGGTGCTTACGAAGGCGCGCTACGTCATGTCGCCAATCCGGCGATGGTCGGCCGTTCGCACTTTGCCCGTTACATCGTCGAAAGCGGTCACGCCAAAGATGTCAAATCGGTTTTCGATCACTGGCTGGCGAAAGACAAGCCGGGTTACGTCAGCCATCAATGGGCGACGCTCGCAGAAGCCATCAGCTGGATCCGTGGCGCGGGCGGGGTGGCCGTGGTGGCGCATCCGGGACGTTATCGCATCAGCAAGAAAGAATTGCACCAGCTTCTGGGCGAGTTTCGCGATTTAGGCGGGCAAGGGCTGGAAGTGCAGTCCGGTTCGCATAATGAGGACGACACGCAAAACGCCGCCCGCTGGGCGCGTGAATTCGGTTTCATGGCCTCACGCGGTGCAGATTTTCACGGGCCAGGCGAAAGCCGCATCGACATCGGCAAGCTGCCGCCCTTCCCAGATAATCTCACGCCGGTGTGGTCGGTTCTGATCTGAATCTGAACCTGAAAACCGCACCTCAATATCAAATTAGCGAGCAATGGCGCAGATTTTTTACATACACCCCGAACAACCGCAACTGCGGCTGGTGCGCCACGCCGTCGAAATCATTCGCGACGGCGGGTTGGTCGCCCTGCCGACCGATTCGGCGTATGCACTGGTCGGCCATCTCGGTGATGCGACCTTGCTCGAGCGCATCCGCCGTATTCGTGGGGTCGATGAACGCCATCTGTTTACCCTGATGTGCCGCGATCTGTCGCAGATTGCCACCTATGCCCGCGTCGATAACGCCACTTATCGCCTGCTCAAGGCGACTACCCCCGGCAGCTACACCTTCATCCTCGAAGGCAGTCGCGAACTGCCGCGTCGCGTCCTGCATCCCAAGCGCAAAACGCTGGGCTTGCGGATTCCTGATCATCCCCTGATTCACGCCCTGCTTGATGAATTAGGTGAGCCACTACTCACTTCAACCTTGCTGCTGCCCGATGCGGAGCAAGAGAATTCCGAGCCCCTGATGCCGCTCACGGATAGTCATGAAATCCGCGAACGCCTGGAACACCAGATCGAACTGGTCATCGACGCGGGAGTGTGCGGCACACAGCCGACCACCGTAATCGACTTGGTGGACGGTACGCCACAACTGCTGCGCGCAGGTCTGGGCGCACTGGCACCGTTTGGGTTGACGGCGGATTAATGGCTTAGTGTGAAATACAAAAATCAGCGTCGAGTTGAATCTGCGAGAGCAGCGAGCCAATCACTAGCCCAATAACCACCCCTTGAGATGCGGGTGCGGCCTGATCCATAACTACTAATTTCTAATCATTTTAGTAGACTTTCGCTGCCTCCCCTGCCTATACTAATTCCTACTAATTCCTACTAATTCAAATCAACATTAGTAGACAATGCGCATCCCTGAACATTCTCCCCCATTAGAAACCGCCTTTACCCAGCTCGCCCCCGAGAGCATGGCTGCGGCTATCCAGCACTTCAACCCCTTGCCTACGGGTAAGTATTTGCATTGGGATGAACTGCGCCGGCGACCTGCCCCTGAAGGCTTGACGCATCAGGAGTGGTGGGCGTTGGTGAGCATCTCGCGGACAACGCTGTTTCAGCGCCTACCCTTGCTTGACAAACAGGGGCAGCCCTTTGTCTTTGCCACACCCAGCCCGGTGGCCATCGACCTGCATCATATCGACCGCGATGCGGCCGGGCAGATTCGTAGCGCTGAAATGCCACTCAAGGAAGATTCACAGCGCTATCTGATAGGGTCGCTGATCGAGGAAGCGATTACCTCCAGCCAAATGGAAGGTGCGTCGACGACGCGCAAAGTGGCGGCTGCCATGTTGCGTAGTGGGCGCAGACCGCGTGATCACGGCGAGAAAATGATTTTCAACAACTACCGGGCGATGGAACATCTGCGCTCCTTGCGTAATGTTCAGCTAACTCCCGAACATGTGCTGGAATTGCATCGCATATTGACCGAAGGCACGCTGGAAAATGTGGAAGACGTGGGTTGTTACCGACGCGATGATGCCGTGCATGTGGTCGATATGCGCGATAACAGCACGCTGCATGTTCCGCCATCGCATACCGAACTGCCGCAGCGCATGCAGCGGCTGTGCGATTTCGCCAATGCCGACGAGGCATCGCTGCCATTCGTGCATCCGGTACTACGCGCCATTCTGTTGCACTTCATGGTGGGCTATGACCACCCCTTTGCCGACGGCAACGGCCGCACGGCGCGCGCCTTGTTTTACTGGTCCATGGCGAGAAGCGGTTACTGGTTGATAGAGTACACCTCGATCAGCCACATCCTGCGTAAAGCACCCGCACAGTACATGCGCGCTTACCTGTACACGGAAACCGACAAGAACGATACGACCTATTTTTTGCTGCATCAGTTGCAGACCCTCCGCCAGGCGATTGACGCTCTGCATGAGTATGTAGCGAGAAAATCGCGCGAACACAAGGAAACCGAGCATCTGCTGGCCGCGTCTCCGGCACTGCGTGGTCGCTTCAATCACCGCCAAACGGCGGTGTTGACCCATGCCTTACGTAATGTAGGGGAGCCCTACCGGGTAGACGCACATCAGCGTTCTCACGCGGTGGTGTACCAGACGGCACGGCGCGATCTTTTGGAACTGGAAGCCTTGGGGCTGCTGGAAAAGACCAAGCAAGGCAATGCGTTTGTGTTTTATGCGCCGACAGATTTACGTGATCGATTGAACGCCCTCGTTAACGATCATGGTAGCCGTCTCCACCCACAGAGGATGAAATAAACGTTACCAAATCACACCCACCCCACCCATCCCCCACGGACGGCTTTGCACAGCCGTCCGGCTTCGGCGGCACGGAGCAGTGCTCCGTGAAACCCCGCCTACGCCCCCTTAAGGGGCGGCTACTGATTGGTTCGCTACGCTCAAAGCTTCAACCCGACTCCGTTTTCGTTGTTTCACGTTAACGTACATGGTTAGTCCCTTCGGACGATGCACCGCCGCACCCCTCGGCGACAATGTTCGGCTGTATTTTTCGCGCTTTTTTACGTCTGCAAGCTTGCATAGAAAGAGACCCAAACGCCATGAGCGATAAGGAAAAATTAGAACAATTCCGTCAGGAAACGCGTGCCTGGCTGGAGGTGAACTGTCCGCCCGAAATGCGAACGCCCACGCCGGAGGGCGGGATCGTCTGGGTCGGTCGTCAGATTCAGTTTGACTCCGAGCCGCAACGTCTGTGGTATGAGCGGATGCGCGACCAACGCTGGTTTGCACCGACCTGGCCGAAGGAATACGGCGGTGGCGGCTTGTCCAAGGCCGAAGCCAGCATTCTGGAGCGCGAGTTGTCGCGCATGAAGTGCCGCCTGCCCATGGTGAATCTGGGTATCTGGATGATCGGCCCGATCATCCTCGAATTCGGCACTGAAGAACAGAAACGCCAGCACATTCCAAAAATGTGTTCCGGTGAAGCCAGCTGGTGCCAGGGCTTCTCCGAGCCGAATGCCGGTTCGGATCTCGCCAGCCTGAAGATGAAGGCGGAGTGTGAGGGCGATGAGTTTGTCATCAATGGTTCGAAAATCTGGACGTCCTACGCGCAGAAATCCGACTGGATGTACTGCCTGATTCGCACCGATAGCGATCCGGCGAAGGACAAGCAGCAGGGCATCACCCTGATTCTGCTCGACATGCAGACCCCGGGCATCAGCGTCAAGCCGATCGAGTTGCTCAGCGGCAAATCGAATTTCTGTCAGGTGTTCTTCGACAACGTGCGTGTGCCGGTGAAGAATGTCATTGGCGAGATCAACGGCGGCTGGCCGATCACCAAGAAGCTGCTGCAATACGAGCGCAGCGCGATGGCTAAGCTGAACGAGTCCAGCGTCAAGGGGCGCGACCTCACTTCGCTGGCGCAGGAATACCTGCCGCAGATTACCGATCCGGTGCAGAAGGCCGCGCTGCGTGATCGTATTGCCAGTGTCATCGTCGATGAAAAGGCCTTCCTGTTTACCATGCAGCGCGTGGGCGAAGAGGCCAAGGCGGGCGGTGATGTCGGCGCGCTGACCTCGATTTTCAAATACGCTTCGGCCGAAGAAGGCCGCCACAAGTACGAAGCCCTGCTGGCACTGATGGGGCATCGTGCGCTGGGTTGGGACACGCATGAGGAAGGCCAGGAGTTCAATGACGACGAACTGATGACCGCCAAGCAATGGCTGCTGTCGTGGACGTTCTGCATTGCTGGTGGCACTTCTGAAATCCAGCTCAACGTGATCGCCAAGCGCATCCTTGGCCTGCCTTCCTGACCTGCTGCGAGAGACAAGAACATGGGACTTCTTTTTAACGAAGAACAACGCCTGTTGCAGGAAACCGCACAGGATTATTTTCAGAACAATTTCAGCACCAAGACCTTGCGCGACATGCGCGAGAACAAGGACGCGCTGTGCTACGTTCCCGCACTGTGGCAGCAGATGGCCGAGATGGGCTGGACGGGTATCCTCGCCAGCGAGGAGCAAGGTGGTCTGGGCTTCGGCTTTCAGGGTGTGGGCGCGGTACTGGAGCCCAGCGGCAAGACGCTGGCGGGTTCGCCCTTCCTGTCCACCGTGGTGCTCGGCGGCACGGCTTTGCAACTGGGCGGCAGTGAGGCACAGCGCAATCATTGGCTGCCCAAACTGATCGCCGGTGAAGTGCGCTTCGCCTTGGCGGTCGATGAAAGCCCGCGTCATGATCCCAAGGCCGTCGCCACGACGGCAACGCAAAATGGCGCAGGCTATCTGCTCAAGGGCACCAAGCAATTCGTCATGGACGGCGATTGCGCCGACCAGTTGATCGTTTCGGCGAAAACCGCAAAGGGCATCACTCTGTTTCTCGTTGATGCCAAAGCGGCTGGCGTGACGCGCCATCGTCTGTCGATGATCGACACGCGCAATGCCGCGCGCATCGTTCTGGCGGATGTGCAGGTGGGTGCGGATGCCGTGCTGGGCAGTGTGGATGAAGGCGCAGATCTGCTCGATCAGATCCTCGATCGCGGCCGCGTGGCCTTGTGCGCCGAAATGCTCGGCATCGCGCAATGGCTGTTCGATGCCACCATCGAATATCTCAAGCAGCGCGTGCAGTTCGACGTGCTGATTGGTTCCTTCCAGGCCTTGCAGCACCGCGCCGCCAAGATGTTCGTGCAGATGCAGCTGGCGCGCAGCACCGTGCTCGCGGCGCTGGCCTGTGTCGATGAAAATCCGGCCTTCCTGCCTTTCTACGCCAGTGCGGCCAAGGCCAAGATGGGTGAAGTGCTGGAGCTGGTGAGCAGCGAGGCGGTGCAGATGCACGGCGGCATCGGCGTGACCGAAGAGCTGGATGTCGGTCTATACCTTAAGCGCGGTCGGGTATGCGTCACCGCACTGGGTGACGTGACTTACCATCGCGATCGCGTGGCGGGCATTGTCGGGCTGTAATTTGTCCGTTATAAATCACCCGCGACGGTAGAGAGCACGCGGGCCGTCAGGAAAAAGAGGAGTGCGTTGCACTCCTCTTTTTGTATCTGGATTGTAGGAATGTGAGGGAGCAGGACACGATGACTGAATCGCTACAACAGCAGTTGCACGCCGTGGCAGCACAACTCACCGCGCCCGGCGCGCCCTTTGAGCTCGGCGAGGTTCAGCTCGGCGAGCAGCGTTACCCCTATTACAAAAACGCCCCGGTCACGTTGGCTGCGCTAATCGAGCAGGGACGCGGTTTTGCCGATAAGGAATTCCTCGTCTGGCAAGACACGCGCTGGACATATGGCGAGTTTTATCGTCATATCGATGCCCTGGTCTGCGCGTTGCGCCAACGCTATGCCTTGCAAAAGGGCGAGCGGGTGGCGATTGCCATGCGGAATCGCCCGGAATGGATGGCGACGTATGCGGCCATCATCCTTGTTGGCGGTGTGGCTGTGCCGCTGAATAGCTGGGGGCAGCGCGAAGAACTGCTGTACGGCTTGCAGGATAGCGCGCCGCGTCTGCTGTTTTGCGATGCGCCGCGGCTGGCGCATGTCGTGGACGATCTGGCGGCTTTGAATCTATCGGCTATTGTCGTGGAAGACGGAAGCGCGTCCACAGCGGCGATCACGGCGTATCACGATTTACTGGACGAAAAATCGACCGTCACTGTGCCCCCTGTAGAGATTGCGTCTGACGATCTGGCGATGATCATGTACACCTCGGGTACGTCCAGCCATGCGAAAGGGGTCGCCTCGACGCATCGGGCGATGTGTCAGGGCATCATCAATCTGGAATATTTTGGCGCGCTGTATGTTATGACTTCGCCCGCGCGATTCGGCGCGATGATGGCGGCCGGCTTCGAGATGACCACGCTGATGGCCGTGCCGCTGTTTCATTCCAGCGGCCTGCACGCCCAGTTTCTCTCCGCCTTACGCACCGGGCGGCGCATCGTCATCATGTATAAGTGGGATATTGCCACGGTGCTGGAGCTCATTGCCCGCGAACGGGTGACCCAGCTGTCGGCTGCACCGGCGATGATGCTGCAATTACTGAATGATCCGCGTTTCGATCAGGCAGATACGCGCAGTCTGGCGTGGCTCGGCTTTGGCGGCGCGGGGATTCCCGCACGGCTAATCGAGCTGATCGAAGAAAAGAAGCCGCAGGCCATGGCAGGTATCGGCTACGGCCTGACCGAAACCAATGGTCCGTCGAATGCCGCCACCGGCGAGGCTTTTGCGTGGAAACCGCAGAGCAATGGCCCCACTTCACCGCTGTTCGAGATGCGTATCGTCGATCAGGCGGAGCAGCCCTTGCCGCAAGGGGCGAGTGGAGAAATCTGGTTGCGTAGCGTCACCACCATGCAAGGCTACTGGAACAAGCCTGAGGCGACACGCGAAGTGTTGCATGAGGGCTGGTTTCGCAGCGGCGACATTGGTTATTTCGATGCCGACGGGTTTTTGTTTGTCGTCGATCGCATCAAAGACATCGTCAATCGCGGCGGGGAAAAAATTGCCAGCGCTGAAATCGAATCGGTCTTGCTGCAACACCCAATGATTGCCGAAGCCGCGGCTTTTGGCGTGCCTGATGCGCAGTATGGCGAGGCACTGGCCGTGGCAGTGTACGCGCATCCGCGACCGGGCAAGGCACTCACGACGGAAGATGTGCGCGCGCATGTGGCAGCGCATCTGGCGGCGTACAAAGTGCCGGCGCATGTCACCATCCATCCTCAGGCACTGCCGCGCAATGTGGTCGGCAAGGTGCTGAAGCGGCATCTGCGCGAGGATTTCATTAAGGAAGTCACGAATACCAACGGTAAACATGTGCTGTAGATCGAGATGGGATGCAAGGCAAAAACAACAGTAACAGCCAGTGAGTTAAATAAATAACTCATTGTTTTTTATTGACTGGCCGTATATATTGCATTTTTACATCCCAGTACGGCCAATGGACTACATTCCACTTTCGGATAACGCGGCGCGGCAGCTCATAGACTCAATCACCCTTTTCGATGAACTGCGCCGGACACAGACCCAGGCGCGAAGGTTCACAGGCGGGATGTATTGGAAAAAGCAGCCGCCCTACGAATACCTAGTCAAAACCTCGCCAGATAACCGGCAGCATCGCATGGGCTCTCGTTCGGAAGAAACTAAGCGGATCTACAGCGATTTCATCAAGAACAAGGCCACATTGGAAGACCGTCAAAATTCGTTGAGGGCTGCCCTTCACGAAGCCGAACGGATGAACAAAGCCTTGAACCTAGAAACCGCAGTTGACCGCTTATCTTGATAAAAGGCACCGCTATTTCTGTGAATCTCGAACGATTTATAGGCCTCACCTTGCAGGTGAGACCGCTACACCGTCGATTGCACGCTTTTGGGGCTGTCTGACTTCGTTGCTCTTCGTTGCAGGGAGCGGCCATGCGCCTCATCGCGCCTTGCCAGACAGCCCCAAAAGCGCACACTCGAAGGCGTCCAACTACGGCTTCTAGGTTGAAGGTGGATCGAGTACCCTCCATGGTCATCGGCGTGCTACAGGCCATCGAGCAGGCTGGGTTGGGCGAGCATTTCACCGTGGTCGGAACCCATGCACTGTATGCCTATGAAACTGCCGCAGGCGTTCGCATCGTCCCCGCTGCCCTCGCTACCCAGGATGTCGACCTGCTTTGGGATGCTCGCCAGCGAATTCGATTCATCACCAATATCGAAAAACTGGATCTTTCGGTACTGAAAATTCTGCAACAGGCCGATCCTACGTTCCAGCGCAAGGATGGCCAGAATGAAACCGCGATCAACGCCAAGGGGTTCGAGGTCGACTTCCTGCGACGACAACCTGAAGGTGACGATCCCCATCCATTCAGATTCTCGGCGGATGAAGATGACCTTTGCTCGCCGCGCTTCAGTGCTGACCAATGCACCCCGTTTTGAGCATGTGGTGATTGCGGCAACAGGACGCATGACCCTGATGCGCACGATCGCCCCGGAAACTTTTGTCGAGTTCAAGCGATGGATGGCGGAGCAAGTGCCTGCGCAGAACCGACCTGAAATAAAACGCCGTCGTGATCGACGGCAAGCCGATATCGTTCAATCATTGCTGGATGAAGGCCTGCTGCTCCCGCAAATAAAGAACTCAAAGTCGCTTTAACCCGTGTTTCCTTAGCGCAGCTGCAAGGCGCGATGGCCGATGTCGCTGCGATACTGCATGCCGTCGAAACGAATGCCATCGACCACTTCATAAGCGCGTTTGCGCGTAGTGCGGATGCTGTCGCCCAGCGCGGTGACACAGAGCACACGCCCCCCATTGACCGTGGTCTGGCCGTCTTTTTCGACAGTGCCGGCATGGAACACATGCTGGTCTTCCGCGTCGCTCTCCGTGCTGGATGAAGCCTGCGGCAAGCCGTGGATCACATCACCCTTGCGTGGGCTGTCCGGGTAGCCATGTGCGGCGAGCACCACGCCTAAGGCCATGCGTCGATCCCACTCAGCCTCGACTTGATCGAGCTTGCCGTCGATGGCGGCATCGACCAGATCGACGAAATTGCTTTTCAGCCGCATCATGATCGGCTGGGTTTCCGGGTCACCCATGCGGCAATTGAATTCCAGCACCTTCAGCGTGCCGTCTGGCTTAATCATCAGCCCGGCGTAGAGGAAGCCGGTGTAGCGGATGCCGTCCTTCGCCATGCCTTGCAAGGTCGGCATGATGACTTCGCGCATGGCCTTGGCGTGGATGCTGGGCGTGACCACCGGCGCGGGTGAGTACGCACCCATGCCGCCGGTATTGGGGCCCAGATCGCCATCCTGCAAACGCTTGTGATCCTGGCTGGTCGCCAGCGGCAGGGCGTGCACGCCATCGGCCATGACGATAAAGCTGGCTTCTTCGCCTTCGAGAAACTCCTCGATGACCACGCGCGCGCCCGCATCGCCCATTTTGTTATCGGTGAGCATCATGTCGATGGCATCGTGTGCTTCGGATGAGCTCATTGCCACCACCACGCCCTTGCCCGCGGCCAGACCGTCAGCCTTGATGACGATGGGCGCGCCTTCGGCATCAACGTAGGCATGTGCTGCCTGCGCATCAGCAAAGGTCTGAAATTTCGCGGTCGGGATATGGTGCCGGGTCATGAAATTCTTGGCGAAATCCTTGGAGCTTTCCAGTTGCGCTGCCGCCTGGTTTGGGCCAAAAATCCGCAGGCCGCGTTTGCGGAATAGATCGACGATGCCCGCAGCCAGCGGGGCTTCCGGGCCGACGAGAGTGAAGTGCACCTTTTCCTGTTCGGCAAAATCCGCCAGCGCGTTCAGGTCGGTGATGTTGATGTTTTTCAGTTCGCGTTCCTGCGCGGTACCGGCGTTGCCGGGGGCGACATAAACCGTCTGGATGCCGGGAGCTTGCGCGAGCCGCCAGGCTAGCGCGTGTTCGCGGCCGCCTGAGCCAATGACAAGTAATTTCATGATGGTGTTTTTAGCGTGAAACAACGAAAACGGAGCCCAATTGAAGCTTCGAGCGTAGCGAGCAAATCAGTAGCCGCCCCTTGAGGGGGCGTAGGCGGGGTTTCACGGAGCACTGCTCCGTGCCGCCGAAGCCGGACGGCTGTGCAAAGCCGTCCGTGGGGGATGGGTGGGGGCGTATCGGGTAACGTTTGTTTCATCCTCGATGTGTGGAGACGGCAATCATGTACGTTAGTTACTCAATGACGGAAATGACGGAAGCCGGTAAACACCATGGCGATGTTCTGCTCGTCGGCCGCGGCGATGACTTCGGCATCGCGCACCGAGCCGCCCGGCTGGATGACGGCGGTTGCACCGGCTTGCGCCAGCACATCCAGACCATCGCGGAAGGGGAAGAAGGCATCCGAGGCCACCACCGAACCGACCACGGTCAGGCCATTGTTTTCCGCCTTGATCGCGGCGATGCGTGCCGAATCGACACGGCTCATCTGCCCTGCGCCCACACCGACGGTCATTGCCTCTTTGCAATACACGATGGCGTTTGATTTGACGTATTTGGCGACTCGCCAGGCAAACAGCAGATCCGCCATTTCCTGCGGACTGGGCGCACGTTTCGTGACCACCTTGATATCCGCCTGGGTGATGACGGCGGCGTCGGCGGTTTGCACCAACAGCCCGCCACCGACACGTTTGTAATCGAATGCGGCAGCGGCCTTGCCCAGCGGTACGATCATGACGCGCAGGTTCTGCTTGGTAGCGAAAATGGCGCGTGCTTCAGGCGTGACTTCCGGGGCGATGATGACTTCGGCAAACTGCCCGGCCACCGCTTCGGCCGTGGCTTTGTCGATGGCGACATTGAAGGCGATGATGCCGCCAAAAGCTGAGGTGGGGTCGGTCTTGAAGGCTTTGCGATAGGCTTCTTCGGCAGTGCTGGCGACAGCCACGCCACAGGGGTTGGCGTGCTTGACGATGACGCAAGCCGCCGCGCCGTCTTGGAAAGCCTTGACACATTCCCACGCTGCATCGGCATCGGCAATGTTGTTGTAGGAGAGTTCCTTGCCCTGTAGCTGCTGATAAGTGGCGATGCTGCCCGGCACGGCTTCTGGCTCGCGGTAGAAGGCGGCGGACTGATGCGGGTTTTCGCCGTAGCGCAGGGTGTCGACCTTGTCGAAGGCCAGTTGCAGGCGTTCCGGGTAGATGCCAGGCTGATTCTTTTCATCCAGTGCGGTCAGCCAGTTGGCAATCATGCCGTCGTAACGCGCGGTGTGGGTAAAGGCTTTTTTAGCGAGAGCGAAGCGGGTGGCATAACTCAGCGCGCCATTGCCGGATTTCAGTTCCTCGATGATTTGTGAATAATCGGCCGGATCGGTGACGATGCCCACGCCGCCTTGTTCGTTGCCGTGATTCTTGGCAGCGGCACGCACCATGGTCGGCCCGCCGATGTCGATGTTTTCGATCGCATCTTCCAGCGTGCAGCCGGGCTTGGCGACGGTCTGCGCGAAGGGATAGAGATTCACCACCACCAGATCGATGCGCTCGATGCCATGCTGCTGCATGGTTTGCAGATGCTCGGGCAGGTCGCGCCGCCCGAGGATGCCGCCATGCACTTTCGGGTGCAGTGTCTTGACGCGGCCGTCGAGCATTTCGGGAAAGCCGGTGTAGTCGGAAACTTCCGTCACCGGCAGCCCGGCATCGCGCAGGAGTTTGGCTGAACCGCCAGTCGACAGCAGTTTGATGCCCAGTTGGGTCAGGGCGCGGGCGAAGTCGACCGCACCATGCTTGTCGGAAACGCTAATCAGGGCTTGAGTGATTTTCATGATGTTGATGAATCAGAGGAGTTCGTAATCGGTCAGTTTGCGGCGCAAGGTGTTGCGGTTGATGCCCAGCATCGCGGCCGCCGTGGTCTGGTTGCCATCGGCATGGGTCATCACGGTTTCCAGCATCGAGCGTTCGACGTTCTGTACAACCATGTCATACAGATCGCTCGGCACCTCGCCATCGAGATCCTTGAAATAACGGTTCAAGGTACGGCGAACGCACTCAGCAAGATCGTTGGAAGTCATGCGGCAAGAACCTCATCAGTGGATGTTGGGGTGTAGTTCAGGTGCTCGTGATCTGCCGCGTGACCGAGAAAAAATGCGTCGGTGGCGTGCAGTTGATCAGCAACATTGTCGAGCTGGTTCATGGCGTGGCGAAAATGCGCCGCACCGACAATACCTTTGGTATACCAGGCAATATGTTTGCGAGCGATTTTGACGCCGGTGTCTTCACCATAAAAGCCATACAGATCGGCCAGATGCTGACGCAAGATGGCGTGAATTTCCGTGACACGTGGCGGCGGCAGATGTTTGCCCGTTGCCAGATAATGTTCGATTTCACGAAACAGCCACGGACGACCCTGCGCGGCACGGCCGATCATCAGACCATCGGCCTGGGTGTAGTCGAGAACATAACGCGCTTTTTCCGGTGTCGTGATGTCGCCATTGGCGATCACCGGAATACGCACTTGCGATTTAACGAGTGCGATGGTGTCGTATTCCGCCGCACCGCGATATTGGTCGGAGCGCGTGCGGCCATGGATGGCAATTGCGCGAATACCGCTGTCTTCGGCAATGCGCGCAATGGTCGGTGCGTTCTTGTTCTCGTGATTCCAGCCGGTACGGAACTTGAGCGTGACCGGCGTTTCCGGAACAGCTTTGACAACAGCGTCGAGGATGCGCCCGACCAGGGCTTCATCCTGCATCAGCGCCGAGCCGGCCATGACATTGCAGACTTTCTTGGCGGGACAGCCCATATTGATGTCGATGATCTGTGCGCCGTGGTCGACATTGTGCTTCGCCGCCTCGCCCATCATGCGCGGATCAGCACCGGCAATCTGCACGGAAATCGGTTCGACTTCGCCCTCATGGTTGGCGCGCCGCAAGGTCTTGGCACTGCCGTAGAGCAGCGAGTTGGAAGTCACCATTTCTGACACCGCCAGTCCTGCCCCGAGTTTCTTGCACAACTGGCGAAATGGTCGATCCGTCACACCCGCCATGGGTGCTACAAACAGATTATTTCGAAGGTTATAGCCAAGAAATTGCATGAAATAAGGGGACGTAGAAATAGCGAGCCAAGGCGGGGGAAAGCAATTTTACCGTAAAGCGGCGATTTCAATCCGAATACGGGATGGAATGCCGTTCCACCCTCCCCACTTCAGGCACCCTGTTTTCAAGAATCAGTGCAATTTCTCCGGACTGCCGCAACACTGTTTGAATTTTTTGCCACTGCCACAAGGGCAGGCATCATCGCGTGATACGCTGGCAAATTCAGCAGGCATCACCCCTTTGCGACGCAATTCATCGGCAATGGAAGCATCGGAAGCTAATTTGGCTTTCCAGAAATCATGAATGGCTTCAACCAGATCAGGGAGTTCATTCCGCGCAGACTCGATGGCTGCCTCTTCCTGAGCATCCGACATCCAGGGTTCGCCTCGTTGCAAGGTATCTTCCTTGAGCATGCCGTTCAGCAAGAAAAGTGGTTGCAGAAGTTCGGTCAATTGCTCGGCATGGTCACCCACCGCTTCATACCAGTTGCAAGTGAGCTGGCTGCCATAAATATAGGCATCTGCCCAGGTTGCAAAATCGAGTTCGTCCGGGTCGTCATCCACCGGGTACAGAATGATTTCCCAGCCTTCCCCCGTATCCAGTTTTTCGGCCAGATCGTTATAGAAGCGGATCAGCAAACCAATGACCTCGGCGGCCTGGGCTTCATTTTCAAATGCGGTATTTTCGCCAAAAACGATCGGCAACCAGTCATCCGGAGAAGCCGTCACCGGCCCACTGATGATGGCACAGAGCAAAGCCTGTAACTCATCCAGCAGCATGGCCTCACCTTGAAAAATTTCCGAATCGAGCAAGGCCTCAAGGCGATCAAGATCTGCTTCGGTGAAGATGTCGTCGTCAGGCGAGTTCATGAACGCAAGTTCCATAAAAAGAGATAAGGGGGTCGGGCAGAAGTTTACTCTTGTTCCCGAGGGAATTCATGTACTGCGACCCATAAACAATGCGGTCATCTCTTCGGCATCACATCATTGCCTCATAAGTGCATCTTTCAAAATCTGCACCACGATCAAGTCGTCGGATCAAACGAATACGAGAAGGCATGGCTAATACCACATCATCATGGCTACGGACTTCCATCACTCGGTCGACGCTGAATTCGCCAAGAGGCATCAACACCGTCGCCGGTTGATCAAGTGGCCGCACGTCGGGGAGGCAAAGCCCCGACATCGTTTGTGCTTTTGTTTCGGCATGTGCCGGAATAAAAAGCTGAACGGCACACGGCACGCCGGGAAACAGATGAATGGCAACACGCACTTGTGTCGTATCCAGATCGATCATCACCCAACAGATACGCGCCAACTGCCAGATGGCTCGATCATCTGCGGCCATTGAATATGCTTGTTGAGCTTGATGATGTTTAAGCCGAACCGCAAGCAATTGTCCGGCTCTCAGGGGCTTCCTCTGTGGATCCAGCGGGCATTGCAGAAAAATCTCATGCAGGTTTTCATCAAGCACTTGCCAACACTCGGCGACATGCGCCGATTCGACTTCTCCCTTTTCGGTTTCATTCTCGATACCGTGACGCATGACATCACCCAATACAGCAATTTCTTCATGTGAGCGGCGCATCTGGTAAGGAGATGTCGTGGCTGCTCTGGATGAACGAGGTGAAGGAAAAGACGGAGAAGATGGGGAAGATGGGGAAGATGGAATAGGCAAACCACCCAGCTGCTGATAAATGGCGTCGACACCCATAACCCATTCACAAGATTCGAATGATTTTCCGGATGCCTTCGTGTTTGACGGACGGCCCCCTTTGCACCAGTCACGATAAACCTGTTCAAGAAGTTCCTCGCATTCCGGTGGATCGCAGATGTCGCCCAGATGCAAAGCCTGCGGAGAAGAACCTTCCGCCAGTTTCAAGAGACGTTGCTTGATAGTTTTACGCAAGTCGCGCAGATCCAGCCAACGAGCCGTGGATTCCGCAGAGGTAGTCATTTCAGCATTTGCATACACAGGGGGATGATCTCCCAGCACATCGATCACGATGGAAGGTGTCCGCAGATCTTCAGGGGAGTGTGACAGCAAAGAGACTCTGGAAGCCCATCGCTGTGCCCAATATGCAATTTGATCCCTCTGCTTCGATGACAGCTGGTAGAGCGATGCCATGCTCAACAACAGAACTTCAACATAAACAGCCGCAGCAGACGATTTGTTAGCGACGTTTCGTTGAGAAACCCCCATCGCTTCCGCCAGTCGCTGCGTTTGATGCAGCCGACGCCAGAAGCGAGCCTCCGGCAAAAAACCTGCGTGAAGGTGAAACAAATAATCTGAACGTGCCGAGCTCAGTACGCATCGTGCAGCACGTGCTGCGGTGTCGCATTCTGTCTCGTTCAACGAAGCATGCTGCGATCGTTCGAACAACAATCTCAGCACTTGAAGATACCCCGTACTCAAAGCCTGCCAGAGTGCGTGCTCTGAACCGAAGGCTGTTTGTTCAGACTCAGACAGTGGCAATGGAAGGTTTTGTTTTGTAAATCGTTTGGCACACTCGGCCTGCACAAGTAATACAGGGACACGCAATTGATCCAGTATTTCCAGACGTGACGCCGCAGCAGGGTCATCTGGCAAGGCGTAGCGATTGAAGCTCTCCAGTTGATATCGCAAACGCAACTGAGCTTGAGGTGCATTCGCGATGGGCTGTGCCTTGATCCACGTCTTGCAGGTTTCTGGCGTTGTGAATTGTGGTGCTTTATCGCTCGAAAACTCGGGCAAAGCCAAATCTTTCAATAAACTCGCACTCATGCCGATGTGTCCTTTTCCTCGTTTTCCAACACATGCAAAAGCCGATTACGCAACATGACCGTATTGACCGTATTGACCATCGTGGCAGGAAGCGGGGATTTCGTATGACGATGATGAGTCTCTGACCAGATCGGCGCAGGAAAATTCGGATCGTCATTCCAGCGCGGAATGACATGCCAATGCAGATGAGGCGTAAGGTTTCCCAAACTGGCCAGATTGATTTTGTCAGGACGATACAACTCACGAATGATGCTTTCAACTGCATAAACGACGTGCATCAGATGCTGACGATCCACTGCGGACAAATCGGTCATTTCGCGGACATGCCCCTGCCAGACGACGCGACAGAAACCGGGATAATCGGCACCCTCACGCCCCTCCACACGAATCACGCGACAACGGTCGTCCTGCCAGACCAGCTCGCCACCCGTGGCTTCACACAAGGCACAGGCTTCCTGTATTTCTGATGAATTCATTGCAGCCATTCTCCCCATCGCCTCATATAAAGAGGCCGCATCGACCACCCCGTCCCTGACGGGCCACCCCTCCAGTGGAGGGGAATTTGTATAAGACTCCCTTCAGCAAGGGATAGTATTTGCAACGATTTTGAAATTCCCCTCCACTGGAGGGGTGGACGGCGAAGCCGGACGGGGTGGTGATTACAAAAAGATGCTGCCCCCGATCACCGTCATTCATGAACACCCAAATACATTACAACAAGATACGCTCGATCCCTCCACGATTCGCTTTACTGACATAAGTTTTCATCCAGTCTGCGCCCAACAGTTTTTGTGCCATTTCAACGACCATGAATTCCGCCTGCGTCTTTGCATCATCGTTGTAGCGGGCGAGTCCTTGCAAACACGATGGGCATGACGTCAATATTTTTACATCGCCATCAAAGCCATCCAAACGCAATGCCGCTGCCCCTTTTTCCATTTCTTCCTGCTTGCGGTAGCGCACTTGTGTCGACACGTCCGGGCGCGCCACGGCCAGTGTGCCGGATTCGCCGCAGCAGCGATCGTTGAGCGGGACGTTTTGTCCCATCAGGGTATTCACCACTTTTGGCGTGGCGTGGGTTTTCATCGGCGTGTGACAAGGGTCGTGGTACATGTAGCGCGTGCCCGCCGCGCCTTCGAGTTTTACGCCACGTTCCAGCAGATATTCGTGGATGTCGAGCAGGCGACAGCCGGGGAAAATTTTGTCGAACTGGTATTGCTGCAGCTGATCCATGCAGGTGCCGCAGGAGACGATCACCGTTTTGATGTCGAGGTAGTTGAGCGTGTTGGCGACGCGATGGAATAGCACGCGGTTATCAGTGGTGATCTGCCGACCGCGATCATCGTCACCACTGGCGGTCTGCGGATAGCCGCAGCATAGATAGCCAGGTGGCAATACGGTTTGCACGCCCAGATCAAAGAGCATCGCTTGCGTTGCCAGACCGACTTGCGAGAACAGGCGTTCCGAGCCGCAACCAGGGAAGTAGAACACGGCATCCGCCTCGTCCTGCGCGACTTTGGGGTCGCGGATCACCGGTACGATGGCGGCATCTTCGATGTCGAGCAGGGCGCGGGCGGTGCGCGAGGGCATGCCGCCGGGCATGGGTTTGTTGAAGAAATGAATGACCTGTGCCTTGAGCGAGGGCTGTCCCACCGTGGCGGGTGGATGGGTGACCACGCCTTGGGTCAGACCGGTCGCCTTGGCGATTTTATGCACGATGCGTTGCGCCGGATAGCCGATGTCGATCATTCCCAGACGCAGGGTCTTGATGGTCGTGGGTTCGGTGGCGTTGAGGAAAGACAGTGCCAACGCCTTGCCCGGATTGAATTTTGCCTGCCCCTGCTCGCGCAGGAAGTTACGCATGGCGACCGACACATCGCCAAAGTCGATATCCACTGGACAGGGCTTCTCGCAGCGATGACAAATGGTGCAATGGTCGGCGACATCGGTGAATTCGGCAAAGTGTTGTAGCGAAATGCCGCGTCGCGTTTGTTCTTCATACAAGAAGGCTTCGATCAGCAATGAGGTGCCGAGGATCTTGTTGCGCGGGCTGTAGAGCAGATTGGCACGCGGTACATGGGTCGAGCAGACCGGCTTGCACTTGCCGCAGCGCAGGCAGTCTTTAATCATGGTGGCAATCGCGCCGATTTCTGACTGCTCCATGATGAGTGATTCCACGCCGAGCAGGCTGAATGAGGGTGTGTAGGCGTTAGACAAATCTGCGCCCGCCATCAGCTTGCCACGGTTGAAGCGTCCGTGCGGATCAACCTTTTCCTTGTAGGCGCGGAAGGGGGCGATTTGTGCCGCATCGAGAAATTCGAGCTTGGTAATACCGATGCCATGCTCGCCGGAAATCACTCCGCCGAGCTCGCGCGCCAGGGTCATGATGCGTTCGACGGTGCGGTACGCCGTTTGCAACATGGGATAGTTGTCGGAGTTCACCGGAATGTTGGTGTGTACATTGCCGTCGCCGGCGTGCATGTGCAGGGCGACAAACAGGCGGCCGCGCAGCACTTCCTGATGGATGGCGCGGATGCGTTCGCGGGTGGGCAGATAGGCTTCGCCGGTAAAAATTTCATCGAGACGCGGCTTGAGTTCCTGCTTCCACGAAACGCGCAGCGAGTGATCCTGCAAGGCGGGGAAATGCGTATCGAGTTGATCGAGCAGAGCTTGCCAGTGGGCGCGGATTTCCGCCGTGGCCGCCAGTGCCAGCTCGCGCCGCTCGTCGATGAGGGCTGCGCCAGACAAGCCGGCTTCGCCGCTGTGCAGCGGTAGTTCGCCATGGAGGAATTCCGCCAGCGCGTCGCACAGAGCGAGCTTGTTGCTAATCGACAGCTCGATGTTGATGCGTTCGATGCCATCGCAATAGTCGCCCATGCGCGGCAAGGGAATGACCACGTCCTCGTTAATCTTGAAGGCGTTGGTATGGCGCGAAATGGCGGCGGTGCGCGCACGGTCGAGCCAGAACTGCTTGCGGGTTTCCGCACTCACCGCAATGAAGCCTTCGCCGCTACGCGCATTCGCCATGCGCACCACGGCAGAAGCCGCGGTCATTAACGCATTTTCGTCATCGCTGACGATATCGCCGATCAACACCATTTTCGGCGTGCCCTGCCGCTTCGCCTTGGTGGCATAACCCACGGCACGCACATAGCGTTCGTCCAGATGTTCCAGCCCGGCGAGTTGTACACCGGCTGCCAGCCCCGCGCCGCCCGGCTTGAAGTAATCGGTGATTTCAACAATCGAAGGCACGGCCTCGCGCACCTGTCCAAAAAATTCCAGACACACCGTGCGCGTGTGCGCGGGCAGGCGATGCAGCACCCACACCGCCGAAGTGATGATGCCGTCGCAACCCTCCTTTTGCGCACCAGGTAGCCCGGCGAGGAATTTGTCGGTGACATCCTTGCCCAGCCCTTCCTTGCGGAATTGCTGCCCGGGAATTTCCAGCAGTTCTTCGTGCAGCATATGGCGACACGCCGCATCATCCGGTGCATAACGGCGCACGCGAAAACGCACGACTGCCTGCTCGTGAATCTTGCCGAAGTTATGATTAAGGCGTTCCACCTGCATCCAGTCGCCATCGGGCGTGACCATTTTCCACGAAGCGAGATTGTCCAGTGCCGTCCCCCACAGCACGGCCTTCTTGCCACCCGCATTCATGGCGATATTGCCGCCGATGGTCGAGGCATCCGCCGAAGTCGGGTCGCAGGCAAAGACGCGTCCGGCGGCCTCGGCGGTTTCCATCACCCGTCGCGTGATCGCACCGGCGCCTGTGGCGAGCGTGGCATACGTTTGAGTGCACTCTGGCAAGGTCTGCTCGACGACTGCACCGATATCAATCAGCTTTTCGGTATTGATGACTGCTGACAAGTGTGTGAGCGGCACTGCGCCGCCGGTATAGCCCGTGCCACCGCCGCGCGGAACGATGGTCAGACCGAGTTCGATACAGCCGCGCACCAGCGCGCCGATTTCGGCCTCGCTGTCGGGATAGAGCACGACAAACGGGTACTCGACGCGCCAGTCGGTGGCATCGGTGACATGCGACACCCGCGCCAGACCATCAAAAGCGATGTTGTCGCGCCGCGTGTGACGTGACAGCACACGCATCGCTCGCTCGCGCAGCGATGCCGTATTTTCAAAATGACGTTCAAAGCGATCCACGGCAACCCGTGCAGCATCAAGCAATTGACCGACCTTCGCATTGCCCTGACGACGCTTTTCGATTTCCCGCAAACGATGGCGCAAGGCTTCGACCAGCGCAAGACGACGCTCCTGACTGGCCAGCAAGTCGTCTTCGAGATACGGGTTACGTTGCACGACCCAGATATCCCCCAACACCTCGTAGAGCATACGCGCTGAACGCCCGGTCACACGTTCGGCACGCAAGGTATCGAGCAGTTGCCAAGCATCGTCGCCGAGCAAACGGATTACGATTTCCCGGTCAGAGAATGAAGTGTAGTTGTAAGGGATTTCACGCAGGCGGACAGTCATGATGAGAACACGAGAGGTTTACAACAAGGGAACGCTATTTTAGGCGTGTTCGACACATGTTCCGCATGAGGCAGTATCACCATGTTCATTTTTTCTAGGCTCAAGCATGCGCACGATATAATCCAGAGCCTGACACCTATTGGCTTGCCTGCTCATCGTTGCCCTGTGAACTCCCTGACGTCACAACCTTCCACATCCGGCAGTGTCGGCCTCGTCGAGGCACAGAACGCCCATTTCGATGCACCGCTGACATTGCGTTGCGGCGCGGTATTGCCTGCCTATGATCTGAAGTATGAAACCTACGGCACACTGAATGCCGCAAAATCCAATGCGATTCTGGTGTGCCACGCGCTCTCTGGTCATCATCACCTTGCTGGTCACTATGCGGATGAACCGGACAATATCGGCTGGTGGGACAACATCATAGGACCCGGCAAGCCGCTGGATACCGATCGTTTTTTCATTGTCGGCGTCAATAATCTGGGCGGCTGTCACGGTTCAACGGGGCCTTCCAGCATCAACCCGGCAACAGGACAACCCTGGGGCTCAGATTTCCCGCTGATGGCCGTCAACGACTGGGTGCATGCACAAGCGCGTCTGGCCGATCGTTTAGGTATTGACAGCTGGGCGGCTGTCGTCGGAGGCAGTCTCGGTGGGATGCAGGCACTGCGCTGGTCGATCAGTTTCCCTGAACGGGTGCGCCATTCCGTCGTGATTGCCGCCGCACCGCGCCTTTCTGCACAGAATATTGCCTTCAATGATGTGGCACGCCAAGCCATTCTGACCGACCCGGATTTTCATCAAGGTCATTACTATGCTCATGGAGTGCGTCCGGTACGCGGCTTGCGGCTGGCGCGCATGATTGGTCATATCACTTATCTGTCGGACGACCAGATGGGTGAAAAATTCGGTCGCGAGTTAAGGCATGATGGCTTGAGCTATGGTTACGGTGTCGAGTTTGAAATCGAATCCTATCTGCGCTATCAGGGCGATAAATTTGCCAGCCATTTCGATGCCAACACCTATTTATTGATGACCAAGGCACTGGATTATTTCGATCCGGCACGTGAAGCCGATGGTGATCTCACCGCCACGCTGGCACGCACGAAGGCGGGCTTTCTGGTCATTTCCTTTGTGACTGACTGGCGATTCAGTCCGGCGCGTTCAAAGGAAATCGTTGCTGCGCTCCTGGCCAATCAGCGCGATGTTTCCTATGCCGAACTCGGCCTGCGCTGGGGGCATGATTCCTTCCTGATGGAAGACGCGCATTATCACGCGGTCATCGATGCTTATTTGAAGCGAATCAAGTTATGAACCCCTTGCATTCCGTGTCCATGTCCTCATCCATCCGTGCTGATTTTGATGTGATTGCCGGCTGGGTACAGCCCGGCCAACGTGTGCTCGATCTGGGATGTGGCGATGGCTCCCTGCTGCGCCGCCTTATCGACGAGCGTGGCGCATGGGGTTACGGCGTCGAAATCGAAGATGCCAATGTACTGGCCGCCATCCGAAATGGCATCAACGTATTGCAAAGCGATCTTGAAGCCGGACTCGCCGGTTTTGTTGATGGGGCTTTTGATCACGTCGTGTTGTCACGCACCTTGCAGACGGTGCGACATACGCAAGGCATCCTGCAAGACATGCTGCGCGTCGGACGAGAAGCCGTTGTCTCCTTCCCCAATTTTGGTTACTGGAAAAACCGCATGGCTGTCATGCAAGGGCGTATGCCGGTCTCCGAAGACCTGCCCTACCAATGGTACGACACGCCCAATATGCGGTTTTTCACCATGCTGGATTTCGAAGATTTGTGCCGTCACCTGAATCTGGTCGTGCGCGACCGTCAAGTGCTGGATGAAGACGGCAATCGCATCACCGAAGAGCACGATTTTCTCGGCAGTCTCGCCGTATATCGTCTCGCCCGTCGCGCGTGATGAGGCAATGATTTCGCTCCCGCCCGCACTCGCCGCCCTCTTCACGCGGCGCATGCTGATTTGTGTAGCGACCGGTTTCAGTTCAGGGCTCCCGCTGTATCTGCTGCTCAACCTGATTCCCGCCTGGCTGTACACCGACGGGGTCAGCCTGCGCGAAATCGGCGCCATGACGCTGATACAACTGCCCTACACCTGGAAGTTTCTCTGGTCACCGCTACTGGATCGCTACAGCATCCTCGGATGGAAATTAGGACGACGGCGCGGCTGGATGCTGCTGACGCAAAGCGGCTTGCTAGCGGTCATTGCCGCCTTTGGCCTGTTCTCGCCTCGATTGGATCTCTCGCAGATCGTTGGACTTGCCTTGCTACTCACGCTTTTGTCCGCCACGCAGGATATCGCCATCGATGCCTTTCGCCGTGAGATTCTCTCCGATGCCGAACTGGGTCTGGGCAACTCGGTGCATGTGAATGCCTATCGCATTGCGGGACTCATCCCCGGATCACTGTCATTGATACTGGCCGATCACCTGCCCTGGTCTCAAGTGTTTCTCATCACCGCGCTGTTCATGTTGCCGGGCATGGCTATGAGCCTTCTGGTGCGCGAACCACCAATCAATACAACAGCACAGCCCCGCAATCTGCGTGCCGCCGTCATCGAGCCCTTTCGTGAGTTCATCGGGCGGGCAGGCTGGCGCGAAGCCTTGGCCATCCTCGCCTTCATTTTCCTCTACAAGCTGGGTGACAGCTTATGCACCGCCCTCGCCACGCCCTTCTATCTGAGTCTGGGTTATACAAAAACACATATCGGGCTGGTCGCCAAACATGCAGGATTATGGCCTGCCGTGATTGGCGCATTGATCGGTGGCTTGTGGATGGTGAAGCTGGGCATCAATCGCGCTCTGTGGCTGTTTGGCGTCGTACAACTCCTGTCCATTTTCGGGTTTGCCGGGCTGGCTGCTCTCGGCTCACGAACCACGGTCGACACGAACGATCTGCTGGCACTGGCAAGTGTGATTGGTTTCGAAGCGCTGGGGGTGGGCTTGGGAACAGCGGCTTTCGTCGCCTACATCGCACGAACCACGCATCCAGCGTACACAGCCACACAATTCGCCCTATTCACCAGTCTGGCCGCCGTTCCCCGCAGCTTTGTCAATGCCGGTGCAGGCTGGTTGATCGAGCAACTAGGCTGGGTGAATTTTTTCCTGCTCTGTGCGGCCTTGGCCATTCCGGGCATGTTGCTGCTGTTCCGGGTCGCGCCTTGGAATGTGCCTGCGCCGATTCCAAAACCGCAAGAAGCTACATCTTCCTGACGACCACACTACCAATCGAATAGCCCGCGCCAAACGAGCAAATGACGCCCACATCACCGCAAGCAAGATCGGCGCGGTGTTGATGGAAGGCGATGATGGAGCCAGCCGATGCGGTGTTGGCGTATTCATCGAGAATGACGGGGGCATCATCCGCCGTTGCATCGCGATCCAGCAGCTTGCGGGCAATCAACTGGTTCATCGACAAATTGGCCTGATGCAACCAGTAGCGTCGCACCCCTTGAGCGGGAGCGATGTCGAGTGTCTCAAGATGCGTGGCGATATGTTCAGCCGCCATGGGGCACACCTCCTTGAATACCTTGCGCCCCTCTTGCATGAACAGCTTGTCTCGCGCCAGTAAATCCGCATCCTCACTGCGATTGACGAATCCGGCATTGTTACGAATATTGTTGGAAAACCGTGTGACGAGCTTCGTCCCCAACACTTCCCAGCTTCCCTCGCGTGCCTTGTCCGCAGGCTCCAGCAGGATGGCCGTACAAATATCACCAAAAATGAAATGACAATCGCGATCACTCCAACAATGATGCGCCGAGGTGATTTCCGGATTGATGACCAGCACAGCACCCGCACTCCCTGAACGGATGGCATTGATGGCCTGTGTCATGCCAAAAGTGGCGGATGAGCACGCTACATTCATGTCGAATCCATAGCCCTGTATCCCCAGCGCGTTCTGAATCTCGATGGCCATGGCCGGATAAGCACGTTGCATGTTCGATGCCGCACAGATTACGGCATCGATATCATCGGCGGTGCGACCAGCCTGCGCCATCGCCTCTTTTGCAGCGGCCACGCCCATTTCTGCCATCATCGACAGTGATTCATTGGAGCGCTCAGTAAAACGGGGGCGCAGACGGTTCGGGTCCAGAATGCCGCTTTTCTCGATGACATGCCGCCGCTGTATGCCGGAAGCCTTGAGAATGAATTCCACACTGGATTCGGGCAAAGCCGCCTGTTCACCCCGTGCAATCGCATCGGCATTACGCTGGTTTTCTCCAGCAACATACTGGTTGAAAGCGGCCACCAGTTCTTCATTGCTGATGACCTGCTCGGGCACATAAAGACCCGTTCCAGAAATGGCAACACCTTGCATGATGGAATATCCAGATAAAAGAGTTAAAAAAACGTCCGGCAAATTGCACGAAGCAACTCATACACTCATACACTCATACATTCATGCTGGCATACCGATAACAATACGGTTTGCGCATGAACGGATGAATTTCAGGAGCGATCCGCAGGAAGATGGCTTGCCGCCTGCTGGCGGATAAACTCCATTGCCGCTGAGGCGGGCATGGGTTTGGCGTAAAAATAGCCTTGAAAACAGTCGCAATTCAGCTCACGCAACATGCGTGCCTGATGATCGGTTTCCACACCTTCGGCGACGGTACTGAGCCCCAATGCATTGGCCATGCTGATGGTTGTGGCACAGATGGCGCGGTCATTGTCATCGACTTCGATATCACGCACAAAAGAGCGATCAATCTTGAGCGTATCGATCGGCAGCCGCTTGAGGTAGGCCAAGGATGAATAGCCTGTTCCAAAATCATCCATTGCCAGCTTGATGCCAAAGCTCTTGAGATTGTTTAGTTGAGCAATACAGAGATCCGGGTTTTCCATGAGCATGGATTCCGTCACTTCCAGTCCGAGATCCTGCCCTGTCAGACCGTGACGTTCCAGTGCCGATGAGACGATATCGACCAGATCATCCTGATGCAGTTGCTGTGCCGACAGATTCACCGCCACGCGCAGGTCATGAAATCCTTCCTTGCGCCAGATCGCCACGGTACGGCAGGCCTCATCGATCGCCCAGGCGCCGATTTGGCCGATCAGGCGCATTTCCTCGGCCACCGGAATGAAACGGTCGGGAGGCACCATTCCCCGTTCCGGATGATGCCAGCGGATCAAGGCTTCAGCACTGGCCACCTTGCCACTGCGTGCGTCAATCAAAGGCTGGAAATAAAGCTCGAACTGTCGTTCAGCAAGGGCGCGGTACGCAAGGCATTGCCCATCTGCATCCGCTCATGAATCGCCGCATTGAGCTGGGGGAGAAAGCATTGGGTACGATCACGCCCCAAGCGTTTGGCTTCCCGCGTCGCCAGATCTGCCGCCGTCAGCAGCGCATCGGCATGATCGGCATCCGAGGGAAAAAGAGCGATCCCCATACTGGCCGTGATATGCAACTGATGTCCACGGATATCGAAGGGCAGACGCAAGGTTTCATGGATGGCATTCGACAAGGACCACGCGCGTTCAGAGGCATGAGGGGCGTGAATGACGCAGATAAATTCATCCGCATTGATGCGTGCCACATAATCCTTGCCCTGTATCAATTGCATGATGCGTTGCGAGGCCTGCTGCAGCAGGCGGTCGCCCACTTGAGGGCCCAGGGTGTCATTGACGACATCGAAACGATCCAGATCGATATGCAGGATGGCCAAGGGAACATCCTGCTGACGCGCCACGGCGATGGACTGCTCAACCAAACGAAAAAAGCCGGCACGGCTAGGCAAATCGGTCAGTTTGTCGTTATAGGATAGATGCTCAACCACTTGCTGGGTTTGCCGATGCTCATCCAGCTCTTTGGAAAGGGCTTGCGCCGTATGGGTCAGATTGAGCTGACTGGTTTTCAATTCATGCAAAATGCAGTACAGCGCAAAAATACTGAACAGGATGTAACCAAACCCACCGGGGTAAATGAAATCAATCTGGCCATAATCAATCAGCGTCCCGATCACGACCGCGCCAATCAAAAGCAGTACGCCCAAGCCTAAAATAACGGCACCCAGACGATCTTCACGCAAGGATTGACCCACAGCCTGAAAGAACGCCCAGACAAAAAAGACCAGAAAAAATGAGCGTCCGGCCAGAGAACCCAGCGACAATTTTCCTTGCAGCATCAGCAACTGCTCTCCCCAAGGAAAACTCATCACATGAGGATGAAACTCAGACATGAACTGCTGGTTGGGTGACCAGAGAAAAGTCAGTGCCACCAGAATCCCCACGCCCCAGTTCATGAAAAACCGCAAGGAACGCATGTGTTGGAAGCGGGTGTAGGCCGCCAGGAAGCCGACCATGCCGTAAAGCTGAAACAAGGAACTCAGGTTCTGCCAGCGTTTGATTTCAAAGGCCATGGGCACACTGTGTGCCGTATGAAAGGCTGCGGTCAATAATTGATAGAACGTCGCAGAAACGCACATCATGATCAACCACTTGATTCCCCGGATGGGAACGCCCATCCGCGCCGCCACCAGACAGGCAATGGCACTGGATGCGGCAATACCTGCTGAAACATTCAGCACGGTAATCAATATCCCCGGTGTAATCGTGTCAATCATGGAAACCCATATTCCTTACGGCAGGGTTCCAGAATACTGCAAATTTCCCAATCTTGCTAAAGCAATAGTCAGACGTGCAGTGGTGTCACGCTCACCATGCGCACTTTGACACAGCACTTCAGCACGGAATTACTTGTTTGCCGTGAGCTTGAGGAACTTGTCCATCAACTGATCCTTGGTTTCGACGCGATCAGGATCATTCGGGATGCAATCCACCGGGCAGACCTCGCGGCATTGCGGGGTGTCAAAGTGTCCGACACATTCGGTGCACTTGTCCGGATCAATGAGATAAATCTCGTCGCCTTGCGAAATCGCATTATTCGGGCATTCCGGCTCGCACACATCGCAGTTGATGCATTCATCGGTAATAATCAAGGCCATGACAGGCTCCTTTTCAGTCTTTTTGTGAGAGTTTGTCGGTAATCCGCCCCACCACCAGGGGCGGGACGAATTTTTCGACGGGGCCACCCAGTAGCGCAATCTCGCGCACCATGGTGGCAGAAATAAACATGTATTTTTCAGCTGGGGTCAGAAACACAGTTTCGACATCGGGATACAGAATGCGATTCATTCCCGCCATTTGAAATTCGTATTCAAAGTCGGAGACGGCGCGTAGCCCCCGAAGAATAATGTGGGCATTGTGTTGCTGAAGAAATTCCAGCAGCAGGCAGTCAAAGCCGCAAACCTCCACATTCTCGTGTTCCGCCAGTACTTCACGCGCCATGGCCACCCGCTCATCGAGACTGAAAAACGGTTTCTTGGCCTTGCTCTGTGCGACACCGACTATGACACGATCGAACAGTCGAGCCGCACGACGGACAAGATCCTCATGCCCTTTGGTCAAAGGGTCGAAAGTGCCGGGGTAAACAGCGGTTCGATGGGGCATGGTCGCTCCAGTAATTGATAAAACACCTGACCGGCCTGATTCTGCTTCACGCATTGCCAGTCCCCTAGGGATGACACCGCATGTTCGGCTTCGACATAAATTCGTGCATCCTGTGTCAGCACCCGCGTCAAATACGGTGCAATACGTTCCAGCCAATCCTGATGATAGGGCGGATCCAGAAACAGCAGATCATACGGTTGAGTTACGGTGGTCATGAATTTTAACGCATCTGTACGAATCAACTCCAGACCTTGGGGGGTTGTTGCGGCCGTCAATGTATGTGCATTGTGCTGCAGTTGGCGAAAAACCTCTGGCGACTGCTCGACCAAGGTCACATGCGCTGCCCCCCGCGAAGCTGCTTCAAAGCCCAGCATACCGCTGCCCGAAAACAGGTCGAGGCAACGCAAACCGTCCAGATTTTGCCCCAGCCAGTTGAACAAGGTGACACGCACCCGATCCGGCGTGGGGCGCAAACCCGGGATACCTTTTTTCTGATCGATCACCTTGACCAGGCGGCTACGCCATTGCCCGCCTGTAATACGAATATTTGCCACGAAATATCACCTATTCGGAGGCCACCATCACGGTCACCCGATGCTCACGAGGGATACGTCGCGCAAAGGTTTCACGAATCTGCTGAACAGTGACAGCATCAACATGGCGAGGGTAATCATCCAGATAGCTCAGCGGCAAGTTATAAAACCCGATGACCGCAAGATAACCGATGATCTTGGCATTACTATCCAGCCGCAAGGCCAGGCCATCGATGAGATTCTGTTTAGCCGCCTTCAATTCCGACTCGGTCGGGCCGTCTCTGACGAAACGATCCAGTGTGTCATTGACGACCTTGAGCGCATCTTCGGCTTGCGATCGCTTGGTTTGCAAAGCAATTTCAAATGGCCCTTCCTGCAAGCGTGGATCGAAATTACTGTACACGCTGTAGGCATATCCGCGTTTTTCGCGAACCTCCTTCATCAGCCGCGAAACAAAGCCCCCTCCTCCCAGCACATAGTTACCGACCAGTAATGGGAAAAAATCAGCCTCTCCACGCTTGATCGCGGGTAAGCCCATGGAAATATGACTTTGTGTGGCAGGATGCGCTACTTTGATCGTGCTGGCCTGCGGCTGAACGACCGGTGGCAGAGGTACGTCAGGAGAGGCATCAGATAATGAATCTGGCAATGCCTCTGTCAAGCGTATCGCAATCTGCTCGGCTTCGGCACGTGTCACATCCCCCATGATGGCAAGTACCGCACGCGGAGCATTGAAGTGATCGCGCCAATACCGCACCACATCATCACGCGTAATGGTCATCACACTGGCGACTGTCGGCGTGAGGCCATAAGGATGACCAGGGTAAATTGCCTGGCGAAAACGCTTGGCAACAATGACTTCGGGGCGTGTGTCAGCCTCTTGGATCGCAGCGACAGAACGCGCTTTTTCACGCGACAAAACTTCCTCAGGGAACACGGGGTGCGCCAATGCGGCCTGCATCAAACCGAGCGCGGCATCACGCTGCTGGGGGGCTGCCAAAGCCCGCAAGCTCAGACTCGCACGATCAGCATCGATGCCGGCACCCAGATGCGCGGCAATATCCGCCAGTTTTTCGGCGACTTGCTCCTCATTCAGATGGGTATCGCCAAATTTGACGCCTGCATCGAGCAAGCCCACCGTCAGCCCGGCCAGACCCGATTTTTCAGCAGGATCATAGGCTGAGCCCGCATGAAAATCGATGCGGACATCGAGGATGGGAATTTCATGACTGGCAACAAAGTAAACCCTGGCGCCCTTCGGCGTTGTCCATTGCTCGATTTTCACACCGGCGTGTGCCAGCGCGGGCAATATGGACAATAAGATCAGTGTGCCTGACCGCAAAAAAGAGAGAAATCGATTCATGATTCAGCGTCCATTAACGATGGAGACAGGATGTACGGTGTACTTCAATGTTTGTGGGGACTTGCCGCATGGCGGCCAGCCTCCGCTTGCGCATCGATCGGCTGAGGATCCAGCGTCGCTACGGTGAGGACGTCATCCATAAAATATTTTTTGGCGACGGCTTGTACCTCGGTCACAGTGACGCCACGAAGATGCCCCAGCATTTTTTCAATATCCTGCCAATGCAAGCCAATCACTTCCAGCGTACCAATTTCCATGGCTTGCCCCATCATGGAATCGCGTTTGTAAATCTGCTGCGCCACCATTTGGGTTTTGACACGCGCCAACTCATCCTCACTCACACCTTTGTCCTGAATGATGCGAATTTCTTCCCGCAGTGCGGCTTCCAGCTCAGCCACGGTGCGCCCTTCAGCAGGCTGTCCCTCCACGACAAACTGAGCTACACCACGCAAGGTAGCGTCATAGCCTGCTCCCGCCGATTGAGCGATTTTTTGGCCACGTACCAGATTGCGTGAAAACCGCGAAGCGTCGTGACCATCAAGAATCGCTGCAAGCATTTGCAAGGCGTAGGGATCACGATCCTTATCGACATCCATCAGCTTGGGCACTTTCCATGCCATGGCAAGATACGGCAGCTTGGCGGGTGCCTTGACGTTAATGCGTTTGATCCCCAGTTGTTGCGGCTCAAACAGGGCGCGTCGCTCAGGAAGCGCGTGGGGCTTGATGACGCCATAATATTTTTCCGCCAGTTTGAACAATGCTTCGTGATCCACATCCCCCACAACCACGAGTGTGGCATTGCTGGGGGTATACCACTGCCGATACCAGTGCTCGGCATCCTGCCAGGTCATATGCTCCAGATCATCCATCCATCCGATGACCGGACGACGATAAGGATGCTCCTGAAACGCAACAGAATTCATGCGTTCCCAGACAAGTGCCTGCGGATTGTCATCGGTGCGCATACGACGCTCTTCCATGACCACCTTCAGCTCAGGCGCAAACGCCTTGGGATCCAATTTCAGATTGACCATGCGATCGGCCTCAAGCTGCATCATTTCCGGCAGCGCACGCTTGGGTACCTGCTGAAAATAAGCCGTGTAGTCCTGGCTGGTGAATGCATTGTCACGCCCACCAGCTGCCGCCACGCGTCGTGAAAATTCCCCCGGCCCCACGGTTTTCGTGCCCTTGAACATCATGTGTTCCAACATATGTGCCAACCCGGATGAACCATCTTTTTCATCAATCGCACCCGTGCGATACCAGACCATCTGCACCACGGTGGGCGCACGATGGTCTTCCTTGACGATCACACGTAGCCCATTGGCCAGCTTTTTCTCAAAGGTCTGCGGCTGCGCCTCGGCTGAAGCACTGACGAAACTCCCCAAGGTGGCGAGCACCAGCAAAACACGAGGTATTAAACGGATAGGTTTCATGAGCGATGTTAAAATTCAAGATTGGTTGAATTCAAGAAGCGGCATCATAAAGTTATCCTGCATGATGCGCCACTGGCGATACGGTTCGACCACCGATCTTTCCTTTGAAGCCTCTTTCCATGTTTAGTTTCCTGAAGAAAAAACTGGGCTCCTCCACCACGACACCCGAGGTCGTGCAAGAACAGGAGCCGCAGAAATTACAACCGCCCATCGCACCGGCTACGTCTCAGCCCGAGCCGGTGACACCGCCCGCTCCGGACGCTCCGGAAAAAAAACTCTCATGGAAAGAGCGTCTGAAAAACGGGCTGTCACGCACACGCAGCCAGCTCTCGGGCTTGTTCAGCCGCGCAAAAATCGATGATGAACTGCTCGAAGAACTCGAAACCACGCTCTTGATGGCCGATGTCGGCGTGAGTGGAACGCAATACCTGCTGGATGAACTGAAAAAACGTGTCAAACGCGACAAACTCGAATCTCCTGCCCAGCTACAAGTTGCCCTGACGGAACTCCTCGAAAATTTACTGAAGCCCCTCGAAGCCCCGCTGAATCTCGACAGCCACAAGCCTTTCGTCATCATGCTGGCCGGCGTCAATGGCGCTGGAAAAACCACCTCCATCGGAAAACTGGCACGCCACTTTCAGCGACAGGGAAAATCCGTCTTGCTGGCAGCCGGCGACACTTTCCGTGCAGCTGCGCGTGAACAACTGGTCGCATGGGGAGAACGCAATAATGTTGCCGTCATTGCCCAGGAATCCGGCGATCCTGCCGCCGTGGTATTCGATGCCATCCATGCCGCCAAGGCGCGCGGCATCGATGTCGTGCTGGCCGATACGGCGGGGCGACTTCCCACGCAACTACATCTGATGGAAGAAATTGCCAAGGTCAAACGCGTTATCCAGAAAGTGGAACCCAGTGCACCCCATGAAGTTTTGCTGGTACTGGATGCCAACATCGGCCAGAACGCGCTGGCGCAAGTGCAGGCCTTTGACAAAGCGATTGGCGTAACTGGGCTGGTCGTTACCAAGCTGGATGGCACCGCCAAAGGCGGCGTGATTGCGGCCATCGCCCGCCAGCAACCCACTGGAAAACCCTTGGCATTGCGTTATATCGGTGTCGGAGAAGGCATCGAAGATCTGCAACCCTTTACCGCGCATGACTTTGCGACGGCCTTGTTCGAAACAAACTGAATCGCCTCACCATGACGATGATCCGCTTCGAGCATGTCGGCCGTCGCTATCCTCCCGACAACAATGCATTGAATGATGTCAGTTTCGAGCTTGCATCGGGTGAAATGCTCCTGATCGGCGGCCATTCCGGTGCTGGAAAAACGACGTTGCTCAAGCTGATTGCCGCTATCGAACCGCCCACGAGCGGGACGGTGCTGGTCAATGGACAGAACGTGAATGGTTTGAAACGCAAAGCCATCCCCTACCTGCGTCGCAATCTGGGCTTAATCTTTCAGGATCAGAAACTGCTCTTTGATCGTAGTGCCTTTGAAAATGTCATGCTGCCTCTGTCCATCATCGGCTTTCCTCCACGCGAGGCTGCACAACGCGCACGCGCAGCACTCGACAAAGTAGGGCTACTGGCGCGCGAACGGGCTTATCCCATCAGCCTTTCGGGGGGCGAACAACAACGTCTGGCCATCGCGCGTGCCGTCGTGCATCGTCCCTCCATCCTGCTGGCCGATGAACCGACGGCACATCTTGATCCGGAAACCGCGCAGGACGTGGCTGGAATCTTTGCCGAATTTCATCGTGTCGGTGTAACAACGCTGATAGCAACCTATGACAAGGCTTTGTTTGCCGCCTGCAATCCCCGATCACTCACACTCGATCACGGAAAACTGATCTCATGAACGCATGGCTCGCACAACATCGCGATGCCCTGCGCTGGGCGTGGCAGCGTATGTATTCCACCCCCATCAACACCCTGCTGCCTCTCTTTGCCATCGGCATCATGCTGGCACTCCCTGCCTCGGCCTTGATGTTGATCGACAACGTCATGCCTTGGGTGCGCAACGCCAATCAGTCACAAGCCACCACGCCCCAACTCTCCTTGTTTATGAAACTCGATGCCGAACGCACCCAAAGTGATGCGATTGCAACTCGGTTACGCGAGCTTCCGGAACTGAAATCGATCCGATTCGTCAGCCGCGAAGACACCCTCAAACGAATGCAGGCCGACCCGGGATTGCGCGACATCATTGCCTCCCTGCCCAAGAATCCCTATCCGGATGCCTTCATCGTCACTGCGGACAATGACGCACCGGACAATATGGAACGTCTGCGTGACACGCTGCGTCGCTGGCCCGGCGTTGCACATGTTCAACTCGATTCCGCTTGGGTGCGACGTCTGGATGCCCTGCTGCAACTTGGCCGTACCGGTAGCATCATGCTGGCCACCTTACTGGGCACCGGGCTGATTACCATTACATTTACCACGCTACGTTTACAAATACTCGCCCGCCGTCATGAAATCGAAGTCTGCCATCTACTCGGCGCAACCGATGCCTTCATTCGCCGCCCCTTCAATTATCTCGGGCTGCTGCAAGGACTGGCGGGTGGATGTGTTGCTTGGCTAATCGTATTTTCACTCACACTACTCCTGCGCGACCCCGTTACCCGACTGGCCGCACTGTATGACGTTACGCTGGTTTTGCAACCGCTGTCTTACGCCAAAACCGCACTGCTCCTCGGGCTGGCCGCCCTGCTCGGTCGATTGGGTGCGGCATTGTCAATCGGACGTTATCTACGCAATCCGCGCACGGATTAACGCCCGACCCACCGACTTCCACTTCAACTCAACGCGACCCCTTAATCAGACGATTATTGACGGGCTGTATCGGACGAGCATTGTTCCGGTAAAGACGCGCAAATATCGATACCTGATCGGCCGAAATCGGTTGAGGCTGCTTCAGCACCAGCCACAACACATCTTCCGTACAAGGTGGCGTGGTCAATGATCCCATGTAAGTCCAATATTGCCGATGATCGACATCCGGCAACAGGGTTGTGAGATTGATAGCCGTGCTAGGCGTCAGTTCCTGTCCCACTTCGAGCGGCATATTGTTCCAGAGTTGCTGAATCAAGGGATTCTCTGTGCCGTTTTCCAGTAAGACGGCTACAACGGCAATGTGTCCATCCAGATCCTGATGCACCAGATGCGCGACCATATCAAAAGCCATGCCATTGACGCGCTCTTCCGAAGGTCGGTGAAAATGGATCTGCTGCAAGGCATAGCGACGCCCCATGACCGTTATGCTGCTTCCTTCACCGACGAAAACCTGTATCGTATGGCCGTTATCCACAATACGGAACAGGGTGTTCCTGTAGTCAAACGCAATCGGTTCCAGATCGACCTGAATGCCATCACGAATATCAATCGGCGACTGGCGTTTACCCGTGGCACAAAGCGCGTAATCCGGACGCAATTTTCCCCAATTGACAGCGCTCCCCTCTCCCGTATAACTCCAATGGATGGCGGGATTTTCGACCACAGGCATCAGGGCGGCTTTCGGGATGACCTTGCGACGCGGAGCCCCGCGCGAAATTTCTCGATAATACGGCCGCGCAGGAAGGGTCACGGCAGGGCTGACCATCGCAGGCGAGTGATCCGATGATGCCGTCGTTTTACTACCCGAAGAAAGCGGATACGCCGTATTAGAAGTAGTCAGCCCCGATGAAACTGAGGAACGGCCAGGGATTGCTTTCGGTGCTGGAGCCGAAGCCTGAGCCGGAACAGATGTCGAAGACACCGATGTACCACTGGTATCGGATGAAATCAGTGCCGCTTTCTCAGCCGCTGCCATGGCAGCCAGATCAGTCTTGTTCGGCAAATTGATACGTGCATGGTTCTCTGCGGAACTATCAGCAACGGTTCTGATTCGGGATGATTTTTCTTGCGAATCGGACTTGTCATCCACCAGACGACGCACATCAGCCAGCATGATTTTTGCGGGAGGCTGCTCCGCCGCCAATGCGCCATCTCCATCTGATTGAGCTTGCCGGTTTTTGCTGTCGGCCGCCTGACGCGCAAGCTCGGCAACACGTTTCATTTCTCCTACCGTGCGCGGCTTGCATACTTCGGTCAACAGGTCTTCATCGACACTTCTCCGCTCGGCAAGCATGCTACGCCATGAACTGACCGTTTCTTCCTTGACCGGCGTCCCCGCCTGTAGATACACACGCTTGACGGTGGTAAAGCGACGCGCTGTGCAATCGTAACGATTGAGTGCTTCCAGGACAGTGTAGGGCTTGCCATCCACCTTGAGTTCCTGATCCAACACCAGACGGCTCCAGGCCAGTGTTTGACCATCGCCCACCCGTGCGATACGGGTTTTGTCGATTTCTATTCGCTCGCCCGCCTGACGAGCAATCGTCTGCCATTTCGCCGCATGGACAGATAACGAAAGCCCCATCAAAACAGGCGCTATAAAAATCAATATTTTCAATCGCATAACAAAGCCCTCTCAAGTCGTTTCTATTATATCGTCCTCAATACAGGGAACTTTAATAGCACCCGATGAAACGCACCATGCACCACGACAAAAAACTTGAAGGGCTGCGATTGCATAAAAACCCACCCATACCGGCAGGTGATCCAATCACGGAGATCCCTGAAGGTTCTTTGATACACTCGAACAGGGTACCTGAAACACTGCCCGATCTTCCAATCGTACCGCGCTCAATTCACGTCCCCACAGGCAGCCACTATCCAGTGCTAGCAGCTTGTCGGTGATTTTCAAGCCGAGTGCAGACCAATGCCCCGTCACCAGAACATGATCGACACTCTTGCGCCCCGTGACCTCGAACCACGGCAGATAACCTGCGGGGGCTTGCGTCACCTCGCCCTTGCTACGAAACTCCATCCCCCCGGCGTGCGTGCAAAAACGCATACGGGTCATCGCATTGACAATCACACGCAGCCGTTTCCAGCCGCTGAGTGTGTCATCCCAGGCGACAGGCTCGCTGCCCCACAGGTGGGCGAGAAACGCATGATACTCATCCGGCTCGGCACGCAGTGCGGTTTCGACTTCGGCGGCCAGTTTGAGCGATTTTTTCACTGACCATTGCGGCAGTAGCCCCGCATGTACCATGACATAGTCTGCTTCGGCATACAGCATCGGTCGATGCCGCAGCCAGTGCAGCAAGTCATCTCGATCTTCTGCCTGCAAGATGGCATCCAGCGTATCACCTGCACCGGGTTTCGAGCAGCCTTCGGCGAGCATCAGCAGATGCAGATCGTGATTCCCAAGTACGGTGATGGCGGCTTTGTCTAGCTCGCGCACGAACCGCAGCACTTCCAGTGATTGCGGGCCGCGATTGACCAGATCGCCGACGAGCCAGATACGGTCACGCACCGGATTGAAACGGATTTTTTCAAGGAGTAGGCGGAATTCCTGATAGCAGCCCTGAATATCACCGATGGCGTAGGTGGCCATGATGTCTTTTCTTTCAGTGCTGCACCGGATGATATTCCGGCACCCAATGTTGCAAGGTGGCTTTGACTTCGGCTTCGCTGACTTGCTCTTGCGTCAGCCAGTCTTGCAGGGCAGTCAGCCAATCTGCATCCGTTTTTATCGAGTGGTTTTCTGTGGCTGCACGCGCAACCCGTAGTTTGGGGTGGGGTGTAGGCAGGGTGGTTTCGTCATTGGCAAGCAGCTCTTCAAACAGCTTTTCACCCGGTCGCAAACCGGAAAATTCAATACGGATGTCGTTTTCACTAAAGCCGGACAAGCGAATCATGTCGCGTGCCAGATCAACAATTTTTACGGGCTCACCCATGTCGAGAACAAAAATTTCCCCGCCTTCGTTGTCGGTACCGCCCATCCACCCGGCTTGCAGCACCAGTTGTGCCGCTTCGGGAATCAGCATGAAATAGCGGATGATTTCTGGATGCGTGACCGTGACCGGCCCGCCCTGCGCGATCTGTTCGCGAAAAAGGGGGATGACGCTACCGCTGCTTCCCAGTACGTTACCAAAGCGCACCATGACAAAACGGGTCATCCGTCCTTCATGCCGCGCCGCACGCCCTAGGGTTTGCACGAGCATTTCGGCGAGCCGTTTGGTCGCCCCCATGACATTGGTTGGATTGACTGCCTTGTCGGTCGAAATCAGCACAAAGCGCGCCACATTGTGTTCGAGTGCGGCACGCGCTACGCACGCTGTGCCAGCCACATTATTGCGTACCGCCTGCCAGGCATTGGCGTTTTCCATCATCGGCACATGCTTGTATGCTGCTGCGTGAAACACCACATCGGGTTGCTGTGCAGCAAAGACTTCCGCAAGCCTTTGAGTATCGCGGACATCGCCAATGGCACAGATAAGTTTCAGTGCAGGATGCGTCCGTACAAATTGCTGTTCCAGTGCGTACAGAGCGTATTCCGAAATTTCATATAACACCAGACAACGGGGTGAAAAGCGTGCAATCTGGCGACACAGCTCCGCGCCGATGGAACCGCCCGCACCGGTGACCAGCACGACTTTGCCCGTCAGCATGCGATTCAGGCCTTCTTCATCAAGCTGCACCGGATCGCGCCCGAGCAAGTCTTCAAGCTCGACTTTGCGAACTTGCGAGATGGTGACGCGACCGGAGAGCAAGTCATCAAATGCAGGAACTGTCAGCACATTCAACCCTGCCGCCCCTGCTTTTTCCGATAGCTGACGACGCAAGCTGTTCGGTGCGGAAGGCATGGCAAGAATGACATGGCGCACATGATGCTGATGCGCCAAGGTCGCCACCTCATCTAGCCGCCCCAATACCGGCACGCCATGCAGCAACACGCCTTGTTTTCCGGCGGCATCATCCAGCAAGCCGACGACATGCCATTGGCGACTTTTTTCCAATTCGCGCAATAGGGCAGCAGCAGCTTCACCTGCCCCCAAAACCAGCACAGGCTCCCCACTCACGGCGCGCAGCGTCAGCAAATGGCCATCACGCCACGAACGATAGAGAAAGCGACTACCTCCCATGATCAACATGAGAAAGACCGGATACAAAACAAGCACCGAACGCGGCACGTCATTCATGGCTTTCAGGAGATAGAGCATGAGCGGTGCTGCGCACGCACCCATCGTACAACTCAGCACGATGCGCTTGAGATCCGGCAAGCTGGCAAATCGCCAAAGCCCTCGGTACAAGCCCAATCGCCATGCAATCACGCCCTGCAAAGGGACAACGAAAACCATCGTGGACGCCATGTTTTCCACGTAAAACGGAGCAATGTCGAAATTGAAGCGCAGCCAATAGCCCAGCATCCAGGCCAGTGCCGCTGCCGCCAGATCATGAAGGACGACCAGTAAAGTACGCAAAACGTGGCCTATGTCCCGTGTTCAAGCCAGACGTGTATCCAGCCCCGCCTCGGCCATCTCGGCGGCGCGTAGCAGGGCGCGGGATTTGTTTTCGGTTTCCTGCCATTCGCTTTCCGGCACGGAATCCGCCACGATTCCCGCTGCGGCCTGAACATGCAGTGTGCCGTTTTTGACGATGCCGGTACGAATCGCAATCGCCAGATCCATTTCGCCCGAGAAGCTCAGATAACCGCACGCACCGCCGTAGAGTCCGCGTTTGACCGGCTCCAGTTCGTCGATGATTTCCATGGCGCGTACCTTGGGCGCACCCGTGAGCGTGCCTGCTGGGAAAGTGGCGCGGAATACGTCGAGATTATCCAGCCCCGGCATCAGCAGGCCTTCGACGTTAGAAACAATATGCATGACATGAGAATAGCGTTCGATGACCATCTGGTCGGTGACTTTCACGCTGCCGGTCTGCGCGATGCGACCAATGTCGTTGCGCGCCAAGTCAATCAGCATGACGTGCTCGGCACGCTCCTTCTCATCCTTTAGCAACTCCTCGGCCAGCGCGCGATCCTGCTCGGGCGTTGCACCGCGTGGGCGCGTGCCGGCGAGAGGGCGTATCGTAACCTTGCGTCCTTCGGATGTAGCTTCCTGACGCACCAGAATTTCCGGCGATGCGCCGACCACCTGAAAATCGCCGAAGTGGTAGTAGTACATATAGGGTGAAGGGTTCAACGAGCGCAGCGCGCGATACAAGGTGAGCGGCGCGGCGGCAAAAGGCTTTTTGATGCGCTGACCAATCTGCACCTGCATCATGTCGCCATCGGCAATGTACTGTTTTGCACGCGCCACCGCCGCCAGATAATTGGGCTTACTGAAGTCGCGCTGCGCTTCGCCGCCAGCGACCGGCGCGCTGGTCGGAATGGTCAGCGGGCTGCGCAGTTGCGCCGCCAGTTCGCGCAGGCGTGTCTGCCCCTGCTGCCAGGCATCGGGCTGTGTCGCATCGACATAAACAATCAGATAAATCTTGCCTGCCAAAGTGTCGACCACAGCCAGTTCTTCGGTTTGCAAGAGCAGCACATCGGGCATGCCGATTTCATCACGCTGCTTGAAATCCGCCAGACGTTCTTCGACATAACGAATCGCGTCATAGCCGAAATAGCCCGCCAGCCCGCCACAAAAGCGCGGAAAGCCCTCAGGCACATGCACCTTGAAGCGCGCTTGGTATTCCGCGAGAAAATCCAGCGGATTGCCTTCATGCCGCTCGATGACTGCGCCATCGCGCACCACTTCGGTTAAAAATCCGCTGGCGCGAAGCAAAGTACGTGCCGCCAGACCAATGAAGGAATAGCGGCCAAAGCGTTCGCCCCCCACCACCGACTCCAGCAAAAAACTGTTCGGGCAATTCGCCAGTTTGAGATAGATCGACAACGGCGTATCGAGATCGGCGTAGGTTTCGAGGGTGACCGGAATACGGTTATAGCCTGCGGCAGCGAGGCGTTGGAATTCAGCTTCTTGCATGATGGATAAAGTCAGGAATGCAGAGGAACAAGCATGCACGCGGCGGCTTCGAGCGTGGGGACTATAGCATCGCAGTCTTCTGCTCGCACACTCGTTCCTTCAGCGTAACCATAAGGAACACAAAACACGGCGCAGCCCGCTGCCCGTGCGGCATGTACATCATTCAGCGAATCACCGATCATCAGGGCTTCGTGGGGTGCGACACCCAAGAGGTGACAGGCATGAAGTAGCGGCAAAGGATCGGGCTTGGCGCGCGCCAGGGTGTCGCCACAAATGACTTGATCGAAGAAACTCGCCAGCCCTGTGGCTTGCAGCAACGGCGGGACAAAATCCTGTGCCTTGTTGGTGATGCACGCCAAGGCAAACCCCGCCGAACGCATGGCATTCAGCCCTTCAAACACCCCCGGATAAACGCAAGCCGCCTGACCATTCACACGGCGATAATGATGGCGAAAACGCTCCACGGCATCCGGCGGAGTCGGCGCATCAGCAAAGCAACGCTGCACCAGATTGGCAATGCCACGACCGATATAACTGCGTATCGTATCCACACTCAGCGGTGCAGCACCGTAGTCCATCAACATGGCATTTGCCGCCGCCGCAAGATCAGCGGCCGTATCGAGGAGCGTGCCATCCAGATCGATGAGCACTGCGCGCACCCGCCAGCTCTGGGATAAGGCATTCATTAGCGATCAAACCTTGGCAAGCTCGCCACGCAACGCCGCGATGACGCTATCGTAACGATGCGGATCCGTCGCTTTGCCTGCACCAAAAACAGCCGAACCCGCGACGAAAGTATCCGCCCCTGCACGGGCAATGGCAGCAATGTTGTCGACTTTCACCCCGCCATCGATTTCCAACAGGATACGGCGACCGCTGCTTGCTTCGTAAGCATCGAGCTTGGCGCGCGCCTGACGCAGTTTATCCAGCGTACCGGGAATGAAACTCTGCCCACCAAACCCCGGATTCACCGACATCAGCAACACCACATCCAGCCTATCCATGACGTGATCCAGATAATGCAGCGGTGTCGCCGGATTGAACACCAGCCCGGCCTGACAACCGTGGTCACGAATCAAGGCCAGCGAACGATCGATATGTTCCGATGCCTCTGGATGGAAAGTGATGATATTCGCACCCGCCTTGGCAAAATCAGGAATGATGCGATCCACCGGCTTGACCATCAGATGCACATCGATCGGCGCTTGCGTCAGCGGACGAATCGCTTCGCAAACCAAAGGACCGATGGTCAGATTAGGGACGTAATGGTTGTCCATCACATCGAAATGGATCCAGTCCGCCCCAGACTGAATGACACGATCCACCTCCTCACCCAAACGGGCAAAATCGGCAGAAAGCAAACTGGGGGCAAGGCGAAATGAGGAAGTCATGAGGGCGGCTCTGAAAACAGTCAGGCGTGGCAAGAATCAGCAATCCAATGATTTTAACTTACCCTGTCACGATGCTGTTTTTCACAACGAGTGATGAGACTGAATAAGGATTGATTGCAATGCCACGGTCACACGGTCACACGGTCACCCGTTCACCCTGCGCATCGTCGCAGGGTCTATGGATTCTGTGACGATGCGCAGAATGATGGCGCAATCCTTAATTGCCGGGTGAATCACCAAACTGTCCGATCCCGTTCTTCTTATCAAACGCCGCGCACAACGCCCAATCGTGTGTGAGCAGCACCTCGTCGATTGAGCCATCGGCCGCTTTGCGATAGCCGCCCGCCAGATTCCACGCCACAGCACTGAGGTTGCCAAAGACGACAGCCTCGCGGATGGCGAACGCTTCTTCCGAAATCATGCCTCCCAGCGGGTCATCAATATGAGGGTCCGCACCGGCTTGGTAGAGCACGACATCGCAGTCTGCCAAATCATCGACTGCTCTTTGGTGCCATTCGGAAACCTCAGTATTACTCACTTCACGACCGCAATGAAAATTCAAGCCCCACGTCCAGTGCTTGATGCGCAGACCTTGGTGGCGCGAGAGGATGTCGGTCGTACCATTGCCGAAGTGCGCGTCGCTGTCGAGAATGCCAACCTTGACGCCCTCCTTGGCGAGCACCACCGCTGCGAGAGCCAACCCGTTGAAGGTGCAGAAGCCGCCGCCGTAATTCGCCCCTGCGTGATGAAAGCCACTGGTAGGAGAGCAGGCGTAACTCTGCTGCTCCAAAGCAAGGCGAGCAGCGGCCAGCATTGAACCACTGGTGTACGGTAGCGAAGACGCCACAGCCGGATCAAAGCTCATGAACCCGTTTGGCGCCTCGCAATCCAGAACCCCATTCACATAGTCGCGGCTGTGCACTATGCACAACTGCTCGCGCGTGAGCGGATCAAAGTCCCTGATTTCGATTTTTTCGGCGTGGTGCCGTTGCCAATGCGCCACCTGCAGACGTGGCTTGCGCGAAGAGGGGGAAGTTCTCTCGTTGCTCAACGTCGCGCTCATACGTTCATTGTAAAAAATGGGTATGCGATAAAGCATCGGGTGATCCTTTCGTAGCACAAAATCAATGCAATGATGCACTCCACACGCTGTATGTGTGTCAATCCAAAGCTGAAATATCATCTTCGCGTATCCTACGCGCCTTTTTGCTCAGGAGGAGGACGCATTGGAATGCTGGCCGTCGCTGCTAACAATCATGGTTACCATCTCCACCCGCAGAGGATGAAATATCGTTACCCGATAACAGATACGCTTACCCCACCCATCCCCCACGAATGAGGGTAAGGCTTTGTCGGCCGCCTACCTCGCCGCAGTCGGCCAGGGGAAAAACGTTGTTTGAAAAGGTAATTATCGTCTGAATGGCCTATCCGCGTTAAAAACCGGACAACGCCGAATCAGGTCTCCAGGTGCATCTTCGGTGGCTGAATAAGGCACTCGGCTGGAATGCCCAGCTTCTCGTGTAACTTCCAGATCATGCTCAACGTCAGCGGGCGCTTTCTGTTCAGAATTTCATAGACGCGGTTCAGCCGACCGATGGCGGGTACCAAATCCTTGGGCGTTAGCCCGGCTTGATCCATGCGGAACTTGATGGCTTCAATTGGATCAGGCAGATTGATTGGGTAATGCTTGAGCTCGTAGGCTTCCACGAGCGTCAGCAGGATTTCAAATCGGTCGCCGTCGGGAGTGCCGGGAGCTGGTTCATTGTCGAAGTAAGCTGAGACTTCGCGCAACGCTGCCTTGTAATCCTCTTCGGTGCGCAAGGGACGCAAGGGAGGCAAGGGAGACAATGCGGAGCGAATTTCCATATCAGACCTCCATCTCTACAGTTTCGGCGTCTATGGCATCGTATTCCTTGTGGGTGCCGATGAATTTCACATAGACCGCTTGGTAGTGGTAAGCAATAGACACCACGAGTCGGTAATCGTTGCCCTTAATGTTGAACACCACGCGTCGATTCTTGAGAATGCTCGCGCTTCGATAGTGCTCCTTGATCTCGGCGGGTTGCGTCCATGCTGCTTTCTTGGCTTCATCAACCCAAGACTTGAGCGCTTGCTCTGCATCCGGGTACTTTTCCCAAAAGGAGCGGAGGAATTTGACAGCAACGATGTTCATGAGTTGATTTTAGTCCCACATTGGGACAAAAGAAACCACAAACAAAACGCACTACTCGGAAGCGAAAACCATAGGGTCAAACACATGGGGTCTCGCATTGCCACATTTTGGCTGATTCCCGAAAAGCGAAATCAATGGGTCGGAGAGCATTTTCTCTGCTTTTGTGGGAGGCCAGCCTCAGCCCAAAACTTCGGTGCTGTTCGCTGTTTGCGACGAGGCCGCCGCTCCAAAAACAAAAGGACACCCGCTATGTTTGACTTTTCATGGGCATGGGGTTTTCTGGTTTGCCTGCAGTTGCTACATGTAGCGCGCAACGCTACAATGCAAAAATGATCAAGTACTTCAAGCACAAAGGCCTTGAGTCGTTCTTTGAATCAGGCAACAAGTCGGGTATCCGGCCGGATCACGCCCCCCGCTTGGCACGCCAGCTGCGGCAATTGAATGATGCCGCCAGCCCGCGCGAAATGAACATGCCCGGCTGGCGCTTGCATCCGCTTTCCGGCAATCTGGCCGGGCATTGGTCGGTGACGGTCAATGACAATTGGCGGATGACTTTTGTGTTCGAAGGTGAAGATGCCATCCTGGTCGATTACCGGGATTACCACTGAGAAGGAGCTCATATGACCAGAATGCACAATCCACCGCACCCCGGCGAAACCCTGCGCGAGGATGTTCTGCCTGCACTGGGTTTGACGGTGACCCAGGCGGCACAAGAACTCGGCATCAACCGCGTAACGCTTTCAAGGGTGGTGAACGGCAAGGCGGGCATCAGCGTCGATCTCGCCTTGCGTTTAGAGGCATGGCTCGATGGCCCGAGTGCGGAAAGCTGGCTGAAAGGTCAGATTGCCTATGATCTATGGCAGGCAAAGCAGCAGGGACAAACGAAGGTCGCCGTTCGCCACGCAACGACGGCTTGACTGTCTAATCCCGATATCCGGGACGGGGTGGGGAAGACTGGATTGGCGGGGCTTATGCAAAAACGACAGGGGAAACACCCCCACGGGCGTGGGGAAGATGAGATGTAGGCGAGCTTGAATTGCAATGCCTTCGAAACACCCCCACGGGCGTGGGGAAGACTCACCCGCACTCGCATACGCATCCACAGCATTGGAAACACCCCCACGGGCGTGGGGAAGACGGGACGACGATCACAGCAGGGCTTGAGGCGACGGAAACACCCCCACGGGCGTGGGGAAGACACGATGGTAAAGGCATCCCCCATCGAAGCGATGGAAACACCCCCACGGGCGTGGGGAAGACTCGAACTGCGCAGCATAGATACCTGCCCGCTGAGAAACACCCCCACGGGCGTGGGGAAGACCTGCATTTTGCCTACGTTCTGTACAGGTCTGCGGAAACACCCCCACGGGCGTGGGGAAGACTCCTTGAAGATGCTCTTGCCTGTCCAATCCTTGGAAACACCCCCACGGGCGTGGGGAAGACGCTTCGTCGATCAGACAGATCCATTGGCCCGCAGAAACACCCCCACGGGCGTGGGGAAGACCTGCGGCCTCCAGCATTAAAGGAGCCAGCTTCAGAAACACCCCCACGGGCGTGGGGAAGACGTATCTTTTTTTTTCTGGCACCCCCCTTAAGTAGAAACACCCCCACGGGCGTGGGGGAGACATGGGAAGAGGGTCGTGTAGGGAGAGGGCGTAGGACTCTGTCGTCGCGGCGGGAGGAAGAA
>CAYTHB010000012.1:0-57773 GCA_964437515.1 uncultured Sterolibacterium sp.
TGCTCGCTACGCTCACATCTTCAACCCGACTCTGATTTTTGTATTTCACGTTAACCCATCCCCTCACCCGCTGATTTCCTCTCCCCTCATGCTTGGGGAGAAAGGAAGTCGGCGGTTTTTTTTCATTTCGTGTTGGGTTTTAACGCACCCTGCTCACTCAAACACGCCCGCCACGCCTTGCCCGACAAGCCCTTGCACACCGCGCGCGCCTGTTGGCGTTGCTGACAACGTGCGGGATCATCGGAAGCATGGCAATCCGGTGCGGGTAAATGATCGAGCAAACATTGCTGCCGTGCCCGGCCACGTAAATCCTGGCAGATATCCTGCGCCTGCTGCCGCCCGACACATCGCGCTGGATCGCGTGCCGATGAACAATCCTCTGCTGGAGCAGCCATCGCAGTGCCTGCCAGCAACACAAAAAATACAGGCATGAAAAATCGGTGCATGAGCCAGTTCCAGAAAACAGATCATCCATGATACCGCGTCATGCGCCATGATTGAGCCATTGCACAGGCTCGGCTATAGTGCCTCATCTCATTCAACGATTTACAACGTCCTCACTCATGGAAGAAGACCGCCGCCTGAACCTCATCGAAGTCATCGATGCCTTGATTAACGAAGGCTTGGTCACTGCTGTGCAGGGAGAACAATTCAAACAGGAACGTCGCTACTTTCGCGGCGATGTGCATCCCCTGATTGCCATTGCCGAACAAAAATGGAAAATTCCCGCGCCTGACAATAGCCCTTCGCCTCACAAGATTCTCGATCTCGAAACACTCACGCAGTGGTTGGCGCGCTGGAGCGGGATTGATTATTTTCATATTGATCCACTCAAAATCAATTTTTCCGTCGTGACTGAAGTCATGTCGAGCGCTTACGCTACGCGCTTTCGGATTCTTCCCGTTGATGTGCGATTGAATGAAGTCGTCATCGCCACCGCCGAGCCTTTCCAGCGTGCCTGGGAAGCCGAGCTCAAACCCATCTTGCGCAAGGAAATTCGCCGCGTCATCAGCAACCCCGAAGATATCGCCCGCTTTCAGGTCGAGTTTTACAACCTCGCCAAATCGGTCAGAAAAGCCGTTCAATCCGGCAGCGGCGCAAACACCTCCGGGCTTTCCAGCTTTGAGCAACTAGTGGAGCTGGGCAAGGGCAATCGCACGCTGGATGCCAATGACCAGCATATCGTTCATATCGTCGACTGGCTCTGGCAGTATGCCTTCGATCAACGTGCCAGCGACATCCACATCGAACCGCGCCGCGAGATCGGTATCGTGCGATTCCGGATTGATGGTGTGTTGCATCAGGTCTATCAGATTCCGGCGCAGATCCTGACGGCCATGACCAGCCGCATCAAGATTTTGGGACGCATGGATGTCGTTGAAAAACGTCGCCCGCAGGATGGTCGCATCAAGACGCGCACCCCTGATGGTCAGGAAATCGAGTTGCGCCTTTCAACGCTCCCCACCGCCTTTGGCGAAAAACTGGTGATGCGTATCTTCGACCCCGAGGTGCTGGTTCGAGATGCGCATGAACTGGGCTTTTCAGAAGATGACAAACAGCGTTGGCAAACGATGACCTCATTGCCCAATGGCATCGTGCTCGTCACCGGCCCTACGGGTTCGGGCAAGACCACCACGCTCTACACCACGCTCAAGCAGTTGGCGACCCCTGAAGTGAATGTCTGCACGATTGAAGACCCGATCGAAATGATCGAGCCTTCCTTCAATCAGGTGCAAGTGCATAGCGCCATCGATATGACGTTTTCTGCAGGGATACGCTCACTGATGCGGCAAGACCCAGACATCATCATGGTGGGAGAAATCCGCGATCTGGAAACGGCGGAAATGGCCGTTCAAGCCGCACTTACGGGACATCTGGTGCTCTCCACCCTGCACACCAACGATGCGCCTTCCGCTGTGACCCGTCTCCTTGACCTGGGGGTTCCCCCCTATCTGCTCAACTCAACCATCAACGGCATCATGGCGCAACGCCTCGTCCGCACGCTCTGCCCCCACTGCAAGAAAGCTGAGCCGCTGACACCCGTGGATGAAGCTACTTGGGATGAAATGGTGACGCCGTGGAAATCTAAAAAACCAACGCAGATCTATCGCGCCACGGGTTGCCTGGAATGTCGCATGACAGGCTATATGGGGCGCGTGGGGATTTATGAAATTCTGCAATTCACGCAGGAAATCAAGAAAATCATCGCAAATGGCGCTGACCTCGACCGAATCCGCGAGCAGTCGGCACGTGAAGGCATGAAGCCTCTTCGTATTTCGGGTGCCATCAAAGTGGCTTCGGGACTCACGACGATGGAGGAAATCCTGCGAAATGCGCCGCCGGCGACGAACTGACACCCGGGGTTCTCAGCTCAACAGCCGTCGCCGCACCAGGATTAATGCCGCCGCATAAGCGACAAAACTGGTCAGCAGCAAAATGCCCACATGCAGCAAGGTGTGCGAGGGGTACTGACCTTGAAGCAAAGGCCGCACCAGATGCACCGCATGCGCCAACGGCAAGGCATCGGCCAGCCCCTGCAAGGCTTGCGGCAAACGATCGACCGGATAGAAGACACCGCACAGCAGCGTCATAGGTGTAATCAGCAGCGTGAAGTAGTACATGAAAAAATCATAAGATTTTGCCAATGCGGTGATGACCAGCCCCATCGCTGCGAAGGTCAGGCCGATCAAGAAAATGACGGGAATCGTCCATAACGCCAGCGGGGAGCTGACCAGCCCCAGCAAGGCCACGACCAGTAAAATCGCCGAACCCGATAAGGTGGCCTTGGTCGCTGCCCAGAGACACTCCCCTGCCAGCACATCATCGAGTGCGACCGGCGCATTGAGAATGGCCTCCCATGTTTTCTGTACATGCATACGCGAGAATCCCGAATACAGCGCCTCGAACGAGGCTGCATTCATGGTACTGGAACACACGGTTCCCCCCGCTAGAAAAACGATATAGCTCACGCCCGCAACCTCGGGTAACAGGCTACCCAAGCCGTAGCCAAAGCCGAACAGATAGATCATCGGATCGGCGAGATTGCCCAGCATCGAAGGAATGGCGAGTTTGCGCCAGACCAGAAAATTGCGCTGCCAGACGGCCAGCGCACGCAGCGAAAAACGAGGAAATAAAGAATAAAAGGCAGACATGCTCAATCACGCAACTCGCGGCCGGTCAGCTTGAGAAACACATCTTCGAGATTGGCGGGACGACGCAACACACGCAAAGCTGCCGCATCTGCCGACTGCGCCAGACGACTGGCCAGCGTATCGTCTGCGGTATAGCAAAACGCTGTTTCACCCCGAATTTCGAGGCGTGCCAATGACGATGGCGATAACGATGGCGATGACGATTGCAATACCTGCTGTCGCGTCGTCCAGCCCGGTGCGTCTTCACCAAAAACCTCAATGACCAACGGCTCGATATGCTGCGTTATCAATTCACGCGGCGTCCCTTCCGCCACGATGCGACCCGTATCGAGTATTGCCAACCGGTCACACAAACGCTCTGCCTCATCCATGAAATGAGTCGTCAGCAAAATCGTCTTGCCTTGTGCCAGCAGCCGCTTCAAGCGTTCCCAGATCAGATGCCGTGCCTGCGGATCCAGCCCGGTCGTGGGCTCATCAAGAAACAGCAGATCAGGATCATTGACCAAAGCGCGTGCGAGCGTGAGCCGACGCTTCATACCGCCCGATAGTGTGGCAAGCGGCGCATGTTCGCGCCCTTCCAACCCCGCGAATGCCAGCAACTCAGGAATTCGCTGTCGCGTCTGGGCATCCGGTAAACCAAAATATCGACCAAATACCAGCAAGTTTTCGGCAACGCTGAAATCCGGATCGAGGTTGTCAAACTGCGGCACGACACCCACCCGAGTACGCGCCTCGCGTGCCCGTTGTGGAATCGGTTCGTACATCAAACGGATGTCTCCGTCATCGGGTGCTGTCAGCCCCAGACAGCAGCGCAGCGTCGTCGTTTTGCCTGCACCATTGGGCCCCAGCAAGCCATAGCATTCGCCCCGTCGCAAAGCGAAATGAATACCCGACACCACCTCGCGCCCACCATAGGACTTACGCAATGAGGCGACACTCAGTGGCGAGGTGCTATCCCTTGCAGTATTTATCACCGTGCCTGCCATGCGCCATGAATGATGTTACGAATGATGTGCAATTTGCGATGAAAAAAATGATCCGCGCCCGGAATCACGCTAATCGGCAACTCCAGCGGCTCCGCCCAGGCCAACACGTGCGCCAGTGGCACGGTTTCATCATTCGAACCATGAATGACGATGGTATCCGGCGCGACAGCTTCGGTCTGATAGCTGCGCGCACCTTCGATGTAACCAGCCGCCGTCCCCACGAGGATCAAGCGTTCGGCCGGCATGCCGCGTTCCGTCAGCAATTTCGCCAGACGCGTCACCACATACGCCCCGAAGGAGAAACCAGCCAGCACGACGGGACGCGCCCCAAATCGCTGTTGTGCGTAGTCATACACACGCAACAGATCGCGCGTTTCCGCCTCACCGTGGTCATGTTCTCCATCGCTCAATCCCACGCCACGAAAATGCGGACGCAAGGTGATATAGCCCAGACTCCGCAAGGTTTTTGCCAAGGTGGTCACCACCTTGTTGTCAGCCGTACCACCAAACAAGGGGTGGGGATGGGCAATGAGAGCGATCCCCGAGGGAGCCAAGGATGGCTCCAAGGTATCGACAAATACCTCGATCCGCCCGTCTGCACCTTCAAGCAAAAGCTGCTCGGTCATCGTTGTCGGATTTATCAGATTTTCAGACGATCAACGACCATACCACCGACTAAATGCGTATCGATGATTTCATCGATGTCTTCTTTATCCAGATAGGTGTACCAGACCCCTTCCGGATAAACGACCATGACGGGTCCTTCATCGCAACGATCCATACAGCCCGCCGAGTTGATGCGAATGGCTGCTTGCCCTTCCTTGCCCTTGTTCAAGCCCAGTGCCTTGATGCGATCTTTGGCGTAATTGCGCAACTCATCCGCCCCACGCGCCCCACAGCAAACAATGCCAGCGTCGCGTTGATTGGTACAGAAGAAGACATGATGTTTGAAATGACTCATGATGAACCTATAAACCTATCAAAAAAATGCAAATTATCCTTGAAACGATCCTTCTGCGCAGCATCCTCATACGGTATCGTCAGAAAAACGATTCTCCAACCCCATTGCTGCGCTACGCCAGAACACATGCGTAGCGCAGTAATGTCACGGATACACGATCAGCTCACTTCATTCGCAGGAATACCCAGTGCTTTGGCCACTCCCGCGCCATAAGCAGAATCTGCCTTCTGACAATGGCGGATATGACGCAGTTGCACTTCGCGCGTCGCCCCGCCAATAGAGCGAGCGGTATTGTCGAACAAGGCCTGCTGCTGCTGCGGTGTCATCAGACGGAACAATGCGCCGGGCTGTGAGTAGTAATCCTCATCGGCACGATGGTTCCAGTGATCGGCAGCACCTTCGATCGACAAGGGGGGCTCGCGAAAATCAGCTTGCTCTTGCCATACGCCCAGACTATTCGGCTCGTAGCCTTTGGTACTGCCATGATTACCATCAACGCGCATGGCGCCATCACGGTGATAGCTATGCACCGGACAACGTGGCGCATTCACCGGAATCAAATGATGATTCACGCCTAAACGATAGCGTTGCGCATCACCATAAGAAAACAGACGTGCCTGCAACATCTTGTCTGGCGAAAAGCCGATGCCTGGCACCACACTGGCCGGATTGAAGGCCGATTGCTCGACCTCGGCAAAAAAGTTTTCCGGATTACGATTCAGTTCCATGACTCCCACCTCGATCAAGGGGTAATCCTGATGCGGCCAGACCTTGGTGAGATCAAACGGGTTGTACGTCACTTTTGAAGCATCCCTCTCGGGCATCACCTGCACCATCAAGGTCCATTTCGGATGGTTCCCCTGCTCGATGGCCTCATAAAGATCCTTCTGGTGGCTTTCACGGTCTTTACCAATCAGCGTTTCAGCCTCGGCATCACTCAAATTCTTGATGCCTTGCTGCGATCTCAGATGAAATTTCACCCAATGACGCTCATTGGCCGCATTGATGAAACTGAAAGTATGCGAACCAAAGCCATGCATGGTGCGATAACTGGCCGGAATGCCACGATCAGACATGACGATGGTGATCTGGTGCAAGGCCTCGGGCAACAAAGTCCAGAAATCCCAGTTGTTTTGCGCACTGCGCATATTGGTGCGCGGGTCCCGCTTGACGGCATGATTGAGATCGGGGAATTTCAACGGATCACGCAGGAAAAATACCGGTGTGTTATTCCCCACCAGATCCCAGTTACCCTCTTCGGTATAGAACTTGACGGCAAAGCCGCGAATATCCCGCTCAGCATCAGCCGCGCCCCGCTCTCCAGCCACCGTAGTGAAGCGTGCAAACAAATCGGTTTTCTTTCCCACTTTGGAAAAAATTTTTGCCCGGGTGTACTTCGTAATGTCATGCGTGACGGTGAACGTGCCATAAGCCCCGCTACCCTTGGCGTGCATACGACGTTCCGGAATGACTTCACGATCAAAGTGTGCCAGTTTTTCAAGCAGCCACACATCCTGCAAGAGCACCGGGCCACGCGCCCCGGCAGTCATGGTGTTTTGATTATCAGCCACCGGACAACCAAACGCCGTGGTGAGTTTATTTTCATTCGACATAAGTAGCTCCTTTGTGATGGATTAAGAAAGAGACAAGGCGATCAACAAAGCCGACCCCACTGAAGCATCATAAAAAGCGCCCTCAAGACAGTCCAATGAATTATCTTGAAGCTATCCATAGCTTCTATCTATTCATCGATTCGAATTCGGCTCACCTTGGCCACCCTGTTCCGGCAACAACCCCGCATCCTCTTCCACCCGATGAGCATGCCCCTCGATGACCGCCCCTTCGCCTTGCGTGCTTTGTGTGCCTTGCGTGCCTTTTGTATCCGTTTGCCTGAAATCTTGTGATTCCTGCCATGACTGACCCGCACGCTCCAGTTCCCGGCGCAACGTGCGCGTCTTCCACCAGAACCAAGTCCCCACCACGATCCCAAGTACCGCCAACACGGCAAATACAACGAACGAAAACATCAGTGCCAAGCCCAGCAAAACCAGCGTAGCGACGTAAGACAACACACGTCCCAACCAAGCTGACACCCCTGTTTGTTCGCTGTATGTGAGGCTGCGCCATGCTTTTCGTCGATTCATCCTTGCTCCTTGCTGCTGATGGTTACAGACCAAACAGGGGATAATGAATCAAGATGCATCTTATGTCACGGAAACAATGGAATTCTGACAGGATTTCTTGCAGCTTTTGAGGCATCTCGATAAAGTCGCACCTTCAGGTAGGCTCATATCACTTTCTAAATACTCGATATTCAAGAATGGTTATGCCTATTTTTTATTTGACCGCAGGATCACGACATCATGCATGCCTCAGACGCCTCGCCTCCCATCGAGTTCCGTAAAACGCTCTGGCTGGGCGTATTCGTGATCAACCTCCTACTGCTCCTGCTGTGGGGCGTGACACTCACGCAATGGCCGCACCTGTCATCACCTCCCAATGTCACGACTTCGTCTTTCACTACACTGCATGGCTTCTTGCTGGCGGGCTGGCTGATCTTTTTAACAATTTCCATTGTTGTGGCGCGCCATCTGTCAAACATCTGGACAGCGCAATCATCTTCAATCTCCGCACTGAAAGATGTGGCCCATGAGCTGCACGAAAAGGAACAACGCTGGCATAAGCTCTTTGAGCAATCGAGTCTGGGTGCCGCCGTCATGACACCCGATGGTGTCTTGCACAACGTCAATGAAGCACTGTGCCGGATGCTGGGATACCCACGGGAAGAGCTTCTAAGCAAAAACATACAACTTGTCGTTCACGCTGAAGAACTGCCGAACGAGCGTGAACAACAACAACGTATGCTGTCAGGAGAAATCGAACAATATCGTGGTGAATGTCGCCTGCTGGCGCGTGATGGCTCCGTCATCTGGACCCATGTTTCCATGAGTCTCGTTCACGATGCAGTAGGACAGCCGCTCCACTTTCTACCCATGTTCGAGGACATCGGCAGCCGCAAGGCCGCTGAAGAGCGAATCAATCATCTGGCCTACCACGATGCATTGACGGATCTACCCAATCGCCAGCTCGCCAAGGACAGACTCGATCATGCCATTGCTTATGCGGCTCGCGAAAAAAGTGGCGTGGCAGTATTGCATCTCGATCTCGACCACTTCAAGGCGATCAATGATTCGCTTGGCCATCCAGTAGGCGACGCATTGATCCAGGAAGTCGCCATCAAGCTGAAACACTGCGTGCGTGATACGGATACCATTGCGCGCCTCGGTGGGGATGAGTTTCTCATCATCCTGTCCAATGTCATCGACCCTGAAATCATTTCCAGCATTGCGGTGAAGGTTCAGGAAACCTTGGGGACGACCTTCAAGGTACAAGGACATGAACTCACCACCTCAGTCTCCATCGGCATTACCGTGTATCCCGATGACGGCAAGGATTTCGACATTCTGTTGAAGAAAGCCGATACCGCCCTCTACAAAGCCAAGGAAAATGGCCGTAACGCCTATCAGTTCTATACCGAACAGATGAATAGCGAAGCGGTGGAATATCTGAAAATCCGTAATGGTTTGCGGCAAGGGCTCATCAATGAAGAGTTTTTGTTGCATTACCAGCCGCAAATCAATCTGGCCGATGGCAAAGTCGTCGGGGTTGAAGCACTGATTCGTTGGCGACATCCGGAAATGGGTGTGCTGCAACCCGGCCGTTTCATTCACATTGCAGAAGATAGTGGCCTGATCGTTCCCATTGGCGACTGGGCACTCAAACACGCCTGCCAGCAAGCCGTCGCTTGGCGAAATGCGGGGCTGCCGCCCATCGTCGTTGCTGTCAATCTTTCCGCCGTGCAATTCAAACGCGGCGACATTGAAAAGAGCGTCATTCAGGCACTCAATGAATCAGGACACGATCCCAACTACCTCGAACTCGAACTAACCGAGTCCATCCTCATCGACGATACCGACCGCGCCCTTGAAACACTGAAACGCCTCAAGGCCATGGGCATGAAGCTTTCCATCGATGATTTTGGTACGGGCTATTCGAGCCTGTCTTATCTCAAGCGGTTCAATGTCGACAAGCTCAAGATTGACCAATCTTTCGTGCGCGAAATGGCCACCGACAAAAACGATGCCGCCATCGTCAGTGCGATCATTCAGATGGCGCGCAGTCTCAATCTGCAAGTCATTGCCGAAGGTGTGGAAGACGAGCGTCTGGTCGCCTTGCTGCATGGCCAGCAATGTCATGAAGCTCAGGGCTATCACTTTGCGCGCCCCATGGCACCCGCTGCCTTTATTGATTACATGATGACCATGAACGGCGTATCCAGCACGACACTGCATTAAGCCAAACTGGATTTGCCATTAGCCTCGCGATAGGTGACATGAAGCCCGAATCAAAATCAGGGATACAGACGAACCCAGAGCGACCCTCACAGCAGAGCGACCCCGTTCTGCTGTCTGCATTGAGCACGCTGAATACGCTCACCGCACACATTCCCGGCGTGCTGTTTCAATATCAACTGAATCCCGATGGTTCAACCTCTTTTCCTTTTGTCAGTACTGCCATAGAGCGGATGTATGGCATCAGCAAAGAGGCCGCATCCAACAACCCTAAGCTGCTCGAGGCCAGCGTCCACCCCGATGACCGGATCCCTTTGCGCGAGGCCATGCTGCATTCAGCCGCCACGCTCGCACCTTGGCGCCATGAATATCGCATGCAGTTACCGAATGATGAAACCATCTGGCGTGCTCTGGAAGCCACACCGGAGCGGCTTTCAGATGGCACTGTGTTGTGGCATGGCAGCACCATCGACATTACCGAACGCAAGCGCATGGAAGAAAAACTGCGCCAACGTGAAGAACCATGGAAACTGGCACTCGAAGGAATCGGTGACGGAGTGTGGGAATGGGAAGTCCCCTCCAATCGACTCACCTATTCGTCTCGATGGAAAGCCTTGCTAGGCTATGACGAAAATGAAATTTCTGACCTGCCGGAAGAATGGGCAGCACGCATCCATCCGGATGATCTCCATCTGACTGAAGAAAACCGGCTTCGTCTGCTCGATGGAACCACGCTACTCTCCTCCATTGAAGTACGCATGCAGCGACGCGATGGAGAATGGCGTTGGATACATTCACGCGGCATTGTCGTGGAACGGGATGCTCACGGTCATCCATTGCGAATCGTCGGCACGAATACCGACATTACTGAACGCAAACAGATGGAAATGACGCTGCGCGAAAACGAAGAACGCTGGAAGCTGGCGCTGGATGGCGCGGGACAAGGGGTGTGGGATTGGGATCTGCTGACCAATAAAGGAACTTTCTCCAGAGGCTGGAAAATGCTACTGGGCTTTGAGGAGGATGAAATTGGCAACGAAGCCGAAGTATGGATGACACGCATCCACCCCGAAGACCAGACTGTTTTTGATGAGAGCTTTCGCGCCTTGCTCGCAGGAGAAAAAGAGCGCGACAGTATTGAATTCCGGATGCGTTGCAAGGATGGTCAATGGAAATGGATGCAAGGAAGCGGCTGCATCGTTTCAGAACACGGAAAAGCATCACGCCGCATGGTGGGCACACTCAGTGATATCAGCGAACGCAAACGCGCGGAAGCCTTATTGCGTACAACCGAAGAACGCTGGAAGTTTGCCCTCGAAGGTGCGGGAGATGGTGTGTGGGACTGGGATACCCGACGTGACATGCTCACCCTTTCATCACGCAGCGGTGAAATTCTCGGGCTGAGTGCCCATGAACTGACACAAACGGTGGAGGAATGGCGGCAGCGCATCCATCCAGATGACGAAGCCAATGCTCAGAACTACCGAGAAATACGCAAACATTCAGGCAGTCGACCCAATACGCTGGAATTCCGGATTCGTTGCAATGATGGTCATTACAAGTGGGTACTCTCACGCGGCATGGTGGTGGGACGCGATGAAAACGGCACGCCCTTGCGTATGGTGGGGACGCTCAGTGACATTTCCCCTCGCAAGGAAGCCGAAGAGGCACTGCGTTTGACCTTGATCGAACTTGAACAGCGCAAACAGGAAGCAGAACATCATGCAGCGGCAAAAACCTATTTTCTCAACGCCGCCAGCCACGATTTACGGCAACCGCTGTATGCCGCGCAACTGTTTCTCGACACCCTCATGCAGGCACGGGACATTCTGCCACCCGATTACCAAAAAACTCTGGGCAATCTGAGCCTGGCCGTAAACGACATGTCCTCCCAGTTGGAAACCCTGCTGGATATTTCCCGTTTCGATATGGGGCGCATGCAACCCTGCTGGGGCAATTTGTCGCTGAGTGAATTATTGGTCGACCTCGATACCACCTATACGCCCGCCGCACGTGAGGCAGGCGTGTCATTGCATTTTTGCGACACGTCAAAAATTGCCCATACCGACGCCATACTGTTGCGCCGCCTGCTCGGCAACCTGATCGACAATGCCATCAAATTTGCCGTTCGTGGCCATGTGCTGGTTTGTGTACGGCGCAGCGCACAAGGACTACGCATTGAAGTACGCGACAACGGCCCCGGTATCCCGCAAGAACATCGACAAAAAATATTTGATGAATATTTCCAGATCGACAACCCCGCACGCAACCCCCACGTCGGGCTGGGATTAGGGCTTGCCATCGTTCAACGAATCAGCCATCTGCTGGACGCCCCATTGAACCTGCGTACACGCCTTGGCCAAGGCTCCGTCTTTTCCATCACGCTGCCAGAAGCCCGTCTTGCAGATATTGCTGACGCACTGCCTGAAATGCCCTAACGATCATGGTGACCCTCTCCACCCGCAGAGGATGAAATAATCGTTACCCGATAACAGATACGCCTACCCCACCCATCCCCCACGGACGGCTTTGCACAGCCGTCCGGCTTCGGCGGCACGGAGCAGTGCTCCGTGAAACCCCGCCTACGCCCCCTCAAGGGGCAGCTACTGATTGGCTCGCTACGCTCGAAGCTTCAACTCGACTCTGATTTTTGTATTTCACGCTAACCATCATTGCAACTGAAATATCACGGGCAACAAGAGCTCTTTTACGCCGGCCTCCGGAATTTGCCCCATGGCACGCGCGGCGACGAGTGCCGCCTGATCCAGCACCGGGAATCCACTGCTGGCCGCCACACTCACCGATAGCACACGCCCTTCCTCGCTCAAGCGGAGTAACAAACGCACCTCTCCTTCCCAACCCTGATCAATGGCTTCGGGCGGGTAGTACATATGACGCGATAGCTTGCGCTGTGCCTTTTGAACGACATTGACGTGTTGTCGCTCAACCGGACGTGCAGCGCGTGACATTAAAGGCTTGGCTAGCGCATCAGGAACAGTCGGAAGGACGCGCACTTTCTGGCGATCCCTCTGAACCTCCTTTTTCACCTCATCATCAGACAAAGTGTTCTTCAGCAGCGGTTCGGGTACATGCGCTTGCGAGGGCGGTACATCGACCAGACGCGCCTCCAGCCTTGTCGGAAACTTCACGGCCGGTGCAGTTTGAAACAGTGCACGAACATCAGAAGCGGTAAAAAGCATGGCATGCACAAGCAGTGAAACCAATACAGCCCACAACGGGGGAAAATAGGGCATGACCAAATGAGTTGAACGCGCTTGGAGGAAACAAGCGATCGATAATAAATGAGAGTGACTTGAATTCTACCGATATCGAAGATTGATCCGCATGACATTGAGTCAAACTCTCTGATCCCTCTGATGCCCATGCGCTCTCTGATATCTCACAAAACACAACGAGATTCATGGCTCATTGTTTTCTCATTGTTTCCGACACTCGACCCCGGCCCTGACGGGCCACCCCTCCACGGAGGGGAATTTCCATCCTGCGTTTCGATGCGAGGGGCTGCGTTCGATCTGCCCACTCCACGGAGAATAATTTTCATCCAACGAAAAGGTGCTCACACAGCGACTTCAAGCAATTCCCCTCCATTGGAGGGGTGGACGGCGAAGCCGGACGGGGTGGTGTTTTGCAAATTAGCAATCACAGCCCCTCTGAATCTTGGAATTGATTCTTAAGCCGATTCCATTACGGCTCGATCCTTCCTAAAAATTTCGTGATGTTCAGGATGATCATTCACGCCTCCCGCCACCAGATGCATGACGTGCTCGCCAAAGACAGCCACATCATCAACATCATGGGTGATAAGTATCATGGGAACATCGAGACGACGTTGTAATTCATCCAGTTCGCTTCGCATCCGGACACGCAAGGCGGGATCTAGTGCCGCAAAAGGTTCGTCGAGCAGCAAGGCACGAGGATGAGACACCAGCGCGCGCGCCAAGGCAGTGCGCTGGCGCTGCCCGCCTGAAAGCTGGGCGGGATATTGCGTCGCCTGTTCTTCAAGATGAAAGGCCTCAAGCCAGTATTCGACTTCCGGGTGTATCAATTTCCGCGAGGGATTACGCCAGCCTTTCACGAGCGCAGAGGCGATATTCTGGCGCACAGTCAAATGGGGAAAGAGTGCGTAGTCCTGAAACAGATAGCCCACTTGACGGATCTGTGGTGCCAGATTGATATCATGCGCGCTGTCGAACAAGGTCGTATCGGCCAAGCGAATATGTCCAGCATCCGGTTTCAGCAAGCCGGCAATGGCTTTGAGTGTCAGGCTTTTGCCCGCACCTGAGGGCCCGAAAATCACCATACGCCGATGATTCGAGCGAACTTGCACGGACAAGTCAAAACGCTGCGAACCCGAGCGCAGCGTTTTGCGAATATCGATATCGAGTTCCATTGCAGTCATTGCATCCATCGAATGTGATTGTTTTCTGTCGCTATCTCGTCATTCCATCAATGCTGATGCACGACCCGCCCCGGTGCAAGCCGATGCGCCAGCAACAGGATTGCGATACAAACCAGCGAAATGATGATGACCAGGGTATTCGCCAGATCATCCTGTCCCGCCTGCACGGCTTCATATACAGCAATCGACAAGGTCTGAGTCTTGCCGGGAATACTACCGGCCACCATCAATGTTGCGCCGAACTCACCCATCGCGCGTGCAAAGGAAAGCAACACACCCGCCAATATTCCACGCCACGCCAAGGGAAGCGTGATACGAAAAAAAATACCCCATTCGGTGAGTCCCAACACGCGCCCCGCCTGTTCCATCTGCGCATCCACCGATTCGAACGCGGCACGCGCCGGCTTGAATACGAGCGGGAATGAAACGATCATGGCAGCGATTACCGCACCCTGCCAAGTAAAAATCAGATTGATGCCCAAGGTATCGTGCAACCAGCTCCCGAACACACCACGCCGCCCGATCAGCACCAATAGGTAATACCCGAGCACGGTCGGCGGCATCACCATGGGTAGGGTCAAAAAAGTATCGAGCAGATCACGTCCGACAAAGCGTACACGCGCCAGCACAAAACCTGTCCCGACACCCAGCAGCAAATTGAGTGCTGTTGCCCAACCAGCCACTTTCAATGTCAAGATTAGTGCTGTTAAATTCAAATCCATACATCCGGCCTAATTCAAATCTGCCTTTCAAAAGCGAAATATATCAAACAACATAACGCCAGGCTGTAAAAAGCCCCATCTTGCTGTGTGGGGCTCGGGAGCACGCTAGTATTCTGCGTGCTTGTTATTTCAATCACTCATTGACGTAGCAACGAATACGTTGAATCTTTTTCTCGTGCATATTGAACTCGAAGAACAGCACGCCCTGTTGCTGCGTGTTTGTACTCGGATTCTCCAGCGTGAAACTGGCGGTGATGTAGTTACCCGCTGCCAAGGTTTTGCCCAAAGTGAGCTGGCCGTTCAGGGTGGATAGCGTTTTGATGTTCGCCAACGGTGCGGCCGCTGGCCAGGCAAGCCCTGAAAAATCACGGCTCATCTGCGCTTCAATCCGGTCAAACGTGCGTTGATTGAAGGCGGTAACGAAATCCTGCACCCGATCTTTACCGGTCTGCCCGATGTTGAACACGCCCGACATGAACTGCAACATGCCACGGAATCCCAACTGGCTCACCATGCGTTGCCCCAAGGCCAAGCCCACGCTCAGGCTGGGCAAGCCAAAGGACATCTGCTGTTTGAGCATGGGCCACAATTCCCAGTGCGCTGCCAGATGATGCACCTTTAACACGCCCTCTTCCTCAAGCAGTTCGTAATGCGCATGCATCGGCACACGCAGCGTCACCTTGGGTGACATGCGAATCTCGATCGTCATGTCCCGAACGACACTTGCACCGCAGACCACATCACGATCCACATGAAAAATGATCTGCATGGGCGCAATGAAACAATCATAAAACCGCGACAAGGGGCCATTCCCACGCACACCACTTTTTGGGTCAAAGACACCGCTGATATGAGGCGGAGCACCCACCGGGTCTTCAACAATGTTGTAGCGTGCAAATATCGCCATCCAAGCTTTCTTGTCGTGCAGAGCCACTGCACGAGGCGATTGCATGACAGTCTCTAGCCGTGCTTCACGACTGTATCGGGAATTCATCAAGAACAAGACTCCTCGCAGGGAAAAAGCAGACTCACGGGAACGATCGTTCCGTCATTTTTCCATCACACGTCATTTTGTTTATCGACGCATCAAAAAGAAGGTGTATTCCTTGTTTTCGCTTTCGAGGGTTTCGATCAACTCATTCCCCGTCTGCTGTGCGAAGGCCTTGAAATCACGCACCGAAGCAGGATCTGTCGTCATGATGCGCAGAATCTGCCCTGATTTCATTTCGTTCAATGCTTTTTTGGTACGCAGAATAGGCAATGGACATCCCAGCCCGCGTGCGTCGAGTTCTCTATCAAATTTGATATCCATGGGTACTCCAGCGTGTCAGTGATTCAATATTGATTGTTTGTTTTTACTTCGCCTGCCAGTGACCGGACTTTCCACCCTGCTTCTCCAGCAGCCTGATATTTTCAATGCGCATTCCACGGTCAACAGCCTTACACATGTCGTAAATCGTCAGCAGTCCCACATTCACTGCCGTCAGGGCTTCCATTTCCACACCCGTGCGCCCAAAGGTCTCGGCGGTGACTTCACAATCAACGGCATGAGCCCCATTATCCGCATGATCAATCGTAAATTCGACTGCGACACGGGTCAATGCCAAAGGATGACACAAGGGGATCAACTCGGATGTCCGTTTAGAAGCCTGAATCGCAGCAATACGCGCAATACCCAGCACATCTCCCTTTTTGGCACTCCCTGACTGGATCAGCGCCAGCGTTTCTGGCTGCATGACGATACGTCCCGCAGCACGTGCCACACGATGCGTTTCAGTTTTTTCACCCACATCCACCATGTGTGCCTGACCCGTCACATCAAAATGTGTCAGCCGGTTGCCCGGATCGGATGGAACGCATGGAATGTCAGATACGCTCATGAAATCTTCCTGTGCCTGATGTTTTACGCGTTTTGAGACGCAATCCGGCAATTATGTCATAGCCGTGACCATGAACAAGCAGAAGACACTCATTTGTCGCGGCCTTTCCTTGTAAAACGACCAAGGGAACATTGAAACGGAAAGGTTATCATACACAGCATGAAGCTGAATGCATTGATACTACTGACTTTCATGGTGCCTTCCGTGCTAGCCGAAGGTCTGCCCGACCTCGGTGAGCAATCGCAGACCGATTTTTCACCCATTGTTGAAAAACGTACGGGTGAAACCATCATGCGCGACATTCGCCTCCATGAGCCCAATTACATCAATGACCCCGAAATCAATGGCTATCTGAATCGCTTAGGCTCACGGCTGCTCGCTCAAAGCACAGATGCCCGCCAGGGTTTTGAATTCTTCGCACTACGCGATAGTACGCTGAACGCCTTTGCCATGCCCGGCGGCTATATTGGTGTCCATACAGGACTCATCCTGGCAACACGCTCCGAATCCGAACTGGCTTCTGTACTAGCGCATGAGATTTCCCATGTCACTCAGCATCACCTGGCCAGACAAATCAGTGCTCAAAGCAAAGGGCAAATCCCCATGTTGCTTGCCCTGGCTGTCGCGGTTCTGGCCGCGCGTAATCATGCTGATCTGACTCAGGGTGCAATCATGGCCGGTCAGGCCGCTACAATTCAGAATCAGCTCAACTATTCGCGCGATTTCGAACGCGAAGCCGACCGACTTGGGCTACAGCTCCTGGAAAAATCAGGTTTTGATGTTCGCTCAATGGCGTATTTCTTTGAGCGTCTGCAAAAATATGGCCGACTTTATGAAAATAGCGCACCAGGCTATCTGCGCACCCATCCATTGACGACAGAGCGCATCGCCGATATGGAAAACCGCATCCAGTCCATGCCCTATCGGCAAGTCGCTGACAACCTCGATTATCTGCTCGTGCGTGCCAAATTGAAGGCTCATGAAGGTACGGCTCGCGATGCCGTAACTGATTTTTCATCGCAATTGCATGAGCACAAATTCACCAGCGAAATCGCAACCCGATATGGTTACGTTGTCGCCTTGATGCGTGACCACAACAATGTCGCCGCCACTCATGAGCTGCTTGAATTACAAAAATTAAAAGCAAATTCACCGATGATCGAAGCGGTTTCGGCGGAATTACGAAAGAAAAATGGTGACATCGATGGCTCGCTGGCCATTCTGCACGCGGCATTACTGCGCTATCCAGAACAACGTAGCCTGGCCTATGCGCTGGCGGACACTTTATTAACCACGAATCAGACACAAAAAGCCTTGCAATTCATCTCTAACGACCTGCAAAACTACTCCAGCGATAGTCGCATGTACGAATTCAAGGCACGCGCCTGCGCCGCATTGGGTAAACAACTCGAACAACATCGTGCCCAAGCAGAAGCCTATGCACTGCAAGGGCAAATCAGCCTCGCCATAGAACAACTGGAGTTCGCCCAAAAAAGCCCTGATGGAGATTACTACGACCGTTCCCAGGTCGACGCACGCCTGCGTGAATTCAAACAACGCCACGCCGATGAGATGAAGCTTCAGAAAAACAACTTTTGAAACATCATCAAAAATGACATCGATGATAAACCACCCCAGATAACGACGTAATTTTGCTGATTGCAATGCTTTGCAACTACCTCAAATTCCGTTATCCTGCACGCCTTGCGAAAACCACACCTCGTCTTTCGGAAGCGTGGCAGAGTGGTCGATTGCACCGGTCTTGAAAACCGGCAACGGGCAACCGTTCGTGAGTTCGAATCTCACCGCTTCCGCCAAAACAAATAGATAGCATGGGCTTGAAACTTTTCATCATGCCCCTTATCTTATGAAGTGACATTCCTGTCTTTGGAGGTTACACATCATGTCCAACATGCAACCCAACAATCCGTTCTTTAGCCAGACTGAAATTCGCACCCAGATTGCACCGCAAAATCGCGTGTTGCGAAACACCTATGGTTTGCTGGCACTCTCGATGGTTCCCACCGTACTGGGCGCAACACTCGGTGTGAAATCGGGCTTTTCCTTCATGGCCGGCAGCCCAATCATGGGCTTTCTGCTATTTCTAGGCATCGCTTGGGGCTTCATGTGGGGGATCGAACGCAACAAGAATAGCGGCCTGGGCGTCGCACTTTTGCTGGGCTTTACATTTTTCATGGGCTTGATGCTCTCCAACATCCTGCGCGTCGCTTTGGGCTTTTCAAACGGTGCATCGCTCATTGCAATGGCTGCGGGTGGAACGGGAACGATTTTCGCTGTTCTGGCGAGTGTTGCAGCAACCACCAAACGTGATTTCAGCGGTATCGGCAAATTCCTCTTTGCGGGTGTGATTCTGCTGATTGTCGCCTCACTGGCCAATATCTTCCTGCAGATTCCTGCCATGTCGCTGGCAATCTCGGCCATTGCGATCATGGTGTTTTCAGCCTACATTCTTTTTGACATCAACCGCATCGTGCAGGGCGGCGAAACCAACTATGTCAGCGCGACCTTGGCCGTTTATCTCGACATCTACAACATTTTCGTCAATCTGCTGAATCTGTTGATGATGCTCTCGGGCGAACGCGACTGATCCTGTCTCATTTCCAAAAAAACAAAGGCGACCTGAATTGGTCGCCTTTGTTTTTATATCTGCGTTTTTATCGTTCGGCTTTTATCGTTCAAATAACGCAATAGATTCCACATGCGATGTCTGCGGGAACATGTTGGCAATACCCGCTCCTTGCAGACGATAACCATGCTCATGCACCAGCACGCCCGCATCGCGCGCCAGCGTAGCCGGGCTACAGGAAACATAAACGATACGACCGGGCGCGGCATCGCCCTGCGCGCCAATGGCCTTGACGAGATCAATCGCCCCTTCACGCGGCGGGTCAATCAGCATCTTGTCAAACCGCCCCAAGGCATCAAGGCTCTCCGCCGTGGCATCAAACAGGTTGGCCACACGGAATTCGCAGTTTTCTGCCAAACCATTGTCTACCGCATTCGCCTGCGCCCGTTCGACCAGCGCCTTGCTGCCCTCCACACCGACCGTCATCGCCCCGCTGCGCGCAATTGGCAAGGTGAAGTTTCCTAAACCGCAGAACATATCGGCAATCCGCTCTCCGGCCTGTGGGTTCAACAAGGCCAAGGCGCGCCGTACCAGCACGCGATTGATGCCATGGTTGACCTGGGTGAAATCCGTCGGACGAAAACGATGGGTCACACCAAACTCAGGCAGCGTGTATTGCAGCGAGGGTGCATCAGCCGGATGAAACAGCGTTACCGTTTCCGGCCCACCCGATTGCAGATAGAAAACCACACCATGAGTATCGGCAAAGGCACGCAGCAATACTTCGTCATTAGCCGTCAGTGGCTCCAGAATACGTAGCACCATCACGAACAGCTTTTCCTGCGCTCCGTCATCACGCTCCCCTACCGCCACCTCGATCTGCGGCAAGCGGTCGGGAATCGACAGGCTGCTGACCAACTCGCGCAGTCGCGGCAAAAGTGCCGACATTTCTGGCGGCAGCACTTCGCAACTATCCATATCCGCAACATAGCTGCTGCGCCGTTCATGGAAACCGACCAGCACGCCGCCTTTTTTAGGCACCAACCGCACTGACAAACGCCCCCGAAAACGGTAGCCCCAGGAGGGCCCCTGTATGACCGGATACAACGAAGCCGCGCGTAATTTTGAAATGTGCCACAACGCATCTTCCAGCACGCGTTGCTTGACGGCAGCCTGCGCAGTCGCATCGAGATGCTGCATGCTGCACCCTCCACACACGCCGAAATGGCGGCAACGCGGCGTCACTCGTTGCGCACTGGCACGCAGGATGCGCGTGGCGGTGGCCTGCTCGTAGCTGGGTTTACGCTTGTAGGAAGAGTATTCAACCTCTTCACCCAACAGCGCGCCTTCGATGAAAATGACTTTGCCATCGACATGGGTGACGCCACGGCCTTCGTGGTCAAGAGATTCTATGGTTGCGATTGTTGCAATAGGCATGATGCAGGCGGTCAGTTCAATTAAATGCGCTGAAATCCGGCTTGCGCTTATCAAAGAAAGCCGCAAAAGCCTCTTTAGCTTCTGGCGAAACCAGTCGCTCCTTGAACAAACGCATTTCACTTTGCATGGTCTGCGCGACCAGCGTTTGTTGTGCACCCTTGAGCATCTGTTTGGTCAGTTTGACTGAAGCCGTGGGCAGAGCTGCCAATTTTTTAGCCTGTACCAAGGTATGTTCCAAAACCTGCTCATCGGGCAACACGGCATTGACCAGCCCTACCTCACGCGCTTTTTCTGCATTAAAGGGCTCACACAGCAACAACATTTCTGCCGCACGCGCATGACCTGCCAGCATCGGCAACAGCAAGCTCGAAGCGGCCTCGGGGCACAAGCCTAGGCTCACAAAAGGCAACTGGAAGCGCGCGCTCTGCCCGGCATAGACCAGATCGCAATGCAGCAGCAGCGTGGTTCCTACACCGACCGCCACACCATTGACGGCGGCAATGAAGGGTTTTTTCAGCGTGCTGAAGGTGTTGAGAAAACGGAATACGGGCGGAGGCGGATCTTCTGCCACCGGCGGGTTGGCGAGAAAATCACCTAAATCATTTCCTGCTGTAAACATGCCCGGTGCTCCGGGCTGACCGTGAATCACGATCACCCGCACCGCCGGGTCACATTCGGCGGCCTCCAGTGCATCGGCCATGGCCGTGTACATGGCGGTCGTCAGCGCATTTTTCTTGTCAGGACGAGAAATTTCGAGACGAAAAACGCCATCCTTTGTTTCAGTCACAATCAAATCATTCATGGGCGTTCTTTCTGTTCATGGAAAATAAAGAGTCTTTCAACCTTCGCTCAAGCACTCATTTCGCAGCGCATCCGCCCAGCAATTCGGCGTTTCATAAAGCCGCACACGTTCAAGACGCAAATGATTGCCATAGCGATCCTCATAAATACGATCTAGCCGCACAAACGCAATCGTCGCCAGATTTTCAGCCGTAGGAATTACATCCAGCAACACCGTCTTGTGATCTGGCAGGCTCGTCAAAAAATCAACGACGGCCGTATCGCCACGATACGCCAGAAAAGCATGATCCCATTCATCCACCAGATGCTGCATGGCGAGTGATTTGACCTCCGAAAAATCCATCACCATGCCGTTTTCTGACTGCCCGCTTGCCTTGATGATCTCGCCACTCAAGGTAATCTCGATGGCATATCGATGGCCATGCAAATGACGGCATTGACTGCGATGATCCGGAATACGGTGTCCTGCATCAAATTCAAGGCGACGGGTAATCTGCATCTCAGTCTTTCAAAGGCGGGACAGGGCAAGGCGCAATCGGACAATCCGCTGGGTATGCAACCAAGGGGCTGGAATCCGCTGATTATAATGCGTGCCACACGCTTGCCGCGCTTATTGCATACCCCCTCATGAAACAGGCACCACAACCCTCACCATCCGACGCTGAGTTGCTGCTCAGCAGCACCGATCACAGTCGCGACAGTGCTCAGATGACCTATGTGTATCCTGTCATTTCACGGCGCGCCGGGGGGGTTTCCGTTGGTATCAACCTGAATCCGAATAACGCCTGCAACTGGCACTGCATTTACTGTCAGGTTCCTGAACTCAGCCGAGGCACCGCACCACCCATCGACCTTGTTCAGCTGGAAACGGAATTGCGCGCCCTGCTAGAAGATCTGGTTCATGGCGATTTCATGCAGCGGCGTGTCCCTGAAGAGGCGCGTCACATCGAAGATATCGCTTTTTCTGGCAATGGCGAGCCCACCAGTGCGCACGAATTTCCAGAGGCTGTCTTGATCGCTCAACGTCTGCGCGACGAGTTTCAACCCTCGGCTCGCTTGCGACTCATCACCAATGGCAGTCTGATTGATCGGTCTACGGTACAAATCGGGCTTGCCCACCTTGCGGCAGCACAAGGTGAAGTCTGGTTCAAAATGGACGCGGGGACACGCGAAGGCATTCAGCGCATCAATGGGGTGGATATTGACCCGGAAGGGATCAGCCGGCGTTTGCGACGCTGCGCCTCAATATGCCCCACCTGGGTGCAAACCTGCTGCTTCAGCCTGGATGGACAGCCCCCCGAAGAAACAGAAATAGTGGCCTGGCTCAGTCTGCTCAAACGCAGCATGGAACCTGAACAGGGAAACGCCGACGCGCCACGTCTGCTCGGCGTCCATATTTACGGACTGGCACGCCCCTCCTTACAAACCGAGGCTCCACGACTCGGGCGCTTACCCGCAGACTGGCTGGAAGCACTAGCGCAACGCGTCCGGAAACTGGGACTGAACGCACACGTCAGCCCCTGATCCTCTGCTTCCACACCCCGCTCGCAACACTCAGCCCTTCGATTTGGCTGTCGCCGCCGCACGCGCCAGCTTCTTCAATGCCTTGTACTGCTCGGGGTCATGCGCCTTCAGATAGTCTGAAATTTCGACATCCTCACGTTTAATCTTGAGGATATCAATGTTTTCCACATGCACCAGACGCAACAACTGCTGCACCGGACGCGGCATATTGCGCCCACTTTCGTAACGCGAGCCGCCACTCTGCGTAACACCAATTTTCGACCAGAACTCCTGCTGATTGACACCCATCTTGCGACGAAGCTCACGCGCATCAATTTTCTCGCTTGTTTTCATGACAATATCCTCTAAAAAATATGCTTACAAAAATACATTGTGCTATTCACTATTACCTAAGTAATACCGTCGAAATATATACAATATTTCTTCAACATACAAGGATTATGTTCATGGTCTACAAAACAACATAACCAAAGAAATACCTTCCAGAAACGGATCACCCTGCCTGTCTGATGAAGAACCATCCCACTACATACAGTGACTCACCATTGATCTCAGGTATAATCGCGTCTTTTTTCAAATAAGCTGGACAGGAAATGGCTCTGATAGTTCAAAAATACGGCGGGACTTCAGTCGGTACGCCAGAGCGCATCAAAAATGTCGCCCGGCGTGTCGCCAAATGGAAATCCGAAGGTCATCAATTAGTGATCGTGGTTTCTGCTATGAGCGGTGAAACCAATCGTCTGATCGACCTTGCCAAAGCGGTGCAGACCGCCCCGGACCCCCGCGAACTGGATGTCATCGTCTCCACCGGCGAACAGGTCACCATCGGTCTACTCGCCATGGCTCTTAAAGACCTCGGGCTGAAAGCCAAAAGCTACACCGGCGGCCAGGTCAAGATACTCACCGACAGCACCCACACCAAAGCACGCATCCTCGACATCGACGAAGCCGCCATGCGCGCCGATCTGGATAACGATACCGTGGTCATCGTCGCGGGCTTTCAAGGTGTTGACGCCGATGGCGCGATCACCACACTGGGACGCGGTGGCTCCGACACCACCGGCGTGGCACTCGCCGCCGCGCTCAAAGCTGACGAATGCCAGATTTACACGGATGTCGACGGGGTCTACACCACCGATCCGCGCATCGTGCCGGAAGCGCGTCGCCTCAACACCATTACCTTTGAAGAAATGCTGGAAATGGCCAGCCTCGGCTCCAAGGTACTGCAGATCCGTTCGGTCGAATTTGCCGGCAAATACAAGGTCAAGCTACGCGTGCTCTCCAGCCTGGAAGAACTAGGGAAGGAAGGTCCCGGCACGCTGATTACTTTCGAGGAAAACAACATGGAACAACCGATCATCTCCGGCATCGCCTTCAACCGCGACGAAGCCAAACTCACCGTCCTCGGCGTACCCGACCGCCCCGGCATCGCCCACCACATCCTCGGCGCCATTGCCGATGCCAACATTGATGTCGACATGATCGTGCAAAACGTCGGCCACGACGGAGCCACCGACTTCTCCTTCACCGTCAATCGCACTGAATACACCAAAGCGCTCACCATCCTCGAAAAGGTCAAAGAAAGTATCGGTGCACGCGCCATCAGCGGCGATAACAAGATGTGCAAGGTTTCCGCTGTCGGTGTAGGCATGCGCTCGCACCCCGGTGTCGCCAGCAAGATGTTCCGCGCCCTGGCTGAAGAAGGCATCAACCTGCAAATGATCTCCACCTCGGAAATCAAGATTTCGGTCGTCCTCGACGAAAAATACCTCGAACTCGCCGTGCGCGTCCTGCATCAAGCCTTCAATCTCGACCAGGCCACAGCTTCTGCTTGACCATTCTGTTTGACCACTGAGGCGCAAACGGGTTATTATCGCGCCTCTTTTGCACCCGGAGACGTGGCCGAGAGGTCGAAGGCACTCCCCTGCTAAGGGAGCATGCGGGCAAAACCTGCATCAAGGGTTCGAATCCCTTCGTCTCCGCCAGACCGAAAAACCCGCACAGTTACAGGCTGTGCGGGTTTTTTCTTTATGTCTTGTCATTGCTCACTCTGTCTGGACTTGTCTACGTTTTTCCATCTTAGTGGAGCAAATTTTGAGCAAAATATTTCTCGTACCATCCAGTGTTTTCAAGGCTTGACGCAAATTCTGAATCCGTAGCTCTCTTGCAAAAAAGCCAGCGATTACCCCAATCGCCACAATGCGGCTGTCTGGTAGACTGATGACGATTTAGAACGACTTTGATACTCCTGTGAATGCCAATACCATGAGATCCGAACCGTGGGTCACTGCAATCGATGTCGCCCGGCATCTGGGCGTGGTGAAAGACACCGTGTACCGCTGGCGTGAACGCAAAGGGCTGCCAGCGCACAAGATCGGGCGGCTGTGGAAATTTCAGCTCTCCGAAGTCGATGAATGGGTGCGCGCTGGTGGTGCCGATGACGACACGGACAACGGGAGCGAACAAAAATGAATGCAGCAGGGGAAGATATCGCGTGAGCCTGGAAGGACAACTCCTCGACCAGAAGTCCTTGCGGGCGGTAACCGGTAAGACGACAGACTGGAACGAAATCGCCAAGGATTGCATTGCGTTTGCCAATGCAACGGGCGGTCGTCTGCTTCTGGGTATCGAGGATGGCCAAAACGCGCCACCAGCCAACCAGCACATCCCGGCAGGCCTACCCGACACACTGCGGCGCAAATTGGCCGAGCGTACCGTCAACGTATCCGTGCTACCCGATGTCGTCACCGCCCCGAATGGCGGCCAGTACATCGAGTTGCGCATTCCACGCGCCATGGCCGTTGCATCCACCACCGATGGCCGTTACTTCTTGCGCGTAGCAGACCAAAGCAAGCCCGTCACAGGCGATGACGTGATGCGATTGGCCAGTGAGCGTGCCGCGCTGCCTTGGGAAACACAGACCACCCTGCAAATTCCACGCACCGAGGTCGATACCACCAAGCGTGACAGGCTACTGGTTGCCTTGCGCGCATCCGACCGGGTCAAGGCTTCCGTCAAAGAAAAATCCAACGACGAACTGCTTGATCACTATCAGCTCGCACAAGGGCAGGCTCTCACCAACTTGGGCGTGCTTTGCCTTGGCCGTCAGCATCACCGCGCCCAACTGACCACGGCACCGGTCATCCAGTTCATCAAGTACGACGAGCATGGACAGAAGGTCAACAAGCTGGTGTGGGACGATCACACCCTGAGCCCGATGGAATTGATCGAGGCGGTCTGGCTGGAAGTACCTGACTTCCGCGAGCACTATGAACTGCCCGACGGCCTGTACCGCCAGAATGTACCCGCTTTCGATGAAATCGTGGTGCGCGAACTGCTGGTCAACGCCCTAGTCCATCGCCCCTACACCCAGCGTGGCGACATTTTCCTGAACCTGCATCCCGACCGGCTGGAAATAGTTAACCCCGGCCCATTGCCGCTAGGCGTCACACCGCAGAACGTGCTGCACACCACCGTGCGCCGCAACGAGCATCTGGCCCGCCTGTTCCACGACTTAAAGTTGATGGAACGCGAAGGCAGCGGCTTCGACAAGATCTTCGAGGTGCTGCTCTCGCAAGGCCGCCCGATGCCTGAGTTGATCGAAACCCACGACCGCGTACAGGTCACGGTGCGTCGCCGCATCCTCAAGCCCGAAGTCATCGATTTCATTGCCAAGGCAGATCAGACCTATCAGCTTACGCAGCGCGAACGCATTGCACTGGGTCTGTTGACCCAACACGACGCACTCACCGCCCGCGAACTGGCCGACACCCTAGAGCTGCCCAGCATTGAGGCCCTGCAGCCATGGTTCAAACGATTGCTCGACTGGCACTTGGTGCAGAGCGCAGGGCGTACCCAAGCCACGCGCTATTTTGTTGATCCTAGCCTGCTGTGCAGCCTGAAGTTCACTGGAGAGACCACCCTCAAGCGCATTGAGCCGCACCGCTTGGCAGCACTGGTGCTGGAAGACTTGCAGCGCTATCCACAATCCGCCATCAGCGAAATCCACCAGCGTATCGGCGGCGAAATTCACCCGAAACAGGTGAAACGCGCGCTGGAAGAATTGATTGAGCGCGGTGCAGTGCGCTTTGAGGGCAACAACCGCTGGCGGCGCTACTGGGCCATATCATGAAAAGGCTATCGGACAACGCGCGCGATATCGGTGATAGCTGGGCGATAGGACGTGGGCGATACATCGGCGCAGGCTCAATGAATCAAAGGTTTCTATCGACCACGGGCAATGCAGGGTGGGCGATAGACCCGCTCACGGTGAGAGGGGGACTCACATGACACCAGAAAAATTGAACGACGCCGTGATCTGTGCGAAACCCAAGCGAACCGAAGCCACCGCATTACGCAGTGCGGCATGGGACGCTTTCGCGTCTGCTCTATTCACGCCCACAGAGCCGAGCGCCGCATGACCCTCGACTACGCCACTTTGGATGCCCTGCGCACCCACCACCCCACGTGGCGGCTGTTGCGTTCGGATCATGCACCGCTGGTGGCGAGCTTTCTGCAACGGGTGTTCGTAGCACCGAATGTGCGGGTGATGGCGGCGGCAGATTTGGCCGAAGCCTTGGAGGACGAGCTGTATGCCTTGCGCCTGCATGTGGATGAAAGCGCCTTTCCTAAACCCGCGCTGGAATACCTGAACGATTGGGCCGCGCCCGACAAGGGCTGGCTGCGCAAGTTCTACCGCCCCGGCACGGACGAGGCGCAATTCGACTTGACGCCCGCTACCGAAAAGGCCATCGCCTGGCTGGCACAGCTCAGCGAACGGCAGTTCGTCGGCACGGAATCACGCCTGCTCACGCTGTTTGATCTACTCAAACAGATGAGCGAAGGCAGTGAGGCCGATCCGGCCAAACGCATTGCCGAGCTGCACAAAAAGCGTGATGACATCGACGCCGAGATCGCCCGGGTACTCTCCGGCGATGTGCCGCTGCTCGATGACACAGCGGTGAAAGATCGCTTCCAGCAATTTATGCAAGGTGCGCGCGAGCTGCTAACTGACTTTCGCGAGGTGGAGTATAACTTTCGTCAGTTGGACCGGCGCGTTCGCGAGCGCATCGCGCTCTGGGAAGGCAGCAAGGGCGCGCTGCTGGAAGACATCATGGGCGAGCGCGATGTCATTGCCGACTCTGATCAGGGCAAGAGCTTTCGCGCCTTCTGGGACTTTCTGCTATCCAGCCGTCGTCAGGAAGAATTGACCGAGCTGCTGGATCGCGTGCTCGCACTACCCGCGGTGACGGACCTGAATCCGGATACCCGCACCCGCCGCGTGCATTACGACTGGATGGAAGCGGGCGAGCATACCCAGCGCACCGTCGCCGCCTTGTCACAGCAATTGCGCCGCTTTCTGGATGACCAAGCCTGGCTGGAAAACCGCCGCATCATGGATATTTTGCACGGCATCGAGAGCAAAGCGCTGGCGCTACGCGATGCGCCCCCTCCAGGCAACGTGATGGAAATGGCTGAGTCCTGCGCAGATATTGAACTGGCAATGGAGCGGCCCCTGTTTGCCCCCGCCATCAAACCCGTGATTGCCGATCTGGCCTTGCAAACGGGTGATGAAGATATCGACCCATCGGCATTGTTCGATCAGGTGGTTGTCGACAAGGCGCAACTTATCCGCCATATCCGCCACGCTTTGCAAGATCGCGCCCAGATCACTTTGAGTGAGCTGGTAGCGAATCAGCCCTTACAACAGGGGCTGGCCGAGTTGGTGACCTATCTGCAACTGGGCAGTGCAGCATTCAGCACCGTGGTGGACGAAGACACCCCCGAACCCATCCGCTGGCAGGCTGTGGCAACGGATGGTCAAGCTATTACCCGCAGTGCGCGGCTGCCCCGCGTGATCTTCATGCGCTGAAAAAGAACAAAAGCTGAGGCAAGAAATGGAAGAGGAATTCTTGAACACAACACCGACTGCACAGCCGATGGTGGCTCCAACCGCTGATTTGTCGGTTTTGCTGATCGGCTTGCTCAAAGGCGTGCTCTACCGGGATAGCGATGAACGCCAATGGGCAGCTCTGCTGAACCTGCAAGCACGAGTCCGTGATTACGTAGCGGTGTTGAATCTTGATCTGGTGCTGGATGAGGCAGAAGGCTATGCATTCCTGAAAAGCCGCCCCGAACCTGCCGATGACGAACCATCTCCACGTTTGCCGCGTTTGGTGACGCGCCGCCCGCTGTCCTTCGCTGTGAGTTTGCTGCTTGCATTGCTGCGCAAAAAACTCGCTGAGTTCGATGCGGGCGATGGCGATACGCGGCTGGTGCTCTCCCGCGACGATGTCGTGGAACTGGTGCGGGTGTTCCTGCCTGATGGCCCGAATGAGGCCAAGCTAATCGACCAGATTGAAACCACGATCAACAAGGTGGCCGAATTGGGTTTTCTGCAGAAGCTCAAACCCGCCGGTGGCGCGGCGGTCGGGCCCGCTAATTACGAGGTGCGGCGGATTCTGAAGGCCTTTGTCGACGCCCAATGGCTGGCTGAATTCGATACGCGCTTGGCCACGTATCAATCTCAACTGGCGGGCGTGAGCAACACCAAGAAAGGTGCTGACCATGAATGATCCGCAATCACTGTGCCTAGACTTCTGCGCCGATGACACGCTGTCGGGCTTTCGGCTGACTCGGCTGGAGGCATTCAACTGGGGCACCTTTGACAGCCGGGTGTGGGTGCTGCAACTGGATGGCAAGAATGGCTTGCTTACGGGTGATATTGGCTCGGGCAAATCCACCTTGGTGGATGCCATTACCACGCTGCTGGTGCCTGCCAACCGGATCACCTACAACAAGGCCGCCGGAGCGGACAGCAAGGAAAGAACACTGCGCTCCTACGTGCTGGGGCACTACAAATCCGAGCGCAATGAGGTTACCGGCGCGGCCAAGCCAGTGAGCCTGCGTGACCACAACAGCTACTCGGTGATCTTGGGTGTTTTCCACAACGCAGGCTACGACCAGACGGTGACGCTGGCGCAGGTGTTCTGGATGAAGGAGGCCCATGGGCAACCCGCTCGGTTTTTCTTGGGCGCGGAGCGTGCGCTATCTATTGCGTCTGACTTTTCACATTTCGGGTCAGACATTGCCCAGTTGCGCAAAAAGCTGCGCGGGCTGGGTGCTGAATTGCACGATAGCTTCCCACCCTATGCGGCATGGTTCCGTCGGCGCTTCGGCATTGAAAACGATCAGGCGCTGGAATTGTTCCACCAGACGGTGTCGATGAAGTCCGTGGGTAACCTGACGGATTTCGTGCGCAGTCATATGCTTGAACCCTTCGAGGTTGGCCCGCGACTGCAGGCCTTGATCGGCCACTTCGATGATCTCAATCGCGCCCATCAGTCCGTACTGAAAACCCAGCAGCAGGTCGAATTGCTCACGCCTCTGATTGATGACTGTGGCCGCCACAAGGCACGGGCAGCCGAGGTCGACAGTCTGCGCGGATGCCGGGATAGTCTGAGACCCCACTTTGCGGGCCTGAAGCTTGGGCTTATAGATAAACGCCTGGGCTCGCTGGCAGAAGAATGGGAGCGCGTGGATGCCCAAGTACAAAAACTAGATGCTGCGCAGGAGACGCAAGGCCAGCAAATAGATGAACTGAAACAGGCCATCAACGACAACGGCGGCGACCGACTAGAACGCCTTGCCGTCGAAATTCGCAAAAAAGAGCAGCTGCGGGATACCCGTAAAGCCAAGGCCAGTCGCTATGGTGAACTGGCCGCCGTACTGGGTGAGCCACCTGCGACCGATACCACCACCTTCGTCGCGCAGCGCGGCAAGTATCAAAACTGGCGCGAGGATGCACGCAACCGCGATGCTGATCTGCAAAACACCCTCACTGAACACGGTGTGACTTTGCGCCAAGGCAAGCAAGAGCACGACCAACAGACTTTGGAGATCGACAGCCTCAAGCGCCGACGCAGCAACATTGATGACCAGCAGATCCAGATCCGCGCCACGATGTGTGCGGCACTCGGACTCAACGTGGAGGAAATGCCGTTTGCTGGTGAATTGATTCAGGTGCGTGAAGACGAGCGCGATTGGGAAGGCGCTGCCGAACGGTTGCTGCGCGGCTTTGGCCTGGCGCTACTGGTTCCGGATGCGCATTACAAGGCCATAGCTGAATGGGTGGATGGTGCCCATCTGCGTGGCCGCCTGGTGTACTTTCATGTGCGGTTACGCAAGTCCGCTGAGCTGCCCGACCTCCACCGTGATTCCTTGGTACGCAAGCTGTCCATCAAGCCAGACTCACCGCACTACGATTGGTTGGAACGCGAACTGGCCCATCGGTTTGACGTCGCATGTTGCGCCACGCAAGAGCAATTCCGTCGCGAGACCCGCGCCATCACCCGCGCGGGCCAGATCAAAGACCCGAGTGGCCGACACGAAAAGGATGACCGTCACCGTATCGATGATCGCAGCCGCTACGTACTGGGCTGGAGCAATAGTGCCAAGATCGCGGCACTGGAGGCCAAGCGCCGTCAGCTGGAAGCTCAGCTTGGCGAGGTTGGCAGTGAAATCGGTATTATCCAGAAACAACGTGATGAGCTCGCCAGCCGCCTTGATGCGCTGACCCGTCTCGAAGAGTTTACGGCGTTCGACGAGCAGGATTGGGCCAGCGTTGCCACCGAAATTGCACAGTTGGTGGATGAACGCAACCGGCTGGAATCAGCGTCGGATGTACTCAAACAGTTGAACGAAAACCTGCGCACCTTGCAGAAGGCGCAGAAGGAAACCGGAGAAGAGTTGCAAACTGCACGCGAGAAGCGCGCCAAAGTGGAACAGCGACGCTCTGACGCGCAAGATCTGCGACAGCAAACCATGGAGCGGCTTCATGGTTTTGTCATCGACGATGCATTGTTGGCAAAGCTCGAAATCATGCGCACCGAGGCGTTGGGGGAACACCAACTCACGGTTGAATCCTGCGATAACCGCGAGCAGGACGTGCGCACCTGGCTGCAGTCAAGGATTGACGCCGAGGACTTGAAGCTCAAACGTCTAGCGGAGAAGATCATCAAAGCCATGGCCTCCTTCAAGGAGACATTCAAGCTGGAGACGGCCGAGATGGATGCCAGCCTTGAAGCGGCCTTCGAATATGAAAACCTGCTGACGCAATTGAACCTCGACGACCTGCCGCGTTTTGTTTCGCGCTTCAAGGAACTGCTCAACATCAACACCATCAACGAAATCGCGAACTTCAATGCTCAGTTGGCCCGTGAGCGCGAAACTATCAAGGAGCGCATCGCCCACATCAACAAATCGCTGGGCGAGATCGACTACAACCCTGGCCGCTACATCGTGCTGGAGTCGCAGGCCAGCCCTGACGCCGAGATCCGCGACTTCCAACAGGAATTACGCGCCTGCACCGAAGGCGCTGTCACAGGTTCGGATGACACCCAGTATTCCGAAGCAAAATTCCTGCAGGTCAAGGCCATCATCGACCGTTTCCGGGGGCGCGAAGGCTTGTCCGAACAGGATCGCCGCTGGACAGCGAAAGTCACCGATGTGCGCAACTGGTTCCTTTTCGCCGCCAGCGAGCGCTGGCGTGAGGACAACAGCGAGCACGAGCATTACTCAGACTCCGGTGGCAAGTCGGGCGGGCAAAAAGAGAAATTGGCCTACACCATTCTGGCCGCCAGTCTGGCCTACCAGTTTGGCTTGGAGTGGGGGGAGATCCGTTCTCGTTCCTTCCGCTTCGTGGTCATTGATGAGGCCTTCGGGCGCGGTTCTGATGAGTCCGCCCAATACGGACTGAAGCTGTTCCAGCAACTCAATCTGCAACTGTTGATTGTGACGCCGCTACAGAAAATCCACATCATCGAGCCTTACGTTTCCAGTGTTGGCTTCGTCCATAACGAAGGTGGGCGAGCATCGAAGCTGCGCAATCTGTCCATCGAGGAATACCGCGCGCAGAAGGCCTTGATACCAGCCCAATCTGCGCAAGAGTCTGTGCCGTGACTTGGACCGGCCCAAAAGAATTGAAAGCGCAGTTGGCGCGGCTTTGGGAGCGCGGCGAACTGCTGCGAGACGCAGTGACGGGTCATGTGCGTTTTCCTTTGCGCATGTCCCTCAAGTCTCCAACTTCAGCGGACATCACCGATCGTTTTAACGAAGTTCGCGATTGGGCTGCCGAATTGGCCGCAACGAACTCAGTGAGAGTGGAGTGGCAGGAGCTCAGGCACCGTGTCCAGGGCGCGCAAAAGTTGCCGACCTACGTGTGGGTCGAGACACTAGATGATGCGTTGACCTGGTTAGGCAAACGTAAAGATTGGGAACGCTTTTCGGTACAAGTTTCCACTACTCGGCAAACCCATCCAGCCTTGATGCCGTGGTTAGAGAAGCGCCCGCTGCAGGCACTGGAACTGTCCGTCGAATGGCCTCGATTACTGGCTGTGGTAACGTGGCTTGTTGGCCATCCGCGTCCCGGCATTTACTTGCGTCAGGTGGATTTGCCTGGTGTTCACAGCAAATTCATCGAAACCCATCGCGGCGTCCTGACCGAACTGCTCGATCTGGCATTGCCAACCGATGCAGTGGATTCCGGCAAAACCGGTGTCAGCCAGTTTCCTGCCCGATATGGCTTTCTGGAAAAGCCGACGCGCATTCGCTTCCGTATGCTTGATCCGTCGATTCACGTCGTGCCCGGCTCAGCATCCCCTGACGTGACGCTGGATGCCGATAGCTTCAGTCGCTTGAATCTCAATGTGCAGCGTGTATTCATCACCGAGAACGAAACCAATTTCCTCGCCTTTCCACCTGTTTGTAATGCCGTCGTAATTTTCGGTGCTGGTTATGGTTGGGATGCATTGGCCCGCAGTCATTGGTTAAAGAACTGTTCAATCCATTATTGGGGTGACATCGATACGCATGGCTTTGGCATTCTGGATCAGCTTCGCGCCCACTTTGACCACGTGGTTTCGTTCTTGATGGACAGGGCCACACTCGATGCGCACGCTTCGATTTGGGGCAGTGAGGACAAGCCCCTTCGCGTGGACTTGCACCGACTCACGCCCGAGGAAAGAGCCCTATACGACGACCTGCGCTACAACCGCATTCGCCTTGGACTACGGCTAGAGCAGGAGCACATCGGCTTCCACTGGCTAGCTCATCGCCTTCATCTTCTTGATGGCACTGGCACATTTATTCACCCGACAATTAAAGTTTGATTGCGATTACCTTGTGCGATGCCACGTTCACTCCGCACATCGTCGCAGTGTCTATGAATTCTGCGACGATGCGCAGAATGACGGTGAAATTCTTAATCCTTAATTGCCGGGTGAATAGCTTGTAAGAGCCTACAAGTGAAAATCACCTGCGGCTTCCGGCTGATAAAGCACTTTTCCAATCCGAATATGGCGAACCCGATTCGTCATGCGCCAGTCGAAAGCATCGCCTTCTTTGTAGCCAAGTATCGCGGTACCTATATCGGAGCAAACCGACCACTTGCCGGCACATTCATTCGCGTCCTCCGGGTAAACCAATGCCACCTCCATTTCTTCGCCATCCATCTGCAGCAATGCCTTGGAGTTCATCGTAATGACATCCTGTGCCACTTGATGTGCATCGACAACGATAGCCCTCGCAATCTCATGCTCAAGCTCAAACACAGAGGATGAGTCCTCGAATAACAGCAGATTCGTGAGTCGCTCCTTATCGAATTTGGTAATGTGAATGTCGTCTGTGTCATTTCTGGAATCTTTGCTCAGGAGGCTGAGATAACGCTCGGAGGTCACGGCAAAGGACTGCATGGTGGGTGTCTGGCTCTCCAGCAGAAAACCACAGCGTTCAAAAGCCTTCAGCGAACGCGCATTTTCCGTATGAATCTTGGCGATGAGCTTATCCGCCCGCATTTCGAAGAATGCGAGTTTCATGCCTTCACGGATGACGCTGGTACCGAGCTTGCGCCCCCAGTTGTCACGCTTACCAATGACCAGAACCATTTCGCAGTTCCGCCCGGTTTTGACGAGGCGCACAAAGCCAACAGGTACTTCGTGCCTGTCATAGGCCATGAAGAATCGACCACCCTGGTTGAATAGATGGGTCAGGACAGGCAATTGAACCCGTCCGATGACATCCTCGATGAACCGGGAAACATGTTGAGAATCGCTCAAATAGCGGACGACTCTTTCATCGTCCAGCCAGTCAATGAGAGTGAGCGCGTCAGCCCGAGTAATCTCGGGACACAGAGAAATGAAAGGCATAGTCATCTTCACCACTTGAGCAGTAAGAATGAAAGCCTTTCATGGTTGCGACCATGACGGTTCTTTCGAAGGAACCTCTATTTTAACGCGAATGTGCGCGAAAGAACCCAAACGAAAGAAGCGAGCACTATCCAAGACAATATTGTCAGCACTTGGTCTGTTCGTGCGTTGCTTATAATCCTAGAAACCGCAGTTGACCGCTTATCATCATCACAAACTCCGCTCATGCTGTATGTTTTTCATTATCTATCAGCTTCATCTTGTGGGTGAGACCGCTACGCCGTCGATTGCACGCTTTTGGGGCTGTCTAGCTTCGTTGCTCTTCGTTGCAGGGAGCGGCCATGCGCCTCATCGCGCCTTGCCAGACAGCCCCAAAAGCGCACACTCGAAGGCGTCCAACTACGGTTTCTAGGATAATCCAGACATTACTCCCTCTGTAAATTCACATGACCTTGCCTGCCCGCCCCTTGTTGCTGGGTTTTCTGCTGGTTCTTGCTGTCATCCTCGGATTGCAGGTTTTTCAGCTATCCGCGCCACTGGATCGCCATCTACTGGATCAGGAGTTTCGTGTATTACGTTCCATTCATCCGCAGCCATTGCAGGAGGATGTGCTTGTCATTGGTATCGATGAAAAAACGTATCTCGGGCTCAAAGAACCGTATGCCTTGTGGCATCCCCACCTGGGGCAATTGCTGGAAGGCTTGGCTCAGGCTCGACCTGCCGTGGTGGGGTTTGACGTGGTATTGCCGGTGCGGTCTTATGACTTTCTGATTCCACGTTACGATCTAAGCCTGCTACGCGGAATACACTCCTTGCACACAACGACACCCTTGATATTGGGACAATCCATCGATCAGCGTGGCGTCATGCGGCCGATTTTTCCTCCTTATATCGCGATGGCCGGGGGCGAATCTGCGCTGGCTTCGGTCGCCGTCTGTCTGGATGACGATGGCGTAGCGCGTCGATATACGCGTGATTTGTGTCATCCCGATAGTCCGGTGACGCCACTATCTGCGCGCATGGCTGAGAAAATGGGGGTTCCTGATGCCACCATTCAACGGATCGGCTATATCGATTACAGTCTGGGCAGCCCGTTTTCCTATCTTTCCCTGATGGACGTGCTCTCCTGGATTCAGCAGGGCGACACCGAAAAACTCCGCAGCCACTTTGCCGGCAAAGCGGTACTGCTGGGGGCTGTGCTGCCTTTTGAAGATCGCCACCGGTTGCCGGTGGCACTCTCAGGATGGGAGCCTGAGCGTTTGCAACAGCCAGGAGTGCTGATTCACGCCCAAATACTACGCAGCCTGAAACAACACGGGATGATACAAGCACTTTCCAATGCGCTGACGATACTGTTCGCGGTGTTGAGCACGCTATTCTGGTGGCATCCGGGCAATCGCTACAAGGCGGGGCTTTATCTGGCAACGCTGCTGGCACTGCCTGTACTCGGCATGGGACTGCTGACCACAGGTACTTTTCTGCCGGTCGCCAGTCTGATGCTGTACATCAGCATCAGCTTTCTGGCGCGTCTGTCTTACGAATCGCTCCTCAGCTACCGTGAAAAACGTCAGCTACGCGCGGCATTTTCCGGCTATGTCAGCCCGCCGGTGCTCAAGGAAATACTGAGCGGTCGCATCAAGCCCGAACTGGGAGGCGAGCGCATTCATGCCGCCGTGTTGTTTGCCGATATCCGGAATTTCACCACGCGATCCGAGTCCTTGTCGCCTGAAAAAACCATCGACTTGCTCAACACTTATTTTGCCGAAATGACCACGGCCATCCAGAACCACGGCGGCATGATCGACAAATTCATCGGTGACGGCATCATGGCCTCCTTTGGTGCGCCACAGCCCCTTGAAAATGTCAGTCTGAGTGCCTTTGAAGCCGCGAAGGACATGCTGGCGCGACTGGACGCACTCAATGTTGAACTGGTACAGCGCGGCCATACCCCCGTCGCCATTGGTATCGGGATTCATACCGGCGATGTATTGGCCGGCCATGTCGGGTCTGTCGATCGTCACGAATACACGCTCATCGGCGATGCCGTCAATGTGGCCTCGCGTCTTGAAAGTCTCACCAAAGATGTGGGCTATCCTTTGGTTTGTTCCGCCGTTGCCGCGTTCGAAGCCGGTCATCCCGAGCAATTACAACTCCACGATCTTGGAACACAAGCCATCAAGGGACACAGCAATATTCCCGTCTATGGCTGGCAGCCCCCTGCTTCCGCTACAAATTCATAACTTTCTTACAAAGGAGCCCATCATGAAAACGCTAAACGCCTCCTGCCTCGCTGCGCTGGCCTTCGGACTGCTGACTTCTCTGCACGCATGGGCGGAGAACCCCATCGCCATGACGACAGACGTTCAGGGCAAGGCATGGATCGTGGAAGGTGGCAAACAAACACCGCTGGGCATCATGGCCTATCTGCCCAGCGGCGCAAAGCTGCAACTCGACAAAGGAGCGCATGTCTCCGTCACCTACTTTGCCCAGCCGCGCGAATACACACTGAACGGTCCGACGCAAGCCATCATTGAAGCCAACGAACCACGCAGTGACACTGGCAGCAGCAAGATCACTCGCCGTAGTCTCGACCCCAAACAAAGCAATGCCACACAACAATACAGTGCTCGCCAGCGCGATCACCAGGCACTCGCGACCTTTGAAATGAAGGCACTCGGCACTCTGCAACTCAGCCAGCCTGCAGACACCAAACTCGTCAACCGCCCCGACGACTTTATCTGGCAAGCCCTGCCCAATGCCAAGCGTTACACCTTCACCTTGCGTAATGCACAAGGTGACTTGCTGCACCAGACTGGCAGCGCCAGCCCCCAGATCAAACTACCCGCTCATGTCAGACTACTCCCCGGAGAAAATTATCGCTGGACCGTCGAGGCGATCGATCACACCGGCGGTAGTCAATCCGCCAGTACGGAATTTTCCTTGCTGGACAACCCCACCCGTACCTCACTCAACCAGCGCAAACCCAAGCCCGGCGCCAGCTTTTCAGACCGATTGATCTACGCCACGATGCTGGACAATGCCGGCGCAACACAAGAAGCGAATGTTTACTGGAAAGAGCTGGCCAAAGAACGTCCACAGGATGAAGCCCTGCAACAACTGGGCGCGCGCTGATTTTATAATCCTAGAAACCGCAGTTGACCGCTTATCATCATCACAAACTCCACTCATTCTTTGAGTTTTTCATTATCTATTGCCTTCGCCTTACGAATGAATGCACTACACCATCGATTGCACATTTTACGGGTCGCCTGTCCGCGTTGCTCTTCCCACAGGGATTTCCTTCGGTCATCGTTGCAGGGAGTGGCCATGCGCCCAGTTGGTACCCTCCGCGCCTTGCCAGACAACCCGTAAAATGCACACTCGAAGGTGTCCAACTACGGTTTCTAGGATAATCCAGACACAGGCGAGCCCTCATGTCGCGAAACAAAATTGATTACCTCGAAAAAATTCTCAACGCACGCGTCTATGACGTCGCGATTGAAACACCGTTAGAGCTGGCACCGAATCTTTCCGCGCGTCACGGCAATCGTTTTCTGCTCAAACGTGAAGACATGCAGCCCGTTTTTTCTTTCAAACTGCGCGGTGCTTACAACAAGATGGTGCGGCTCACGCTCGCGCAGCGCAAAAAGGGCGTCATCACCGCTTCAGCAGGCAATCATGCGCAAGGGGTGACCCTCTCGGCGCAGAAACTGGGCTGTCGCGCAGTCGTTGTCATGCCGCTCACCACCCCACAAATCAAAATTGATGCCGTCAAGCGGCGCGATGGCGAAGTGGTACTCGCCGGTGAGTCGTTCAAGGAAGCCTACACTCACGCACTGCAACTCGAAAAAAAATACGGCTATACGCTGGTGCATCCCTATGACGATCCCGATGTCATTGCCGGACAAGGCACCATCGGCATGGAAATTCTGCGCCAGCACCCCGAGCCCATCGACGCCATCTTCTGTCCGGTCGGTGGTGGCGGGCTGATTGCCGGGATTGCCAGCTACATCAAGCGACTTCGGCCTGAAACAAAAATCATTGGTGTGGAAACGCTGGACGCCGATGCAATGGAGCAATCCTTGCGCCTGGGGCGACGCATCACACTGGACAATGTCGGGCTATTTGCCGATGGCACTGCCGTCAAACAAGTGGGCAGCGAAACCTTTCGCCTATGCCGTGAGCTGGTAGACGACATGGTACTGGTCGATACCGATGCGCTGTGCGCAGCCATCAAGGATGTCTTTGAAGACACCCGTTCCATCCTCGAACCAGCGGGCGCGCTTTCGATTGCGGGTGCAAAAGCCTATGCACGGCAACACAAATTGAAGGATCAAACGTTCGTTGCGGTCGCCTCCGGTGCCAACATGAATTTCGATCGGCTGGGCTTTGTCAGCGAGCGCGCGCAAGTGGGCGAGCATCGCGAGGCGATTCTGGCAGTGAGTATCCCGGAAAAGCCCGGCAGCTTCCGCAAATTCTGCACCCTGATCGGCGCGCGCAACATCACCGAATTCAACTACCGCTATGCCTGCCCGCAGGAAGCGCAGGTGTTCGTCGGCGTGCAGGTCGCCCATCGCGAAGAAACGGCGCGTCTGGTGGCTTCGCTCAAAAAACAGGGGCTCGCCACACTCGATCTTTCCGACGATGAAATGGCGAAGCTGCATGTGCGCCACATGGTCGGTGGCCATGCGCCGCAAGTGAAGAACGAACTACTCTACCGCTTTGAATTCCCCGAACGCCCCGGCGCACTGATGCGTTTTCTCGAAAGCATGAGTGCGGGCTGGAACATTTCCTTATTCCATTATCGCAACCACGGTGCAGACTACGCCCGCGTATTGGTCGGTATGCAGGCTCCCGCCGGAGAAATGCAGCACTTCCGCCGCTTTTTGAAAAGTCTGGGCTACCGCTACTGGGACGAAACGCAGAATCCGGCATATCGCTTGTTTCTGGGCTAACGCACATGATCGCCCTCTCACACCCATAAAGCGTGAAACGAGCGAAGCGTTATTCTCATCACGCCCCTCCATCGGCCGTTTCCGCTGCCAGGCCAATGGTTTCGCCCAGCGTGGGGTGCGGATGGCCGTTTTCATGTCAGCACAGCGAGTCACCACCCGTCACTTTGATATCCATGCATCAATGGCATATGCATGACCTGTGCCGCCCCTTCGATGACAATGCAAATTGGCTTGTCGAGCTTGTTGTGATTGATCCTACAAACTAAACTAACAAGACTTAGTCTAATCGGAGTTTGTCATGCAGACCGTCAATATTCATGAAGCCAAGACACATTTGTCACGCCTCGTCGACCAAGCGGCGAAAGGCGAGTCGTTCGTGATTGCCAAGGCCGGCAAGCCGTTGGTGAAGGTTGTGCCGCTTGATGCTCCCGATGCGACACTGACCAAGCGGCTGGGCTTCATGGCCGGGCAGTTCGAAGTGCCCGACGATTTCGACACCATGGGCAGCATGGAAATTGAGCAGCTTTTCGGCGGTGGCGCATGAAGCTGTTGCTGGATACACATCTTCTGCTTTGGGCTGCAGCTCAACCTACGCGTCTGTCACGCGGTGTGCGCGAGCTGCTCGACGCACCAGAGAACGAACTCCTGTTCAGTGCCGCAAGCCTGTGGGAAATCGTCATCAAGCAGGGGCTTGGTCGCAATGACTTTCGTGTCAACGCGCACCTGCTACGGCGTGGTCTGCTCGACAACGGCTATGGCGAGTTGTCCATCAACAGCCGTCACATCCTCGCCGTTGCCGACTTGCCGACTCTCCACAAGGATCCGTTCGATCGCATACTGGTGGCTCAAGCAACCGTCGAGGGCATCACGCTGCTGACAGCCGATGCCCTAGTCGCGCAATACCCAGGGGCAATACGCAAAATCAAGGCTCGGTAATGCCAAAGAGAACAGCGACCCGTGCCACATCAGGTAGCTCCCGTCACCCGATTTACAGCAGTTTAAGGGCTCAATCAAACATTGCTCGCTGATTTCCAACATGATGTTACGAGGTAGAACCGTGAAAACACTGACTCTTGACGTTCGCTCTCCCAAGGAAGCAATGGCTGGTTTTGCTCAGGCTTGGCAGTCTGGCAAGACGGAGAAAACCGCTCGAATCAGTTTTGCCACGCCTGAGCTTCTTTGGAAAGTGCTCACCGCAAAACGCTGGGAGATACTTAAGGCACTTTGTGGCGCAAGCCCCGTATCCATCCGCGAAACGGCACGGCGAGTCGACCGCGATATCAAGGCAGTTCATGCCGATGTCACAGCACTGCTCGCGGCTGGGGTTCTAGAACGCACAGAAAGCGGTGCCATCGTCTTTCCATTCGAGGCTTTCTGTTGCAAGCTGCATAGACCTGCAAGCCGTTGCCCACGCCTTCACATCGAGCACACACCCTTCCCTCTACCCCGTCAATCTGGCAACCAGTAAGCCTCGATAAATTCCTCACCGTCCAGCAGCCACCATTCACCACCCAGATCGGTATTGACGAAATACAGCTCGTAGCCCAATTGATAATCCCGTGCAACCGCGACACGGATCGGTAAGGGAATACGCTCATCTTCGATATCAAACACCTGACCGTGCCATTCCGGCAAGCCGCAGCGCTGGTATTTTTTACGTCGAAACAAACCGAAGAGACTCATCCAGCCCTCATTTCAGAATGAATCTTACAGCTCAGGCACAAGAGAATATCTAACGTCTTCGCGGCGGCAAATCAGTGCAACTGCCATGCGCCGCTTCTGCCGCCAGGCCAACGGTTTCGCCCAGCGTGGGGTGTGGGTGAATGGTCTTGCCAATGTCGATGGCATCTGCGCCCATTTCGATGGCGAGGGCGATTTCGCCGATCATGTCACCTGCGCCGGGGCCAACGATGGCTCCGCCGATGATGCGATGACTCTCTGCATCGAACAGCAGCTTGGTGAAGCCATAGTCCGCGCCGTTGGCAATCGCCCGGCCGGAAGCCGCCCAGGGAAAGATACCTTTGTCGAGGCTGATGCCCTGCGCCTTAGCCTGAATTTCCGTGAGTCCCACCCAGGCGATTTCGGGATGGGTGTAGGCGACTGACGGGATGACCCGCGCATCGAAGAAGGCTTTCTGTCCGGCAGCGGCTTCGGCAGCCACATGCGCCTCATGCACCGCTTTGTGCGCGAGCATGGGCTGGCCGACGATGTCGCCAATGGCAAAGATGTGCGGCACATTCGTGCGCATCTGCCGATCGACAGAAATGTATCCTTTCTCATCGACCGCTACACCGGCCTGTTCAGCGCCGATTTTCTTGCCGTTGGGGGCGCGACCAGTGGCGACCAGCACGAGGTCATAGTCTTGCGGCTGCGCGGGTGCTTGCTCGCCGTCAAAGCTCACGCGGATGCCTTCGGCACGCGCTTCCACCGCCGTCACACGGGTTTTCAACATCACTTTTTCAAAGCGGTGCGCGTTCTGTTTTTCAAATACTTTGACCAGATCGCGATCCGCGCCGGGCATCAGGCCATCGGTCATTTCCACCACGCTGATGCGCGCACCCAGTGCGGAATATACGGTTGCCATTTCCAGCCCGATGATGCCGCCGCCGATCACCAGCAGATGTTTCGGTACGAACGGCAGTTGCAACGCGCCAGTGGAGTCAATGATGCGTGCATCTTGCGGCAGGAAGGGCAGGCGCACTGCCTCCGAACCGGCGGCGATGATGGCTTGCTTGAAGGTAATGGTTTGCTCGCCCGCTGGCGTGCTGACCAGCAGATGATGGGCATCGACCAAGCGTCCCGTACCCAGCACCACTTCGACCTTGCGCGCCTTGGCCATGCCCGCCAAGCCTTGCGTGAGCTTGCCGACCACTTTTTCCTTGTGCGCGCGCAACTTGTCCAGATCAATCTGCGGCGCGGCAAAACTCACGCCAAAATCGTTCGCATGTTGCGCTTCTTCAATGACCGCTGCCACATGCAGCAAGGCTTTGGAGGGAATACAACCGACATTGAGACAGACCCCGCCCAGCGTCGCATAGCGTTCGACCAGAGTCACCTTGAGCCCCAGATCGGCCGCGCGAAACGCCGCCGAATAGCCCCCCGGCCCGCCGCCCAGCACCAGCAGATCGACTGCATTTTCATCTGGCAGACTGCGCCCGCTCGCTTCTTGCACGAGAGGGGCATCGGGTTGATGACTTGCAACAGCAGCCGGTGCCTCAACCACGCTCGAGGCAGCCTCCCCTTCCAGCAACAGCACCACGCTGCCCTGTGACACCTTGTCGCCGACCTTCAGCCTGACCTCACGCACCACACCGGCTTGCGGCGCAGGCACATCCAGCGTCGCCTTGTCGGATTCCAAGGTCACCAGTGAGGCTTCGGCCTCCACCTTGTCGCCGACCTTAACCAGCACTTCGATCACCGGAATATCATGAAAATCGCCGATGTCCGGCACCTTGACTTCGATCACGCCACTCACAGCAAGACCCTCCGCATATCGGCGAGCAACTGCCCCAAATAACTCGTAAACCGTGCCGCCGCCGCACCATCAATCACGCGATGGTCATACGACAACGACAAGGGCAACATCAATCGTGGCTGGAACTGCTGGCTGGCTGCATCCCATTTCGGCTGCATCTCGCTCTTGGAAACGCCGAGAATGGCGACTTCCGGCGCGTTGATGATGGGCGTGAACGCTGTGCCACCAATGCCACCGAGACTGGAAATCGAGAAGCAGCCGCCCTGCATGTCGGCAGGCGAAAGCTTGCCTTCGCGCGCCTTCTTCGAGAGTGCCGCCATTTCCGTGGCAATCTCCAGCAAGCCCTTGCGCTCGGCATCGCGGATCACCGGCACGACCAGACCATTCGGCGTATCGGCGGCAAAGCCGATGTGAAAGTATTTTTTCAGGACTAAATTGTCGCCGTCGAGTGAGGCATTGAACTCGGGGAATTTCTGCAAGGCCGCGACACTGGCCTTGATGAGAAACGCCAGCATGGTGAGCTTCACGCCGCTCTTTTCATGCTCCTTGTTGAGCGTGACGCGCAAGGCCTCCAACTCACCGATATCCGCCGCGTCAAACTGTGTGACATGCGGAATCATCGCCCAGTTGCGTGCCAGATTCGCGCCGGAAAGCTTCTTGATGCGCGACAGTGGCTGCGTTTCAATCGTGCCAAACTTGCTGAAATCCACCTTCGGCCAAGGCAGCAGATTCAGCCCGCCACCACCGCCGCTACCACTGCTGGTAACGCTCGTCTGCACCGCCGCGCCTGTCAGCATCGACTTGACATAAGCATGAACATCTTCGCGCGTGATGCGCCCTTTTGGGCCGCTGCCATTGACTTGCACCAGATTCACGCCCAACTCCCGTGCCAGCGCACGAATGGAAGGACTGGCGTGAGGCACATGGTCGCTGCCCGTCATATCCGTCACCACTTCGGCAGGCGATGGAATATGCACCAGCGGTGGCGCGATGGACTCCAGCGGGGAAGGACGAAAATCTAGCGGGTCGACACGCGCTGTTGTGGCAGACAGAACCGGCGCTGTGTCGGGTGTGGCAGCCGCAGGAATCGGCTTAGGTGCAGGTGCGAGATTCGTTGATGGAAGGGGATTCGTGGGTGCTACAGGGGGAGGCAGTGTTTCTGCCTTGGGCAAAGAGGTCGCAGCGCTTGAAACATCATCTGTTTCGACAATCAGCACCAGCGTGCCTTCCGCCACCTTGTCGCCCACCTTGACCCGTATTTCTTTGACCACCCCCGCCATCGGCGCTGGCACTTCCATGGTGGCCTTGTCGGACTCCAACGTCAGCAGCGTATCTTCCGCTTTAACCACATCGCCGGGCTTGACCGAAATCTCAATGACGGGAACATCGGCAAAGCCGCCAATATCGGGGATTTTGACTTCCATGAGTTGAGCCATGATTACACCTTCATCGGGTTGGGCTTGTCGGTGGGCAGACCATATTTGGCAATCGCTTCACTCACGCGCTGCCGTTCGATCTGCCCCTCGTCGGCCAGCGCGCTCAGTGCCGTCACGGTGACCCAGTAACGATCGACCTCAAAGAAATGGCGCAGCTTGGCACGCGTATCGGAACGACCAAAACCGTCCGTCCCCAGCACGCTATAAGTGCGCGACACATAAGGGCGTATCTGCTCGGCATACATGCGAATGTAATCGCTAGCAGCAATCACCGGACCGCGCGTATCCGCCAGACATTGCGCGACATGCGACAGACGTGGCTTTTCTGCCGGGTGCAGCAGATTCCAGCGGTCACATGCCTGCCCATCGCGCGCCAGTTCCGTGAAGCTGGGGCACGACCACAAATCGGCCTCGACACCCCAGTCTGCTCGCAACAACTCGGCGGCCGCGATGACCTCGCGGAAGATCGTGCCGCAACCAAGCAGCTGCACGCGTGCAGCATTCGATGCCACCGCCTTGCGGAAGCTGTACATGCCTTTGAGAATGTCGGCAGCCACTTCGAGCGCACCGACGCCCTCGGGCATGGCCGGCTGCTCGTAGTTTTCGTTCATCACCGTCAGGTAATAGAAAACATCTTCCTGTTCGGTCACCATTCGACGCACGCCATCCTGCACGATCACGGCCACTTCATAGGCATACGTGGGATCGTAAGCAATGCAGTTGGGAATGGTCGCGGCAAGTACATGCGAATGACCATCCTCATGCTGTAAACCCTCGCCGTTGAGCGTCGTGCGCCCTGCCGTGCCGCCCACCAAGAAGCCCCGTGCACGCTGATCGGCAGCCGCCCAGATGAAATCCATGGTGCGTTGCAGGCCGAACATCGAATAGAAAATATACACTGGCAACATTTGCACGCCATGCGTGGAATACGATGTCGCAGCGGCAATCCAGTCCGCCATGCCACCGGCCTCGTTGATGCCCTCCTGCAAAATCTGCCCGGTTTTGGATTCCTTGTAGAACATCAGCTGGTCGGCATCCTGGGGGGTGTAGAGCTGCCCGAGCTGATTCCAGATGCCCAACTGACGGAACATGCCTTCCATGCCAAAGGTGCGCGATTCGTCCGGTACGATGGGAACGATGTGTGCGCCCAACGACTTATCCTTGATGAGCACATTGAGGATGCGCACAAACGCCATGGTCGTCGAAATCTCGCGGCCATCGCCCGATGCTTTGTAGAACGACTCATATGCTTCAGGCGGCGGCACTTGCAGCGCGGTGGCGACACGTTCGCGGCGCGCCGGTAGATAACCGCCCAGTGCCTGACGATGCGCGCGCATGTATTCCAACTCGGGTGAGCCTTCGGCAAACTTGAGATACGGCAGCTTCTCCAAGTCCTCGTCGCTGATCGGCAAGCCAAAACGATCACGAAAATCCTTCAGCGAGGTCGTCCCCATTTTCTTCTGCTGATGGGTGATGTTCTGCGCCTGACCGGAGGTGCCCATACCATAGCCCTTGATGGTCTTGGCGAGGATCACCGTCGGCTGCCCCTTGTGGTTCACTGCAGCGTGATACGCCGCATAGACCTTGTGCGGATCGTGGCCGCCACGATTGAGATTCCAGATATCCTCATCCGACCAGTGCGCCACCATACGCGCCAGCTCGGGATACTTGCCAAAGAAGTGCTTGCGTACATACGCCCCATCCTTGGATTTGAAAGTCTGGTAATCGCCATCGACGCATTCCATCATGCGCTTTTTCAGTAGCCCGCTCTTGTCCTGCGCCAGCAGCGGATCCCAGTAGCTGCCCCAGACCAGCTTGATGACATTCCAGCCCGCGCCGCGAAAATCGGCTTCGAGTTCCTGAATGATCTTGCCATTGCCACGCACCGGGCCGTCCAGCCGCTGTAGATTGCAATTCACCACGAAAATCAGGTTGTCGAGGTTCTCGCGCCCCGCCATGCTGATCTCGCCCATCGACTCTGGCTCGTCCATCTCGCCATCGCCCATGAACGCCCACACCTTGCGCTGCGCCGAGCTACCCGCCGGAATATGTCCACGGCATTCCATGTATTTCATGAAACGCGCCTGATAAATCGCCTGGAACGGCCCCAGCCCCATCGACACCGTGGGGAACTGCCAGAAATCTGGCATCAGCCACGGATGCGGATAAGACGGCAGCGAATTGCCATCCACCTCGAAACGGAAGTTATCCATCTGTTCTTCGGTGAGCCGCCCGAGCAAAAAAGCACGCGCGTAGATGCCCGGCGAGGAATGCCCCTGAAAGAACACCAGATCACCGCCATGCTCGGCGGTAGGCGCGTGCCAGAAATGGGTGAAACCGACATCGAACAAGGTCGCCACCGAAGCAAAGCTGGCGATATGTCCGCCGATGCCCGACTCGCGCCGGTTCGCACGCATCACCATCGCCAGCGCGTTCCAGCGCGCATAGCTGCGAATACGCGCCTCGATGGCGTAATCGCCGGGAGCGAGCACCTGCTGGTTGGCGGGAAGGGTGTTGATGTAATCGGTATTGGCGTTGTAGGGCAGATTGATGCCGGTACGCTGCGCCAATGTAATTAGTTCTTCGATGAGGAAATGCGCGCGCTCGGGGCCGGCACGCTGAATCACGGCCTCCAATGCTTCGCGCCATTCGCGGGTTTCCTGCACATCGTCATCCGCAATCAGGCCAGGGACGGGTTCTTGTGAAATGTCAGACATCACGGCTCCTCATTGTGTAAGGGTGCGGCTATATTAGGCTGTGCAGGTGATGCGCAACCTTTGCCGCATTATGAAAGAACAATTCACGATGTGCAATGATGCGCCTCGATTGAGTGCGGGTTTTGATTACAAGTGGGGCGCACCACCCCGTCCGGCTTCGCCGGCCACCCCTCCAGCGGAGGGGAATTTTTTCCGTTGCTGAACGAAGATCGCTCTATGTGAATAGCATCGTTGACAATGACTGCATGGGGCTTTTCTTCGTTGAATGAAATTCTCCGCCGTGAAATCAACATTCCTTCTTCTGAAGTGATGTCCCCCGATCATCCGTCAGTGCAGAAACTTCTGCAAACAACCCAAAACTTGACGCGCCTTTGATCGAAAATCGATCAGCGTGCCTTGCCACGCATTGTGAGTGTCCGCTCACGCAATTTATCAGGCGTAGCATCATTAGGCGTCAGTGGCTCGCCGACGATTAGACGCACGGCACGGAAGGGTCTGAATCGTTCGTAATGCGTCATGGCCGGGCCGTCCTTGCGCGAGAAGAAGCTTTGCCACAGGCCGCGCAAAGCCATCGGGACGACCGGAACGGGGCTGGCCTCAAGAATGCGTGCCGTTCCGCCTTTGAAGGGGCCCAGTTCCCCCGTCCAGGTAATCGCGCCTTCGGGGAAGATACAGACCAAATCACCCTCGGCTAGCGCGCGCGCCACTTCGGCATAGGCGCGTTCCAGCATCTGTGGGTCTTCTTTTGCCGGAGCAATTGGAATGGCGCGGCTCTCGCGGAAGATGAAATTCAAAAGGGGTATTTTGAAAATGCGATGATCCATGATGAAGCGTATGGGGCGCGGGCAAGCTGCCGAGATGATGAGTGCATCCACAAAGCTGACATGATTGCAGGTCAGTAACGCAGCACCTTCGGCGGGGATATGTTCGATGCCGTCTTTTTTCAAGCGATAAAAGCTATGAATCAATATCCAGAACATGAACCGCAGCAGGTATTCAGGAACCAGCGTGTAGATATAGATGGCCACCACCGCATTGAACAGCGCCGTGGCAAGGAACAATTCGGGTATCGTCAGACCCAGTTTGAAAGCCAGCATGGACAAACCGGCAGAAGCCACCATGAACAAGGCATTCATGATGTTATTGGCCGCAATCACACGTGATTGATGGCTGACTTCACTGCGCGTCTGGATCAGCGCATACATGGGGACGATATAAAAGCCGCCAAACATGCCGATCAAGGCGATATCGACCAGGATGCGCCAATGCGCCATGACGGAAAGAAAGCTGCGGAAATCGGCGGCCACCATTGTTGCGCTGGCTGTGGGCAATGCTGGACTGGCAAAATACAAATCGGCTCCAAACAACGTCAGCCCTACCGCTCCAAAGGGCACCAGACCGATTTCGACCAGACGACCGGAAAGTTTTTCGCAGAGCAGGGAACCGCTGCCCACGCCCACGGAAAACACGGCGAGCAGCAGAATGAACACGCTTTCGTCTCCAAGCAGCACTTCACGCGCGTAGCTGGGGAATTGGGCAAGAAGCGTCGCTCCATAGAACCAGAACCACGAGATGCCCAAGATGGAAAGCCACACGGTGCGATTACGACGGACGAAGGAGATGTTTCGCCAGGTCTCGGTCAGCGGGTTCCAGTTGATTTTGAGTTGGGGATCAGCTGCAGGAGAAAGTGGAATTGCGCGACTGGCCTGATAGCCCAGCACGGCGATGACCACCACGGTGAATGCGGCCAATTCACCCCCTTCTGGACGTGTTGCCAGCCATGCGCCGCCGATTTGCCCAAGCAGAATGGCGACGAAAGTGCCCATTTCTATCATGCCATTGCCACCGACCAGCTCTTCAGAACGCAACTGTTGCGGAAGATAGGCATATTTGACCGGGCCAAACAGCGTTGAATGCAGTCCCATCAAAAACAAGGCCGTGACCAGCGGCCACAGCATCTGGTTCACGAATCCCCAGGCGGCCAGCAGCATCACGCCGATTTCAAAGAGTTTCACGGCACGCGCGACCTGTCCCTTTTCATACTTGTCGGCAATCTGTCCGCAAGTAGCCGAAAACAAGAAGAAGGGCAGGATGAAAAGACCGGGCAACAGGGTCGCCAGTGTTTTGCCATCCATGTGCGTAAGCCGACCCGCATGGAAGGTAACCAATGTAATCAGCGTCGTCTTGAAAACATTGTCATTGAACGCACCCAGAAACTGGGTGAAAAAGAAAGGGCGAAAGCGCTGTTCGCGCATCAACTGGAACTGATTGCTCATATTTTCATGCTCTCACACACCCCAGAGTACAGGCGTCTTTCGACGTAAGGAACGTTCCAGCAATTCCAATAGAGGAATCGCACGCTGGGTCAGACTGACCGCGCCGCTGGAAGAGGATGCCTCTGGCGATACGGGGGAGGCGTCAAAGGCACCCTTTTGCTGATCCGATGCTTCTGCTACTCGACGTTGATGCGTTTCCTTGTCCTGCACGATTGCTGCGCGCAGACGTGCAATGGCATCCGGTAATTGTTCTACCGTCACGATGCCCTGTGCCGTGATGTCCTTGCCCATGAGCTTCATCATATGGTGTGCCACATCACCAAACATGATGACATCGCCACTGGCTTTCGATTGAAAGGTAATAATCACATCAAACTCCCTTCTCATCGAGCCAGTCCCGAATGCGCTCGGCTACGGTCTGCCAGTCACGTTCCAGCATCAGGCCATGCCCCAGATCAGGGAATATCTCGGCTTCCTGCCCATACGTCATCGCGGTCATATGAACCAGCGAAGGCGAAATCAAATGATCCTGCCCTGCCCCCATGATTTTGAGTGGGGTACGCATCACTCGCATGGTGCGCGGCAGATTGAACAGGGTCATGTCCCAGATCGCACGTTGGGACTCACCTTGTGCCTTGCTCAAATAGCGTTGCAGATCAGCCAGTGCCATCGGCTGTGCAAACAAGGCTTCTTTCAATGTTTGACTCGACACACGATGACCGGTCATCAGGTTATTGAGTTCAACCAGCAAACCCGGTTTCTGGAACATCAGGCCAAACATGGAAGACACCAAGCCTTGTGGCGGCACGGAGCACAGCAATACAGCAGCCGGGGCAAGATGTTGTTCCAGATACTTCTGGACGACGAAGCCCCCCATGGAATGTCCGATCAAGACGGGTGGTTCGGGCAGGGTTGCCACGACTTCAATGACGTCATTCACATAGTCTTGGATGCTCAGGCTATCCAGCCCTCTACGCCCACGGCTCCCACCGTGTCCCGACAGACTTAGCGCGTAACTGAAGTAACCCTGTGCGGCAAACCAGTCCAGAAAAAACTCTTCCCAGCACCAAGCGGCGGTATACGCGCCATGAATGAATAGCAGCGGTGTTTTGTGCGCAGACACCTTGCCCGTGGGGGCTCTGACAAGCAATTCCAGACTAGCCTTGCGGTCATGCGTATTGCTCATTATTGGAATCCGGAAGAAATGAACACAGGCAAGCGATGGACTAACGTCGTATTGAATGAAGCGATTATCATGATGAGCCTTGTACTCTAAACTCGCATTCTATCCACATCATGTTCAAGTGGTTGTTGGCCATTTTCATTGCCGTTTTCATCATGGGCGTTGCCATGCCCAAGCTCGCACGCTGGCTACGTCTGGGGCAACTGCCCGGAGACATGAGCGTGCGCTGGCGAGGACAGGTGTATCAATTCCCCTTTGCCACCACGGTGCTGCTCTCACTTTTACTCGGCGTGTTGCTGCGGTTTTTGAAAATTTAACGCGGCAACGGCGGATACGCGCGCTTCATGGATGCGCTCGGGAATCCGCGAAGCTTGCGCTGAGCGCTGACACTCCGCAGCAATGGCGCCCGCATCGACGGATCGCATGGCCTGCATCGCGGATTGCCACATCGCGGCTTGCGGATAGTCGCGTTCAGAGAAACCCTGTCGTCCTCGATAATCACATTCACACGCCGCCAGCAATTCATGAAAACGTTCCGGCCGACGTAACACATCGCATCGTTCAAGCACCTTGACCATCGTTGCCGGACGCAACAGTTCCCCGCGATGGATATCCCCGTGATATTGCGCCACCAGCAAGGCGAGATCACGACATTCAACCGGCACACGCAAACGCTCACACAAGGGTTTGATGAGCCGGACGCTCACTGCCTCATGTCCCGTATGACGTGGCAAGACATGGAGGGGCGTCCGCCCCTTGCCCAGATCATGAACCAAGGCAGCAAAACGGGCAGGCAAGGATAAATTCAGACGTGCGGCCATGTCGATGACCATCATGACATGCACGCCGGTATCGATTTCCGGATGGTAATCCGCACGTTGTGGCACGCCGAACAATTTATCCAGTTCAGGCAGCAGTCGTGCCAATGCACCGCAGGCACGAAGACTTTCAAACATCCGCGATGGCCGGTTTTCCATCAATCCGCGTGCAATCTCATTCCAGACACGTTCGGCAACGAGATGATCGACCTCTCCCTCGCTCACCATGTGCCGCATTAGCGCCAACGTTTCAGGCGCAATGCTGAAATCATCAAAGCGCGCTGAAAATCGCGCTATCCGCAGTATCCGCACCGGGTCTTCAACAAAGGCGGAAGAAACATGGCGCAACACGCGCGCCTGCAAATCAGCACAGCCGCCATAGGGATCGACGAGTTGTCCGTCCGGACTCATCGCCATTGCATTGATGGTCAGATCACGCCGCGCCAGATCTTCTTCCAGCGTGACCTGTGCATCCGCGTGAAAAACAAAACCGTGATAGCCCGGTGCTGTTTTTCGCTCAGTACGCGCCAGCGCATATTCTTCGTGGGTCTCTGGATGCAGAAAAACGGGGAAGTCGCTCCCCACGGGTTGATAACCCAGACTCACCATTTCTTCAGGCGTTGCGCCAACGACGACATAATCGCGGTCGACCACCGTTCGTCCGAGCATTTCATCGCGGACAGCGCCGCCGACCGTGTAGATTTGCATCAGGGAAGATCTTTTGCGGACGTTCCGCCGCCTCGTGCACCCACCACACCCAAACGCGACTTCAGGGATTGCGGCTTGTTTTCAAACATCGCAGCGTAGTACACCGCATTGCTCATGACCTTCTTTACATAATCCCGCGTTTCATCAAAGGGGATGGTTTCAGCGTAAATCGCCCCTTCCAGCGGTTGGTCGGCACGCCAGCGGCGGGCACGCCCTGGCCCGGCATTGTAGGCAGCCGAAGCCAGCACCGGATGATTGTCGAGATCCGACAGCACCATGCGCAAGTAGTGCGTTCCCAAGGCCACATTGGTATCCATCAGGGTGACATCGGCGGGATGGAAATGAGTCATGCCGATTTTTTTGGCGACCCATGCTGCTGTCTTGGGCATAAGCTGCATCAATCCTTTCGCACCGACGCCAGATTGCGCATTCATCACGAAACGGCTTTCCTGTCGCATCAAGCCATAGACCCATCCGCTGTCCAGATCGGTCATGCGTGCCTGCGGAATGACATTCTCACGAAACGGCGCGAGATAGCGCAAGGCGTAATCGTGCTGCGTTTGCGTGCGTTCTGCTGCATAGATGGCGCGATCGAAGACGGCACTGCGTTGCGCGAGATTCGCCGCGGCCAAGAGCTGCCGGTCATTCATGTCGCGCAGTGCCCAGTTCCACTCACGAACACCTTCCAGTCGCATATTGAGCCGGAAGAGTGACAAGGCACGACGAAGCCCAGGATCGCTGGCTGCCGCTGCCTGCTCCTCTGCATTGGGGGGCTGTGCCCGAGGCGGCGGCGTAATACGACGCCCCAGTTCTTCATCCGCCAGATTGCCATAAAAACTGGGCTGCCCCGCAATCTTGGTATACAGCCCACGCGCATCATCAGCCCTTCCTTGCTCACTCAAAGCACGCGCACGCCAGTAGATCCAGTCGGGCAGATCACGTTGTGCCACAGGCATCTGCATGATGGCCTGCTGCACACGCGGCCAGTCACGCGCACGCAGCGCAGCGCGAACCTGCCATGCACGTTGTGCATCATTCAAACGAATATCCTTAGCTTGCGTAGCAAGAGCGTACCAATTCAATGCTTCGGGCTGATGACGCAAAGCACCCTGCCAGGCAATCTGTCCCCACGCATAGCTGCGTTCACTTTCTGAAAATTTCTCCTGCAATCTGCGCATCTGCACCGCAGCCAGAGCAGGCTCGATACGTGCCAGCCGCTGTAGTGCGAATAAGGCCAACTCCCGTCCCTGCTGCTTACTGGAAAAGTGCGCCGACAATTGTTTTTCAAGATAACGCTGGGGTTTATCCGCAATGGCCTCCAACTGTTTTAATGCAGGAATCTGCGTATCTGGCAGGAAATCCGCCACCTGACGTGCGCCGTTATAGCGTTTGTTTTCCAGCAATAAGTGGATGCGATCCCAGACATCATCGATATCCAGTTGACCCGTTTCGACCAGACGGCTCATCAGCGGCTTGCAACCTTCAGGCATATCAAGAACGGAAAACCACAAGGGGCGCGCTTCACCGAGAGCCGCAAGAGATTCACGCGAATTCTGTGCCTGAGTCTCCATCCGCGCCTGCAAGGCATAACAGTTCAGTTCTGTATCCGGCTGCTTGAGTTGAGGATATTCTGTTGCAAAAGCCCCCCACTGCCGCTGCTTACCCATCGCTCGCAGCCAATCACCCCGCAAGCGTTCTGCCAGATAAGTGCCTGCCTGTCGCTTCAGAAAATCGGAAATCCCGGCAATATAGGCATCGTCAATATTGCTGGCATTACCCGCCTTACTGCTGGCATCAAGACGCTGGCGCAGATACCAGTATTCAATCCACGGGTCGAGCTCATAGGATGCCGTTGATGCCATCCCGTTGTATTCATTGGACAGATGAACGCGATCACCTGTTCGAAAGGCCTCGCGAGCCGCCAGAAAACGATCGTCACCGGGTGCTGCCTGCCCCCGCGAAGCAAGAGAAAGCAGCAGAAACAAGCACAGCCAGATTTTCATGTTTATAGTGGGTACTTTCACTCGCCAAGAATAGCACATGGCACCCTCTCTCCCCGCACCCGACAAGGTTCATCCAGAAAAAACCCCGGATCGTGCCACTCTGCGCCGCACAAAGCTGATCGAACGGCAGGCTCTACCCGCCGATGCGCATCAGGATTTTTCGCAACGCATCGAAAGTCATCTGGAAAAACTGCTGCACCAACACCCATTTCGTGTTTTAGGATTCTATTGGCCCATCCGTGCCGAATTCGACTGTCGTCCGCTGGTCACGCGTCTGCTTTCGGAAACGCCAGAAAGACAAGCCTGCCTGCCGGTCGTATCTGCACCTCGCTGCCCGCTGACGTTTCGCGCATGGACACCGGATTGCGCACTGCTGACCGACGCTTACGGCATTTCCTTTCCTGCCAGAGAAGAAGAACTCATCCCCGATGTGCTGCTCATTCCCGTCAATGCCTTTGATCAACAAGGCTATCGTCTCGGTTATGGCTCAGGCTACTTTGATCGTACCTTAGCCTCATTGCATCCCTCTCCGCTAACCATCGGTATCGGATTTGAACTGGCGCGAGTCGCCAGCATCGCCCCTGAATCCCATGATATTCCACTCGATATCATCGTTACTGAAGCGGGTTCCAATATCAGTGAAGCCCACACACACCCTCTTCATGAACATCCTATTCATAAAAAATAAGTCTTCCGCCTTTTCTTTTCAAAATGATACGTTTATATTTCCACCACCATAACAAACACAAAGGGAGTTCCATTGTGAGAAATCGTCTGGCATTGGGGGCCGTCACATTGATGCTGACGGGCTGCGCGCTCTACCCCTACACCGAAGCACCGATCGCCACAAACTTTCAAACAACGAAGCAACTCAAACTTCAAGCAGGACAACATTGGCAGTTCATTGCCAATGACATGGCAGACAGCCTGATTGCTTCGCTGCTCAAAGGCTCGACCTGCGTAGCACCTGCAGGAAATTGCCCTTCCATCTACGTCACACCGACCAATCCGCAGAGTGCTTTTGGTCGTGCTTTCCATGCCCAGATGATTTCACGCCTAGTCAACAAGGGCATGAATGTAGCAACCAACGCACCTGGAACCATCAACATCAATATCGAAGCCCAGACGGTGAAATTCAGCCCAAACCGCTATCAATACAAGGGTGCGGGCAATCTGACGATGCTGACGACAGGACTTTGGGCAGCGCATGACATCAGCGTACACCACGATGGCACGGGTGCTGTCGTCCTGGGCGGTGCAATATTGGGTGATATTGCCAACTGGGTTGATGCTGAATATCCCAAGGGTCGCACACCGCAACTGGAACTGGTTCTGACCACCTCTGCTTCCCGTGCAGGGCAATTCGTGGCACGCACTACCAATGTGTATTATCTCGCCGACTCGGATGCCGCGCTCTATTGCTGGAAGCCTGAAGGTTGCTTCAATGATGGAGGAAGTACAGGACTCGGGCTGCGTGTCGTGGGTGACTGCGGCGCAGGCTACTGCACGACGGGAGGAAGCAAATGAATCCCATGAAATCCTCTCGTACAAAATTCATCGCCACGGCTGTTCTTGGAGGTGTGCTACTGACCTCATTGAGTGGATGCTCGGGGTTCTGGTGGAAAAAATCCACGACACCGGCGGTATACACCTATGAGAAAGCCAGCGAAGACCCCTTCATCTCGGCAAATCAAACCGCTGCTCGCGCCTTGATCAACCAGGCACAGAACCGGCTGTACCCCGATCAATCGCTGATTGTTGCCACATTGGTCGATATCAATGTGCTGGAGAAGTCATCCACCCTCGGTCGTATCGCCTCAGAACAAATTTCAGCCGTATTCTCCCAAACGGGCTACCGCATGGTTGAAATGAAGTTCCGTGAAAATGTTTATATCAAACGGAATGAAGGTGAACTACTCCTGACGCGTGAAATCAACGAAATCGCCAAGCTGCACAAGGCACAAGCCGTGATCGTCGGCTCCTACGGTGTAGGTGCCAATGCGGTCTTCATCAATCTGAAACTGGTGCAACCCGGCACCAATGTCATTCTGGCCGCTTACGATTACGCGGTTCCGATGGATGGCAATACCCGCGCGCTACTGGGCTACGCTTCACGCGGATCCAGCCCTTATAACAGCGCAAATTACTAACGATCATGATAGCCACCTCCACCCGCAGAGGATGAAATAATCGTTACCAAATCACACCCACCCATCCCCCACGCAATGCCCCGAAAATAACCCCCCTCATGCCCGGATCACTTATAAGCCCGATGACGGCGAGGCTTGGCGATCTTGGGTTTTCGTGGGCAACTTCGGTGAGGTCGCTTGCGATGCAAGTGGGTGGTGAGGAGATGAAGGAGCGCCTGAAACTCATCGCGCAGAGCCAAACCGAGCAACATGCGAGGCAGAACTGCGCGCAGCGCCTTGAGAGTGTAGGTCAGATTGACGGTATGAGAAGAAGCCATCTCGGCGGACAACAACTGGCGGGCGTCAAAGGCCGCCAGGGCGCACAGGTTCGCGGTCAGGAGCTTGGCATGGAAATCCTGTTCGATCGCCAACGGCGTTTCGCCGGAGAACTGTTCGATCAAAATGCGCGCCTTCAACAACTTGAACCCCTCCTCGATGCGCCAACGGGAATGGTAGAGCGCAGCGAAATCAGCGAGGGGATAGACCGCCTGATCGAGCAGCGAAGTCACCAGTACCTCGAACTGACCGGTCGGCAGCCGCACGCGGATCAAGCGCAAGTGCAGCGGAACAAGCGGCACGCCCCGCGTATTGAAGCTGGCGCGATGAACACTACCCGGCTTGATCGTCACCACCGCGTCGTCCTGGCCGGAACGCAGAAAGGCCCTGATCGCCGGCCACGAAGTTTCGACACGCATGCAAAAGTGACGCTGCCGCTGCGCCAGTAAACAGAACAACCAATACGCCGGATAACCGCGGTCGAGCACCAGCAAATCGTCGGCCGCCAGATGATCCAGCAACGCCACCAACTGATCGCGCTCGGCGGTCTTGTCCGGCCCGATCACCGCCCGCAACATCAAGCCACTGGCCACGGCGTACAGCCCGCTGGCACGCGCCAGACAATACGGATCGCCCGCCTGAGCCGTATGCACCCCGAACTTCTCGCGGGTTGCGGCACACGACATGGGCAAGCGCAAAGTCGTGGAATCGC